>NZ_CP114910.1:625107-937661 GCF_027497395.1 Solwaraspora sp. WMMA2080 | reverse complement strand
CGCTGCCGGCGATCGTCGGCATCCTGCGGGATCTACCACGCGACGCCACCGGTCTGGCCGTGGTCGAGATCCCCGACCCCGCTGACACCCAGCCGGTCGACGCGCCCGCCGGGTTCGAGGTCCGTTGGTTGCCCCGCCCGGCCGAGGCCCGGCCGGGCAGCCTCGCGCTCGCCGCGGTGCAGGCCTGGACGACCGACAGTCCGACCACCGTGTCCGCCTACTTCGCCGGCGAACAGGCCCTGCCCGCCGGGGCCCGCCGTCATCTGGTGGAAATCGGTGTCCCGAAGCGCCGGATCAGCTTCACCGGCTACTGGCGACTCGGCAAGACGCACTGAACCGGCGCTGCTCCGGCGCGACGACGAGGCCACCCGCGGTGCCCGCAGAGGTAGGTCACCCGGGCCTCACCGGTCCGCCCAGACCGTGACGTCGACCACCATCCGGGGTCGGGGCGGAGTCGGCGGTTCGACGACCTGGATCAGCGCGGTACGCCGCTCGTCGGTCAGCACGCACAGCTGGTCGCCGCGGCGGATCTCGCTGTGCCAGATCGTGGCCACCAACCGGCCCGGTCGCTGCTGAAACGTCCGGCACGCCTGGTAGCCGCCCGGCCGGCCAGCCCGCACGAGCGCGAACGAGGGCGTGTCCGACGCGCTGCGGATCCGGTGGCACTCGACGATGAGGTCGGCCAGGCCACCATCGCGGACCGGGCCGACCAGCCGCCCGGTGCTGCCATGGCCAGGCTCGCCGGTGTCGGCGTCGATCTTGTCGCGATAGTTGGTGATCACGTCCGTCGTCGCTCGCAGGACACAGCCGGTGCGGTGCAGCGCGACCGGCACGGGGGCTTCGACCGGCCGGTGGGCGGCCACCGCGTCACACGCGACGGTGGGCGTGGTCCGGGTCGGACCGGCGGTGGCTCCGACCGCGCCCGCGGTCACCACCAGGGCGCAGCCGGCCGTCATGGCCACCCACCATCGACGGCGCCCGTCACGGCGTACGGGCTCGGGATGCTCGTTCTCCCAGCGGTGGGCCAGACGCTCCCGCAGCAACCGGTGCCGAAACTCGTACACACCGCCCACCCGACGCAGTCCCTTGTGTCGTGACTCGTACGCCTGATCGAGGAAACGTGTCAGTTGCCACGGCAGCGGGCTGCGCGCAGCCAGCCAGATACGTGCGATCGTGAAGTGCAGCCAGGCCGCTCGGGCACCTCGCACGATCGCCGCACCGACGCCGAGCGTGAAGGCCGTGGCCATTACGGGCGGATTGTCGGCGGGTCTGACCACGAGCTTGAGCACGAGCCCGGCGAGCACGCCGGTCACGATCGGGCTGAACGCCATGCTCACCAGTGCGGCCCTGCGGTCGTTGCGCAGCACCCCGGACGGCCGGTCCCCCTGCGTCGTGTCCGTCATGACCTGGCCCTGCATCAGCAGCATGACCGCGCCGGCCGGCACCGCGATCAGGTAGCCGGCCGGTGCCATGTGCCAGGCCGGGTCGCGGCCGAACATCACCATCAGAATCGCCACGAACAGTGTGGCTCCGGCGGCCCCGAACGCCGCGCCCCTTGTCGACTCCTCGATCAGGATCCGCGGCCGCGAGCCGAGCCGCCAGGGTCAGGACAAGCAGTTTGTTCGAGCCACTGTAGACTGCAAAGGCGTGGCGGCGCACCTCCCCCCTGGGTGTCCAGCGAGGATCCGGCAGAGCACTCCGGACCGAACTGGCGGTCCGCCTCGAGATCAACCGGCGGTACAGTACCTCCCAGGACCGCGAAGAGTCGCCGTCCAACTGCATTGTGAAACCGGCACACTCCAAGAAAGGGATGATGTGGTGAGCAGACGCTTCACCGCCGGCGCCGTCGCGACCGCGACCGCGCTGGCCCTGCTGGGCGCCGTACCGGCCAGACCGGCCGCCGCCGCCCCCGACGCCGCAGGTGACGTCACCGAGTACACGGTGGTCGCTGAGGCCGGCACCGGCGCCGCCGAGGCGATGGCGGCCATCGAGACTGCCGGCGGCACCGTCACCGGCAGCACCGCCGACGTGGGCATGTACCAGGTCGTCACCGACGACGCCGAGTTCGCCGCCAAGGTCGCCGCCGCTCCCGCGCTGCTCGGCGCCGCAGAGAAGCGGGCCATCGGGTACGCGCCACGCCAGCGCTTCGACGCGGTGGAGCAGGAGCACCGCATCGCCGGCGCGGCATCCGCCGGGGCGGCCGGGCGGCGCGGCACCCGGATGGACCCGCTGGACGACAAGCTGTGGGGCCTGCCGATGATGCGGGCGGACAAGTCACGCCGGGTCGAGCCGGGCGACCGGCGGGTCACCGTCGGCATCCTGGACACCGGCGTCGACGGGCAGCACCCGGACCTCAAGCCCAACTTCAGCTACTCGCTGTCGCGCAACTTCGCCCCCGACATCCCCGACATCGACGGCCCGTGTGAGGTGGAGTCCTGCCTGGACCCGGTCGATCGGGACGACAGCGGCCACGGCACCCACGTCGCCGGCACCATCGGCGCCGCCGCCAACCGCTTCGGCCTGTCCGGCGTCGCCCCCAACGTCACGCTGGTGGCACTCAAGGGCGGCCAGGACTCCGGCTACTTCTTCCTCGACTCGGTGGTCAACGCCCTGGTCTACGCCGGTGACGCCGGCATCGACGTGGTCAACATGTCGTTCTACATCGACCCGTGGCTGTACAACTGCCTGGACAACCCGGCCGACTCCGCCGAGGAGCAGGCGTCGCAGCGAGCCACCATCGAGGCGGTCAACCGGGCACTGCGGTACGCGCACAAGCGGGGCGTCACCCTGGTCGGCTCGCTCGGCAACAACCACGAGGACCTGGGCGACCCCCGCCCGGACTCATCCAGCCCCAACTACGGCGGCACCCCCCGGCTGCGCACCATCGACAACGACACCTGCTGGGACCTGCCGGTCGAAGGCGCGCACGTGATCGGTGTGTCGGCGCTCGGCCCGTCAAAGGCCAAGGCGGACTACTCCAACTACGGCACTGAGGAGATCTCGGTCGCCGCGCCCGGTGGCTGGTTCCGCGACGGCTACGGCACGCCGACCCACCGGACCTACGACAACACCATCCTGTCGTCGTACCCGCTGCACGTGCTGCAGGAAGAGGGCGCGGTCGACGCCGACGGCAACATCGTGCCGGACGCCGAGTCGTACGTGTTCAAGGAGTGCACGTCGGCCGGGGTGTGCGGCTACTACACGTACCTGCAGGGCACCTCGATGGCGTCGCCGCACGTCTCCGGGGTGGCCGCGCTGATCGTCAGCCGGTACGGCAAGCGCGACGGCCACCGGGGCGGGCTGACCCTGGACCCGGACAAGGTGGAACGGCACCTGTACCGGACCGCGGCCGACACGGCCTGCCCCGAGCCGCGCCTGGTCTCCTACGCCAATGAGGGCCGGTCCCCCGAATGGGACGCCTACTGCGACGGCAGCACCAGCTTCAACGGCTTCTACGGCCACGGCATCGTCGACGCCTTCGCCGCGGTCACCCGGCCACTGCACCACCACCACTGAGGACACCGCCGGCCGGCGGCCGGGGTGGGCTGATCACCGCCCATCCCGGTCGCCGGCCGAAGCCAAGCCGGCGCCGGCCGCCGCCAACCGGTCGGCCAGCGCCGGATGGGCCTGCCGCAGCCGACGCGCGGCGGACCGGTCGTCGAGCAACTGCCCCCACAGCACACCTCGAGCCTGGTCGAGCAACGCGACGCCGGCACCCGGATCGCCGCCGTCCACCGCCACCGCCGCCGCGTCGGCGCCGAGCAGTTGCCAACGCGCCAGCGCGTCCTCCTGGCCGCTGCGGCTGCGCCCACGCCAGCTCAGCCGGGGAGCTGGTCCAGAGCCAGCCGGTAGCCGTCGGCGGCGGCCAGCTCACCCCGCCCGGCATGCAGGCCGGCCAACTCCACGGCGGAGCTGACCAGCAGGTCGACCGGCGACGACGGGTCCTGTAGCACCTGCCGCCAGGCGGCCGATTCCGGGCCCACCCACGAGTCCGGGTCGAGGCCGCGCCGCTGCCGGTAACGGTCCCGCAGGGCCAGCGACAGGCCGTACCGCAGCCAGGCTGCCGACACGGCGGACGCGGCTTCCGACGGCATCCGCGCCAGCACCCGCGTTCCGCGCTCCCCCGCCTCGACCGCCCGGTCGAGGTCGGCGGCGTCACCGTCCTGGCGCCAGCGACGACGGTAGATGCTGACAAGGTTGTTCAACCAGATGACCAGGTCGGCAGCTGCGCCGACCTCGGCGGCCCGCACGGCGGCCTCGCCGAGCCCGACCGCTTCGTCGATGCGGCCGACCGACTTCAACCGCAGCGCGTGCATGGTTAGCGCCGCCGGCCGGTCCCGGTGCCAGTGCGGCAATTCGGCCAGCAGCCGGATGCTCACCTCCAGCGCGGTGTCCCGGGCATGCTCGTCACGGAACGCATTCCACCGGTCGGCCGCGAGCGAACTCGCCCTGGTGCTGCTGCTGGCTGAGGTCGGTGACGGTGAGCGCGCCGTCGTGCAGCAGCAGATTGCCGTCGGAGGGCCGCTGCAGGTTCTGGTCGCCGTGGCAGGCGAAGTGCGCCCAGCTGTGCCCGGGCAGCTGGTCGAGCACGACCTGTTCCCGGGCAACGTTGCGCAGCGGCGGCTGGCCGGGGGTGTGTGGCAGCCCGACGACCAGCATCCGGGGGTCGGTCGGACCGTCCCGGCGGGCCTCGACTGCTTCCCGCAGCACCCGCAGCGTCGGCGTGTAGGAGGAGACCACCCGGTCGATGACCGTACGCGGGGGCGTGCCGGTCAACGGACCACCGGCGGCGCGGTGGTGGCCGGCGGCGTGCAGCGGCAGCAGCGCCAGCGGCCCGGTCGGGCACCACCATATCCGCGGCCACGACGTGCCGGCCGGTGGCGTGTCGGCCAGGCCGAGCGCGTCGAGCACCGGCCCGGCCACGTCGTCCCAGAGCCATTCGAGCACGTCGCCGAGGGTATCGTCGTCGGCCAGCGCCGGCACGGTGTCGAACTCCCGGGCGGCGCGTTCGGCGACGCCGAGGCTGGTCAGGTAGGCGTCCGCCCGCTCGGCCACGGTCCGTGCGGTGAGCCGGGGCAGCTCGACCACCCGTACACCGGCGGGTTCGACGATCAGCGCGTCGCACCGCCACCGGCTGACGTTGATCACCGCGGTCCGCTGCCGGTTGTCGGCAGCAAGGTGGACAACCGGGGCGGCAGCAGGAAGTCCTCGAAGCCGGGCAGTCTGCGGACCTGGGCGACGGTGTCGTCCCATTCCCGGGCCGCCGCCATCCGCCGGTCGACTTCGCGTGACACCGCCAGATCCGTCGGACCCTCCTCGTCAGACTCTGCCACATTCCTGTCGGACAGACAGTTACGCCGTGACGGCGTTGTGTGCGGCGTCCTCAGGTGACACGATCAAGAAGCATCTACTCAATCCGATCGAGGAGGTGGACATGCGGACGTTGCGGCACCTGGCAGCCCGACTGGTGGGCAAGAGGCGGATCAGCGGCCGGTACGACTGGTGGTACTACCACCAGGCGTAGAGCCCGTCGGACACCGGGAGCAAAGGCAGGACCTCGGCAGCGGGGTCCTGCACGCGGTTAGGAGCCGCAGATGGCACCACTGAAGCAGGGCGACCGACCACCGGGGCCGCGCGGGCACTGGCTCACCGGCAACACCCCGGCCTACGAGGCCGACCGGATCGGCTTCATCC
Source organism: Solwaraspora sp. WMMA2080 (assembly GCF_027497395.1). Lineage (GTDB taxonomy): Bacteria > Actinomycetota > Actinomycetes > Mycobacteriales > Micromonosporaceae > Micromonospora_E. The sequence continues at coordinate 931,967 of NZ_CP114910.1, read as the reverse complement.
AGCGCAATCATCGCGAGTACGGCGATGTGTTCACCTTCGACGAGCGCACCGTGTTCGTGATCGACCCGGAACTGGCCAACGATGTGCTCACCCGGCCGGGCAACGCGTTCCTGCCCGAGCTGGCCCCGTTCGACGCCCGGCCCGATCTCGACCGGGCCGCCGAGCGGGCCGAGGCCTGGATGCCGGCGCGTCGGGCCGCGTGGGCCGGTCTCGACCGACAGGCCAGCGCCGCCTTCGACGGGCGTACCGTCGAGATCCTCGACGCGGCCCTCGACGCGGCCGCCGGCCGGGAAACCGACGTGCTGGCGATGATGCGACGGTACGCCGCCGCGACGATCGCCGACTATTGCTTTGGCGTTGACGCCACAGGGTTCCCGGAGCTGCTCGCCGAGGGCGTCGCCGCCACCGCGCCGTTCGAGACCGCGAAGTACGGGTTCGCGGCCTGGCTGCCGGTGCGCCGCAACCGTCGGTTCTTCCGCGCGCACCGCGCGTTCACCGACGCCCTGCTATCGGTGGTGCGACGCCGTCGGGCCGGCACGTCCAGCAAGGCCGGCACGTCCACACCGGACCTGCTGGACGTGCTGCTGGCCGCCCGGCCGGTCATGCCGGACCGGGCGGTCGTGTCGACGCTGCGCCCGGTCCTGCTCGGCGGACACGGCGTGCCGGCCGCCGCGCTGACCTCGCTGACCTGGGAACTCGCCGGCCGACCGGAGCTTGTCGCCGCGCTGCGGGCGGAGGCGGGCGGGCCGGCCGGGTCCGGCGACCCGCCGCCGGCGGCCCGGCTACCGCTGGCCGAGGCCGTGGTCAACGAGGCGCTGCGGCTGTATCCGCCGGCGTGGCTGATGACGCGGACCGCCCGTACGACCACCGGGTTGGGTCCGTGGACGCTGCGGCCCGGCGACGAGGTGCTGATCGGCGCCTACCTGATCCACCGGGATCCACGGTGGTGGCAGCGGCCCGACGAGTTCGACCCCGGCCGGTGGGCGGCCGGTCGGCCGGCACCGGGGGCGGCGTTCCTGCCCTTCGGCGCCGGGCCCCGGGTCTGTATCGGTACGGCGTTGACCATGCGCCAGCTCACCCTCACCGTCTCCCGGCTGGCCCAGCGCGGCTCGGTGGAGTCGTCGAACGCCGCCTCCATCCGGCTGCGGTTCGCCGGCCGGCTCACCCCAGCTGGCCTGCTGGCGCGATTTGTCGACGGAAAGTCGTGACCACATCCCGTTGCGTACATAGATCCGGTGTGCAAAGGTCGTAAGAATCACTCACCTCGATCGAGCGAGGAGGTAGCCATGCGGACACTGCGCCACCTGGCCGCCCGACTGGCCGGCAGGAAGCGGGTCAGCGGCCGGTACATGTACTGGCCCTACCACTACGAGTAAACCGACCCGGCGGACGACGTCGACGACTGCAGGACAGGGTCCCGGGGCCCCGCCGATCGGCCGGGCCCCGGGACCCTCCTGTCTGACCGCCCGGACCGGTGGTTCAGCCGCTGGCCAGCTGATTGTGCAGGCGGCACCGTTGATGGCGCTGGAGCCGGTGTTGGTGATCCGGAAGTCGACCGCCTGCTGCGGCAACGAGTACGGCACCAGGGTGTCGGTTCCGCCCGGGCTGCTACCGAAGTTGGTCACCTGGACCATCGACGTCCGGGTGGTAACCGGCAACCCAGGTCACCTGCGCAAATCGGAATCACGCCGTCTACAGTCGGTACCGCTGCCCCCGAGCCACGCCGGAGCGCTCGTGACGAGCCTGTTCAGCATCGAGGAGATCTATCCGGAGGAGGCGGGCCGGCCGGTGCGGCTGCCCCGACGGCAGACCGGCAACTCGCCGCAGTGCCTCGCGGTGACCCTGCTGGCCGACTACACCCTGCGGACCCGCGCCTGGCTGCCGTCGGCCGCCATCGTCGCGCTACTCGTCGAATCCGGCATCACCCCCGCCGGGCCCGGACCGCCATCAGCCGGCTCGCCCGCAATGAGGTGCTCGAGGGCAGTCGACGCGGTCGGCACAGCTCGTACCGGCTCGCCCACGCCGCCGCCAGCCCGGCGATCGGCGGACACTGGATCCTCACCGCCACCGCGACGGCCCGGCCGTGGGACGGCCAGTGGGCCCTGGTCGCGTTCACCTTGCCGCAGGAGCACAGCGCGCAACGGCGGGCGCTGCGCGGCCAGCTCCGGTGGCTGGGGTTCGCGCCGCTGCACGACCCGAAGTGATGGACACCTTCCGGCGGTTCCCCACCCTCGATCCACAGCTGCCGGTCGAGCTGCTGCCGGCCAACTGGCTACGGGATCCCGCCCGGGAGGTCTTCGCCGCCGTCTACGACAAGTCTCGCCGACGTCGCCCAACGACATGTCCGGGCAGTCGTCACCCGCTCCGCCGGTGACGCGGCCCCAGACGACGCAAGCCGGGTCGGCGACCCGTACCGTCGGACGGTGACCACGACCGGGCCGCAGCGCCCCGACGTCCGCGTGGTCGCCGTCGGCGTCGGCGCCTACCAGGCCGGCGACGGCTGGACCCTGACCGGGCCGGTCGACGACGCCGTCCGGATCGCACGGTTCTTCGTCGCCCACGGCGTACCCACCGGAAACGTGGACCTGCTCACCGACCCGGCACCCCCGGCCGACGACCTGCCGGCTGGGGTACGGCGGCGACCCGCCGACCGCGCCACCGTCCGCCAACTGCTGCTGCGCGAGCTGCCTGCCAGCTCCGCGCGGGAACTGTACGTCTACTGGGGCGGCCACGGCTTCGTCGACCCGCGTCGGCGACGCCGGCTGTACTACGCCGACGCCACCGACGCCGACGCCGTCAACCTCGACCTGGACTCGCTGCTGGCGACGTACGCCTCCGACCTCGTCGCGGTGCTGCACCGGCAGCTGTGGCTGGTCGATGTCTGCCAGACGCACGGCCCGGCCCGGCCGCGCCGGATCGACGGGCACGAGACCTTCCCGAGCGGCGACCCGGTCGCCGGACGCAGCCAGGACGTGCTGTTCGCCGCCGCCGTCGGCCAACCCGCCGCCAACCTGGACCGGCAGCGGACCGGCCTGTTCAGCCGGGAGCTGCTGCGGTTGATGGACGCCGACGGCCTCACGGCGCTGGCCGACCCGCAACGGCTCGCGGAGCGGCTGCGGGCCCGGTTCACCACGCTACGGGCCGACGGTCTGACCGGGCAGACCCCCACCTATCTGTGGTACCGCGACGCGTCCGGCGACGAAGGTCTGCTGCTGGCGGCGGACCCGGGCGGGTCGCGCAAGCCCGTCGAGAGGCCGGTGCGGCCGTCGACGGCGGCGATCGGCGCGGTGGTGGACGCGCTGTTGGAGATTCCGGAGTTCCGCCGGCCGAACGACCGCGAGGAACTTCTGTCTTTGCTGCCCCCGTCGGTGTACGCCTCGATCCGGCGCAACCCGGCGACCCGGATCGACGCCGTCAGCACCGTCCGAGGCTGCCTGCACCACGCCACCGGACTGTCCGAACTCGTCGCCGCCGTACGCTTCTTCACCAGCGACGACGCTGCCGTCGACCACCTCGCCGAGACGGTCCGGCGGCTCGCCGGGTAGCTACCGCCGGTCGACGTCGGCGCTGTGACGCATGCGCCCCGGCGCTTCCGTTGCCGTGCGGGGATAAGCGATGATGAGGACATCGACCGTCACCTTTCGTGAAGGGCTACCGCTGATGGACAGCACCCCGGCCGGTATCGAGTCCGAGATGCTCGATCTGTCGACGGTGGACGTGGCGACGCTGCGCGGCGTCGACGACTCCGACATGACCGCCGCGATGGTCCGGGTACGGCAGCGGATCGCCGACGCCGAGGGCAGCATCAGCGGCTACAGCGGATCGTTCGCCAGTCGGGCCACCGGAGCCGACCCCCTGGCGGAAGACCGGATCGGTTGACGGGCCGGGCGGCGGTACCCACCCACGCAATCGCCGTCGACGACTTCCGGCAGCTGGCCACCACCGGCGGCGACGAACGGACCGCAGCAGCCCTGCGCGGCTCCGAACGTAGCTGGCGGCTGACCGCGCTGCGCGCACTGGTGGACGCCGTCGCGCGCCGTACCGACGCCGCCGGCCCGCTGTCCGGTGTCGACACTGCGTGGCAACTGCTGGTCCGTGCCGACCGCGCCGACCCGGACGCCACCGAGGAGGTCGTCGCCCAACCGCAGGTCGGCATCTGGGTGGCGCACACCCTGCGCCGGCTCACCTCGGCAAGGTCCGGCGATCCGCCGCTCTGGGTCGACGTCGGCTACCTGCACTCGCTGGCCGCCGCCGCTGCGGTCCGCGCCGGGCTCAGCTTCGACCTGGTGGTCCCGGCCCGCCACGGCCACCTCGCGCTGCCCACCGTCGCCGCCGTGGAACTCCCCCCGCGGATCGAGCGGGTACAGGTGGTCGCAGCCGCCGGCACGGTCACGGTCACCGCGGGCGGCGGCGACCCGGTCGGCCCCGGCGACCCCCACTGGCATCCGCCGGTCCGGCTGGTCGCCACCGCTGGCGGGATCGACCTGCGGGTGGAGCTACTCGATCGGGACGTCTACCGGGACCTGCGCGGACCAGCAGCGCCGGCACCGCTGAGCACCGACCAGGTGCGCCGCTGGCAGGCCCAGCTCCAGCAGGCCTGGGAGCTGCTGGTACGGCAGCAGCCGCAGCGCGCCCGGACGGTCGCGGCGATCCTGCGGACCGTCGCGCCGTTGCCGGCCCGGGAACGGTTCCGCCAACTGTCCGCCTCCGGCGCGGAAGCCTTCGGCACCATCCTGCTGTCCGAACCGGACGACGCCACCCAGCTGGCGATGACGCTGGTACACGAGATCCAGCACCACAAACTGGGCGCGCTGGCCCATCTGCTGACCCTGGTGAACGACGATCCCGACCGGCGGTTCTACGCACCATGGCGCGACGACCCGCGCCCCGTCGCCGGGCTGCTGCAGGGGGTGTACGCGTTCGCCGGGATCACCGACTTCTGGCGAGTGCACCGGCGGCACGCCCCGGCCGGGCAGGTCGCGTTGGCCAACTTCGAGTTCGCGCTCTGGCGTCGCCAGACCCGGCACGCGGTGCGGTCACTGCTCGACTCGGGCCGGCTGACCGGGCACGGCACCCGGTTCGTCGAAATCCTGCACGACACGGTCGCCACGTTCGGGACCGAGCAGGTACCGGCCGGCCCGCAACGGTTGGCCGACCGGATGGCCGTCGACCACCGGGCGCTGTGGCGGGCGCACAACCTGCGGCTCGACGCCGCCGCCCGGACCGAGCTGGCCGCCGCCTGGGCCGGCCGACGGCCGTTGCCGGCCTGCCTGGCGGACGCCCGGGACGGCCGGCCGGCCACGCTGACCCGCCCCGACCGGGCCTGGTTCGACGCCCGCGCGGTGCTGACCCGCCACCGGCTGACCGACCCGGCCGGCTTCGACCGACTGACCGCCGCCCCCGACACCGTAACCGGCCTGGTCACCGGCGCGACCGCCGCCGACGTCGCACTGGTCGGCGGCGACGCCGACCGGGCCCGCGCCGGCTACCTGCGGCAGCTGGCAGCCGATCTGGCGGCCGGGACAACGGCGGCGCACAGCTGGATCGGGCTGGGACTGACCTGGCCGGACGGGTCGACGCATCCGGCGGTGCGGGCCCTGCTGCACCGGCCGGAACTGGTGATGGAGACGCTGCGGCAGGCCGCCCGCCGGGGCGCCCCGGTCGACGTACCCGATCCGGTCGAGCTGGCGGCCTGGGTCGGTGCCGGACTGCCCGCCGACGCGCACCGGCCGGCGGATCCGGCCGGCTGGCTGCTTCTGAACCGGACCCGCCACTGAATCCGGGCCCGGCCGTACAGTTCCGGAGCGAACCCGCCGGGGCAGGTCACAGCGGCAGCGGATCGATGTCGCAGTTGGCCCGCACCCCGGCCGCCGCTGCCGCCGTCGCCGGATGCAGCTCACCGAACGTCGACCGGAACCGGTCGACGATGTCGTCGAACAGCAGACTCGCCTGGGAATCCTGGCCCAGCCCGCGCAGATCCATCGCGAGGTTGACCCCGCAGGCCAAGGTGATCGGATGGCCCGGACCGAGCTGCTCCGTACAGCTGTCGAACGTCTCGGCGTCGAGCGCCCGCGCCGTCTCGTACTCACCAAGTTCGTACAAGGCGCTGGCCAGGTTGACCCGGGCGGCGAACACCAGGGCGTGGCTGCCCCCGAGCCGCTGAGTGAGCCGGCGCAAGCCCTCATCGGCCATCTCGCGGGCCTGCTCGTGCTCACCGAGCAGGCGCAACGTCACCGCCAGGTCGACCTGCGCCCCCGCGGTGTGCGGGTGGTCCTCGCCGTAGAGCGCCCGCAGACCCTGCACGGCGGCCTCACCGGCCTGCCGCGCAGCCCGCAGGTCGCCGGTGACCCGCAGGTCGATCGAGACGGTCAGGTTGGCCAGCACACTGTCCGGGTGGTCGTCGCCGTAGCGGATGCGGAACCGCCGCAGCGCGTCGGTGGACAGGTCCAGCGCCTCATGGTGCTGGCCGGCCTTACGCCGGAAGCCGGCCAGCTGGTGACTCTGCCGGACCAGGTCCGGATGGTCGTCGTACTTGAGCACCCGGCGGGCGTCGGCGACCAGGTTCTCCTGGCTGGCGTGTGCCGTCACGTAGTCCCCCAGCTCACGCCGGTCCAGGTTGATACCGCCGAGGGTGTTCAGGCTGACCGGGTGGTCAGTGCCGTAGATGTGCACCAACTGTTCGTAGGTCTGCTCGTCGAGCTGCAGCGCCCGACCGAACAGCCCGGACAGCCGCATGCTGACCGCGAGGTTGTGCGCGGCCCGCAGCGTGAACGGCTCCTCGTCACCGAAGTTGCGCTTGGACTGCTCGTAGACGGTGATCGACCGCTCCAACGCCCCGTCGAAGTCACCGGCGACGCGATGGTCGGCGGCGACCGCACCGAGCGCGTCGAGCGTCTCCTCCTCAATGTCGCCGACCGTCTGCCGGTACAGCTGCAACGTCCGGGCGTTCAACTTCGCGGCGGCGGCGTAGTCGCCGACGACGAAGTACATGAACCCGAGCCAGGTCGCCATCCGCAGACTGTCCGGGTCGGTGTCGTCACCCCGGTCGATCCACGACCGGTACGCCCGCTGGGCGAGGTCGCGGGCACCGATGTGGTCGCCCCAACGCCACAGGTACTTCGCCTCGTTGAGCACCATGTCCCGGACCAGCTCGTTACGGCAGGTCTCCGCGCCGGACGCGACGATGTGCGGGTACAGCTCGGCGTAGCGGGGCCAGTGGTCGGCGTCGTCCGGCTCGTCCGGGTCGTTGCCGGCGAGCAGCAGGTGGGCGCTGTGCCGCAGGTCCTTGCGGTCCTGCTCGCTCATCTGGTGGATCAGCACCCGCTGGACCAGCCGGTGCATCTGCAACGAGTTGGTCCGGTGGTCGATGCGGGCCAACGACAACCGGCCGATGGTCCGGATCGCCTGCTTGAGCCGGATCGGGCTGCGCACCAGCGGATCCAGGTCGGGGTGGATCTGCAACCGGGGCTTGGACAGCAGCGACCGACCGATCGGCTCGGACGCGAAGAACGCGCAGACCTGCAGCAGACGCAGCGCCGACGGGTCCCGCTCCCGCAGCCCGTTGAGGGAGATGTGCCAGGCGGCAGCGACCAGCGGCGGGTAGTCCTGCTCCACCTCGGTCACGTCGTCGACGTCGGGTTGGCTGTCGTGCAGCAGCTGCAGGTACTCGTCGGCGGTCATCGTCGTCTCCGCGCGCCAGGCCGCTGCCTGCTCGATGGCCAGCGGCAGGTCACCCAGCGCGGCGGCGAGCCGCTCCGCGTCGCTGACCAGAAGGTCCGGGCCACGGCGGCGGAGCAGCTCGATGCTCTCCTGCCGGTCGAACACGTCGACCGGCAGGCCGCTGGCGATCTGGCCCCACCGGGGGTCGCGCGAGGTGACCACGATGCTGCCCGGCCCACCCCGGGGAAAGAACCGTTCCACGTCGTCGGGGTCCTCGGCGTTGTCGAACACCAGCAGCCAGTTGGCGTACGGGCGTCCGATGCGCAGCGCGTCGAGCACCGCCGGCACGGCGGTGTTCGCTGTCGCCGGCACCTGCAGGTCGAGCCGGCTGGCGAGCTCGGCGAGTGCGGACTGGATCTGCGCCGGACGCTCGGCGGAGATCCACCAGATCAGGTCGAAGTCCTGCTGGTGCTGGTAGACGTACTCGACGACCAGTTGGGACTTGCCGACGCCGCCGGCACCGTGCACCGCCTCGGGCAGCACCGCGGTGGTGCCGGCGCGCAGCCGCTGGTGCAGCGTGTCGAGCAGCGCCCGCCGGCCGGTGAAGTTGGCGTTGCGCGGCGGCAGGTTGCCGACGACGGCCGGCTGCTGGTCGCGTCGCTGGGTGCGCAGGACAGCGGTGGTCGGCGGGACGACACTGCCGGTCGGAGACACCGCACTCCCTTCTGGGTCGGGTCCGGGGTGGGGCGTCTGCTGCCGGGCGCCGAACGGGAAGGGCGCTCCCGGCGACGCCATTATGTCAGACATCGTCGGCTCCATACCTGTATGACTCGCTTGCGGATTTGTCGCCGGATTGCGGGATCTGCGGGCCCGGACCGGCGAACCCAACGCCCAACCGAGCCGTTCGGCGGCGACCAGGTTCGGGCCGCCCAAGGCCACGTGCACCGCCAGCTCGACCCGCAGAAACGGCTCGGACGCCGGGGTCACCCGGGGGTACGTGGCCTGGCGGGGGCTGCGGACCCGACGGGTCAGGTTCCGCACCGCCTCGATGTCCCGGCCAAGCTCACTCTCCACCGTGTACTGCACCTCGATGATACGGTCCCGGTAGCTCGACGCCAGCAACTGGTCACGAACCCCGTGGCGGAACTCGTACCGCAGCCGGGTGTCATCGCCGGACGTGCCACCGCCGTGTCGGACCGGCCGCATCAGGTCACTGGTCAGCACCTCGGTGAGATGCGCCGGGTCGAGCCGACCGGCGGTCCGCTGCACCGCCCGGATGATCCGCGAGGTCAGCGGAGCGGCGGCGAGCCGGGTCGCCAACGCGAACGCCCGGGGCGACGCCTTGGCCCGGAACCGGGCGACCAGCTCGCTCGCCCGCAGCGTCGACCGCGACCAACGCGGTACCCGCCCCGATCCCGCAACCCGATCCGACAAACTCACCAGCAGCGCCGGCATCCGCACTGTGCCGGCTGTCGCCCCGGCCAGCAGCCGAGCCCACCGCGACAGCCAGTCGCCGCCGCGCTCGATCACCGGCACCGCGGTCCGCTCCGGCCCGCCGGGCTCCGCCGCCGACCACGGGTCCGGCACGCTGGTCCGCCATGGACGCTCGGCGGTCGGTAGCCGGGCGCTGGCCGGGGTCCACAGCACTTCGGCGGTGTCCATTCCCCGGTCGTACCAGTGCTGCTGCGGCAGCACGTTGACCACGGCCAACGCCGCCAACGCCGCCCAGCCGACCAGCACCGGGAAGATCAGCCCGGTGGTCCAGGCCGGCGACCGGCCGTGCGTCACCAGGAAGACCACCGGCGGCCCGCCGTCACCCGACGGCACGGTCAGCGGGGCGTGCGGGGCGTCACGCCAGCGCACCGCGCCGTCGGCGACCACCACGGACCGGACCGACACCGAGGCGAAGCACTCCTGCTCGCGCAGCATCGCCAGGAAGTCGGCGAACTCGTCGGACCAGAACTCCATCACCGGATCGTCGTCGATGACGACGAGGACCTCACGACGACCGGCGATCTCCAACTGCCGGGCCGGCTCGGGCAGGGTCGGACGGACCGCAAAGGCCGACCCACGCGACGACAACGAATCCATCATGGAGCACCACCGGGGCGGATGGTGCCGCCGACCGTCCCCCGGTGACCGTCTCCGCTCATTCGCGGGCCTCTCCCAAGTCGTCGCCGGCTGAGCCAGGCTGTCCGGGCTGCCGCAGCGGATCGTCCCACAAGATCACAAAGCCGTGCCCGACGTGCCGGCCCGAAGCAGACGGATCCTCACCCCAGGCCGACTTCCTCAACTTTGCGACATGCATGGGCAGCTGCGCCATCCCCCCGGCGAACCCATTCGCCGACTCGACCATCGATCGCAGCACCCGGCACAGCTCAACGGCCAACACCGGATCGCGGTGCCAGACGATGGCTGGGACACCGGACCGTACGCCGACAAGCAGTTGCCGCTCGGCCGCGCTGTCCGGCAAGGGAGAATCGCTCAACACCAGAACGACCGCCGCCTCGTCACCCGTCAGCAACGCCTCCAGTTGGGCGTCGACCTGATCAGGCGCGGCGCAGAATATCCGAGAAGACCCGCCCTCCGCAGCAACGCCACGCCAGCGCACCCGCCACCGCCGATGCCACTCGGGGGAACGCAGCCGCTCCAACGAGCGGATCACCAGTGGATACTCCACCACCAACGGGCTCGGCACCGGCGACCGAAGTTCCTTGCGCCAGGTGTCGACCGGCTCGTTGAGCAACTGCCACGGCAGGACGATCTCGATCGTCACCGGCCCCGCCTGGTGCGCCCAGCGCCGCTCCGTCTCCGACAGCACCTCGTCGACCGCAGCCTCCAGGTCGCCGTAGCGCACTCGGCGATGCTCACCCCGCACCGGTGCCCAGGTTGGCGACGCCCACTGATACCAGTGGGACATGATGAACGTGTCGTCGTCACCGCCGTACTTCTCGAACTGGATGACCAGGTAAGCCGTCGCGGGGCCGACGGCACCGTCCGCCACGGCAGCGGCGGCGGCGGGGGCGGCGGTGGCGACCGCCGCGACGGGCGACCGGCCGAAGCGGGTCCCACCCACCCCGACGAGGGCGTCCTCCGGCACGTCCCACTCATCGGCCAGGGCCCGAATCAGCTGGCGCAGCCGCTGCCGCGCCTCGGCCGGCACACTGTCGTCGAGCCGACCGAGCAGCCGCAACCAGTGCGGCACCCCGCCAAACCCCGTCCCGTCGCCCGCCACACCGGCACTCGACGGCGCCACCGCCAGATGGGCGAACAGATGCCACAGCGAGGTGCAGTGCTCCGGCGGCGGCTCCTGCCGGCACTCGACCACGAACCGACGCCACCGCGCCGTCACCCGCAACTCGGACAGGTCACCCCGCAGCCAACCCAGATCGTGATCGGCGAACTGCTCGAACACCTGCCACTCGTCGGACAGCTGGAGCAGCGTCAGGGTCCGCGCGCCGGCCGGCTCCAGTAGCTCGAGACACTCGGCGAGCAGCCGCAGCCCGCCGGTACGGTCGATGCAGGCCGTCACCAGGTCCACCAACTGCGGCCGTAACACCGCCAGGTCACGCAGCCGCAGCGGCCCGCCGAACGCCTCCTCGACCAGCCGCAGCAGCACCTGGCGGCTGCTCGGATCCCGGACCACGTCCGACTCCTCGAGCAGACCGGCTACCTCGGCGATGATCCGGCGACGCTCCGCCCCCTGCGGGGACGGCACACGCCGCTCGACGTCACTCGGGTCCAACATCGGGCCGGCCGTTCCGCCTGCACCGGGCCGACCCGCCCCGGATCAATCGAGCCGTCCCGGCCCGAACGGGTCCAATGTCTCCAGCGCACGGACCACGTCGTCGGCGTCGCCGGCCAGCTCCGCCCGCCGCCGCTGACCGTCCTGCTCAAACACGGCGATCACCCGCAGCGGGCCGGAGCGGCTGCGCAGCAGCGACTGGATCGCGTACCAGCCGGCCGACGACGCGATGCCGACCGCGATCTGCAGCAACGTGTCGGCAACCGGGCCCCGGGTGGACACGATCTCGAACTCCGCCGCCGGATGCCAGGTACGCGCGGTGACCCCCTGCGCGGTCAACTGGTCGACCAACTGGGTCGTGTGCGCCGGGTAGACCGGTGTGCCGTGGTCGAACCCCTGCGGCAGAAGGACCACGTCGGTGCCGGCCACCGGCCCCGGACCGGCATCCGCGGGCACGGTGACGACGGATTCCTCGGAGAGCATATGTCGATGGTATGTGGACCACGCGAACCAGCCGACCCCGGACCGATCCAGTGGAGCGGCACTGCTACAACAGATCGCATAAACATGACCGTCACTGTTTGCAACGATCGAGCGGAGGGCCGCGATGCCCGACCCGACCGAGCCAGACTGGCGGCCGGACTACACCGGCGACAACAGCCTCGGTGATGTCGGTGCCGGTCGACGCCTCGGAGCGCACCTGTACTACCTGTACCGGGCCGGCCGGAACGAGCTTCCGGAGATTGCCTCTGTCTACGCCAGGCTGACGAGGCGGATGCACAGCATCGTCGACGGGTTGGAGACGCAGTTCGATCGACCGGGGCTCGGAATGCATCCGGCGCACCTGCGGCTGATGGAGTTGCGGGACGAGGCGCACGACGTGTTCCGTCAGACCTGCCTGCGCATGCAGGAGGTCGGTGCGGCGCTCGTGGACATCGCCGACTCGTACGCCGCCACCGACGAGCTGGCCGCAGACGAATTCTCCCGGCTGCTGCACGACAACGCCGAGGAGTACGGCACCTCGCCGCCGCACATCCCTGAACTACCCGGGGTGCACGATCCCCCGCCGAGCAGACCGACCCATGACGGACGAATCGGTGGTATTTGAGATGACCGAGCCCTGCTCCGACCCCTACTCGCGATCGTGACGGAGGTTTGATGAGCGAGCCTTCGATCACCTACGACCCGCAGGAGTTCTACCGCACGCTCTCGGAAATCCAGGGCTACTTCGCCGAACTCCGCTACATCGACACCGCGATGGCCTTCCTGGAGGAAGAGAAAGCCAGCTGGTGGCATCAGACACCGGTCGGCCCCGGCACGCACTACATCGAAGTCCGTTTCGGGCCCACGTTCCCCTTCACGAAGATTTACCACGTACCGGCGGACTACGTACGCATGCCATGGCACGACAGCCGCAAGGATGAGGTCGAGGAACATCTTCGGACGTTGGCCCGTGAGGCTGCGACGTGGGCGGCCACCGAGGTCGATGCCATCACCACCCGGGTCAAGCCGTATAGCTGGCCTGCTGGCGCCTGGTACGAGAGCCAGTGCATCGAGCCGATCCTGAGCGCGCACGACGCGCTGGCAGACGAGGTCAGCGCCGACTTCGGCAAGCTGAGCCACAGCCTCGGAAACTGGGAGGGTGAGGCGGCCGACAACTTCGCCACCAACTTCTACAACCCGTTCGAGCACATTCTGCGTAGTCAGAAGCAGCTACTCACCGCGCTCGCCGCTGGCGTCACCGCCGCCAAGGCCATCGCCGAGTCCACTCAGCACAGCCTCATGAACGTGGTGCACTACACCGGTGAGGCGCTACGTGAACAGCTGGAACTTGCCCAGAGCATGGCGGAGCTGGCGCGGCAGGAGTCGCTACGCAACATTCTGATCATCGCCGGCGGTGCAGCGACCGTATTCGGCGGGATCCTCGGTGGCGCGACGGCGACCGTCGGTGGCCTGTGGGTGGCGAGTTCGGGCGTTGTCGCGGGTGGCGTGAGCATCGCCGCGACCACCATCCCAGATGGCGGCTGGGCGGCGCTGAATCTGCAGGGCAGCACCGCCGCTGACCTGCTCGACTCGGTCTCGGACGCGATCGGGCAGATCGTCGAGAATGACAGCGATCAGCACGCGGCCCTGCAGGAAGTGACCCAGGAAGCGCTCGACCGCGTCGACTCGCTCCGAATCGGCGACGGGGATGGCAGGCTCATCCCGGTCGAGCCCAACATCGTGTCCGGCGTCGACGGCAACGATTTCTACCTACCCTGACGGCATTTCGACACGACGGCCCTGGAGGACTGCCATGCGTCTACATACCGGTCGGCTCCGGCGCGGCATCGTCGCAGTGGCGCTCGTGGTCGTCGCTGCCGGATGCGGTGCTGGCGGCCCGACACCACCGCCTGAATCGAACCCACGGTACGGGCAGATCCCTGAGGACCTGTGCTCCCGGCTGCAATTCGAGGCGGTGTTCGGTCGGTTTGCTCTGGACCTCGCCCGTTCCCATGAGGACGGCTCGGACTATCGCACGGAACGCACCTACTGGCGGGAGCGATGCGACTTCGGCGCCATCGCACCCGACGAGCACTTCGCCACCGCACTCGGCGAGTTCCAGCCGTCCGGCGCGATACAGGTCCGCGTCTACCACGGCGTGGCGGGCGCGGTGCAGGCCTACGATCAGGAAGTCGCGAACTACATTGATCTACCAGAGGAGACCGGGCCGGACCCCGCCACCGCCGATCTGACCGGTTGGTGGGGCGACAGCGGTAAATCGCTCCAGACGGCACTGGTGCTGGATCCCGATGACTTCACCCTCGGCGACTTCGCCGCCTCGCAGCTCGACGTCACCCACCTCATCCGCCACGAAAACCTGGTGCTAGTGGTGTACGCGGGCGCGGTGGCCCCCACCGGGGAAACCGCAGAGGCGGTCACGCTCCTGCACGACCTGGCGGACGCGCTGATCGACGAGACAGCCAGCCATCTCGACCGCTGAGCAGAGACACCTGCTGGCCGAGGACGACACGCCCTGCCATGATCACGGCAAGCAGAGGCGGCACGAGCACGATGGCCAGCAACGCCAACCACGGTACGTACCAATGAAGCTCGGCGCTGAAACCAATGTAAGCCGCCGCCGGGCCGATCCCGGAAAGCAGGCCGAGCACGGTGCCGACCCAGACAATAAGCCACGCCTGAGCTGTCGTGATGCGTCGGCGGACGCGGAGAGCCGCGCCGACCGCAGCCATGGTCGCCAAGTCCGGCCGCAGCTCCACCGACGCCAGTCCGACCGCCACCTGCTCGCCACGACGGTGACCGGCGACTCCGCAGGTTCGGCGGCGGTGAGCTGCGCCGCGAGCAGGATCGAGTTCGCCGCAGCCAGCTCCTGCTCATCCGGCATCTGCGTCGTGTCCACCACAACGAGCCGGACCCTGGTGTCCAGGCCGATCCGCTGCGGGGTCTCCGGCGCGATCACCAGGCCGAGAAGCCTCGTGTAGTACTCCGATCGGCTGGCAACAACGGCTGGCAACAACGTGAGCCCTTGGCCATCCGACTACAGCGCGACACGGCCATCGGGCGTCACCAGTGTGTCGTTGAACGCGACCGCGTCACCTCGGTCGAGCGCCTCCTGCTCGGTTCGGGTGGCGGGCCGGCCGGTCACCAACCGGATGACCTCCGCCCCGCCGACGGCCACGTCCCGCTGCCCGGCGGCGACGGACACCGTCGCGGTCGGGCCGGCCTGCAGGTCCGTAGCGGTGACTACCCTGACCGTGGCCCGGCTCGGCAGGGCACCGGCGACCCGTCGCAGACCGTCCGGCCCCAGCTTCTCCGCCGCGTCCATTGGGACCAGCACCTGGCCGGGACGGGCGTCGAGTCGGCTCGGGGTCACTTCGCCGCGAGCCGCGCCCGCCAGGGCAAGTGCGACGCTGCCGGCGACCGCGGCGGTCACCGGGGCAACAGCCGCAGCCGTACGGAGCCGATGCCGGGCAGCATGGCGCAACGCCAGCCGTGACGGCGTGGGAAGCAGACCAGCGACTCGACCGCTCATCCGCACCAGCGCCGGCGTGCTGGCGACGACGCCGAGCAACAGCGCAACGCCGCCAGCGGCAAGCATCTGCGGCCGCCCTTGTGGGTTGCCGGCAACGCCACCACCCCCACGACAAGGAGCGCCAACCCAGCCACCGCGCCGAGGCCATCGACCTTCGACGTGCCCCGCTGGCCGCCGAGGGCACCACGGACCGAGCCTTGCCGGACGGCGCGGGCCGGCAGCAGCGTGGCCAGCATCCTCACCGGGTCCGGGGACCCGGTGCAGCCGTGAGCAGCGAACCAATCCGGGCGGCGGACCCACGTTGCGATCCTCACCGGGTCCTGGAACCCGGTGCAGCTCGGTCAGCAGCCGCCTCCGGCCGATGTGCAGGTGCGCGTTTCGATCCTCACCGGGTCCGGGGACCCGGTGCAGCGACCTGGTAGCTGTGCTGTGGGGCGAGGCTCATCACCGCGTTGCGATCCTCACCGGGTCCGGGGACCCGGTGCAGCACTCGCGGATTCCTCGGCTTCGTCGTCGACAACCAAGAGTTGCGATCCTCACCGGGTCCGGGGACCCGGTGCAGCGGGCAGACCCTGTACGGCATGCCGTTCCGATCGCTGTTGCGATCCTCACCGGGTCCGGGGACCCGGTGCAGCTCCACTCCGGACGGTATTTGGCAATGCGGCCAACGATGTTGCGATCCTCACCGGGTCCGGGGACCCGGTGCAGCGGTTGTAGATGACGTATTTCAGGGCGACGTGCCCTGTTGCGATCCTCACCGGGTCCGGGGACCCGGTGCAGCCGGGCCGATCGTGGCCTGCACCTCGGCCGAGTCGTCGTTGCGATCCTCACCGGGTCCGGGGACCCGGTGCAGCGGTCCTGTCGGTCGCCGCCGCCTTCGACCAGGACCTGTTGCGATCCTCACCGGGTCCGGGGACCCAGTGCAGCATGTTCGCGCACATCCCGATCAAGGATCTCGAAGGGATGTTGCGATCCTCACCGGGTCCGGGGACCCGGTGCAGCTCTATCCATTGCAGCTTGCCCTGCCGCTCGATCAGGTTGCGATCCTCACCGGGTCCGGGGACCCGGTGCAGCGCCACCACAGCGACGACCCGGGCCTCTTGATCGCCCCGTTGCGATCCTCACCGGGTCCGGGGACCCGGTGCAGCAGGGCCAGGTCCCGCAGCACGTACCGGCCGGTCAGGTGTTGCGATCCTCACCGGGTCCGGGGACCCGGTGCAGCGGTCGGGCGGGCAGGTCCGCTGGTAGTCGCCCCACCGGTTGCGATCCTCACCGGGTCCGGGGACCCGGTGCAGCCCTGCGTACCACCCGGGGCGGTAGCCGCCGCCAGGAAGGTTGCGATCCTCACCGGGTCCGGGGACCCGGTGCAGCGCGCACCGCGATGCGGCAGATGGTCGGCGTGTTCGCGGTTGCGATCCTCACCGGGTCCGGGGACCCGGTGCAGCAGGGCGGCTTGCACCACCGCACCGTGTTCGGGCTGGAGTTGCGATCCTCACCGGGTCCGGGGACCCGGTGCAGCCCGCCGCCCGAACCATCCGCACCATCCCGAATCCCAAGGTTGCGATCCTCACCGGGTCCGGGGACCCGGTGCAGCCAGCCCGAGGCGCTGACTGACGCTGGCGTGGTGTTGCGGTTGCGATCCTCACCGGGTCCGGGGACCCGGTGCAGCGTTGATTCGACCGCGCGCATCGGAGCCGGTCAAGTCAAGTGAGACAGATTCTTGATCTTTCTTAGCTTTGTGTTGCTGGGTGTGTGTTCGTGGGCGGGGTGGTGCTCTGGTCGGGGGCGGTGTTGTCGGGTTTGTTGATCCATGCCCGGTCCGGTAGGCGGGGCGGCTGGGGCCGTCGGCGGCCGAACCGGTGTGGGTGGGCCGCGCGGGCGGCGTCGAGGGTGTGTTGCCGTTGCTGACGGATCTGTCCGGCGGTGCCGTGGTGCACCGAGGCGGGGGTGTGCAGCCCGATCCCGGAGTGCCGGTGCTCGTGGTTGTAGTAGGTGTAGAAGGCCTCGCAGTGCTGCCGGGCGTGCTGGATCGACCCGAACCGGTCGGGAAACGTCGGGTCGTACTTCAAGGTCTTGAAGCTCGCCTCGATGTACGGGTTGTCGTTGGATGTCTTGGGTCGGCTGTGACTACGGCCGATCTTCAGGTCGGTGAGGAGCTGGGTGATGGTCTTGCAGGTCATCGCCGCGCCCCGGTCGGCGTGCACGGTCAGCTGGTCGGGGTCGACGCGTTCGCGGGCGGCGGCGTCGGCGATCAGCGCTTCGGCCAGTTGGCCGTCCTCGTGCGCGGCGACCAGGTGACCGACGACGTAGCGGGACCAGATGTCGATCACGGTGTACAGGTGGTACCAGACGCCTTTGACGGGTCCGCGTAGCTTCGTGATGTCCCAGCTCCATATCTGGTTCGCCGCGTCGGCGACGAGTTCCGGCTTGGTGCGGGCCGGGTGCGTCGCCTGGTTACGGCGTTCGCCGTTCTGTCCGGCGGCACGCAGAATTCGGTACATGGTGGACTCAGAGCACCACCAGCGGCCCTCGTCGAGTTCACGTGCCCATACCTGTGCGGGTGCCAGGTCCTGGTAGGGCTGGCTGTTGAGCAGGTCGAGGACCTGTTGTCGTTCGGCCTGGGTCAGTGCGGACGGTGGTGGTCTGCGGGGTGTCCGGGGCTTCGGCGGTGTCGGGTTGCGGTGGCGGTAGATGGTGGCTCGGGACAGGCCGGTCAGTCGGCACGCCGCGGCGGTGCCCCACAGTGGTGTCAGCGCGGTGTGCGCCTCGTCGAGGACGGCGGGGGTGTCGCGGTGTCCGCGCTCTCGGAGAGCAGTTCCAAGAGCGCGTGTGCTTTTCCCATGATGTCCAGTGCTGTGCGTGTCTTGGTCAGCTCGTTCTCGAGGCGGGCGTTCTGTCGACGTAGCCGGGCGAGTTCGGCTGACTCGGTGTTCTTCCGGGTCCGTTCGGCGGACTGGCGTCGGTCGGTCAGGCCTGCCGCTGCGCCCGCATCACGGGCCTTTCGCCAGTCGAGGATGTGTGATCCGTACAGGCGTTCCCGGCGCAGGATCGCACCCCGGGCCGCAGCGTCGGGGGCCGCGTCGTATTCCGCGAGGATCCTGGCCTTGAACTCTGCGGTGAATGTCCGACGAACCGGCTTGGCGTCCAGATCGCCGGAACCGATGGACTTGTCTGCCATGCTGATGATCTCCCCTCAGACCCGTCCGGGGAGCGTATCCCCTGGTAGACGACCTGTCTCAACTCAGCCTGACAGAGAGGGCATCGCGTCCCGAGCTCCGTTGCGATCCTCACCGGGTCCGGGGACCCGGTGCAGCCGTGAGTGACGTCAAGGGGTTGAGTGGTCAAGGGGTTGTTGCGATCCTCACCGGGTCCGGGGACCCGGTGCAGCCGTGAGTGACGTCAAGGGGTTGAGTGGTCAAGGGGTTGTTGCGATCCTCACCGGGTCCGGGGACCCGGTGCAGCTCGTCTCCGAGATGATCTTCTCTGGGACGAGTGGGTTGCGATCCTCACCGGGTCCGGGGACCCGGTGCAGCCGGCACCCACGGATGGCCGTTCCGGGTGGAGCGGATCGTTGCGATCCTCACCGGGTCCGGGGACCCGGTGCAGCCTCGCCGTCGCGGCGCTGGCCGGCCGGCGTGCATGGCGGTTGCGATCCTCACCGGGTCCGGGGACCCGGTGCAGCGGCTCGCGAGCTGCGAAAATAGGAGTAAATCGCTTGACTTCCGGTTAGCAGGCGAGCCGATACGGGCAT
The DNA here is from genome assembly GCF_027497395.1 of Solwaraspora sp. WMMA2080. Lineage (GTDB taxonomy): Bacteria > Actinomycetota > Actinomycetes > Mycobacteriales > Micromonosporaceae > Micromonospora_E. The sequence goes on along the minus strand of NZ_CP114910.1, from coordinate 912,779 downwards.
TTTGCCCAATGTGTTGGTTCGGAACCTCCTGGGATTTCGTGCTCACCGGAGGTTCCTAGATCACGAACGGGCCGCGCGGGTCGATACCACGGGGACGTCCGAGATGTTCGACGTCGTCGAGCGCCATCGCGGGAAGGCGGTAGATCCGTACGCTGTCGCGGGTCGGGTCGATGACCGCCTCGATGGCCGCGACCAGCTTGACCTTGTCCGCGTCCCGGCACACCACTTCGAACACCGACTTTTGGACGCGGTGCCCGTACCCCTCGCAGATCTTCGCCACCTTGCGCAGCCGGCGGGCACCAGCCGGGGTGGTGGTCTCGACGTCGTACGTCACGAGCAGGTCCATTTCAGGCGACCGTCCACGGCTGGTACGCGGCCAGGTCGCCGCGAAGGTGCCGGGCGAGCAGCCGCGCCTGTACGAGCGGCAGCAGTGCGCCTTCGACGTCACGCCGCAGGTACGCGTGCGGCCAGGCCCGCTGCCGGCTCTTCTCCCAGGCGGTGAACACCTTCTTGCGCCCATCGTCGGTCAGTTGGTACGCGCCGTTCGGCAGGTGATCGAAGTCCTTGTCGCTCAGTTCGCGCCGGTTGAGCAGGGTGAAGACCAGCCGGTCCACGAGCAGGGGACGGAACTCTTCCATCAGGTCGAGCGCGAGTGCCGGCTTGCCGGACCGTACGCCGTGCAGAAGCCCGATGTACGGGTCGAGCCCGACCTGCTCGAGCGCTCCGTGCACGGCGCCGCGCAGCATCCCGTAGAGGAAGGAGAGTAGGCAGTTGACCGGGTCGGTGGGCGGACGTTTGTTGCGGCCGGCGACCTTCCATTCTTTGCTTCTGGTGACCAGGTGCGGCATGGCGGCGAAGTAGTCCCGGGCGGTGATCCCTTCGACGCCGAACACTTCGTCGATGGTGGTGGCGTCGCGCAGCAGGTTCAGCCGTTCGGCGATCAGGTCGGCACTGGCGCGCAGCGCGGTCTGACGGAACCCGGAGCTGTCCCGGGCGGTACGCAGCAGCACCTGCCGGCTGTTGTGAATCTTCCCGGCGATCATGGCCTTTGAGATCGACACCCGCTGTTGAGTGTCGTCGGCGGCGCGGTGCTGGGCTTGCCGCAGCAGCGGGTTGCCGGTGGCCGGCCCGACCGTACGCATCAGGAACCGCCCATTGCCGGTGAGGTAGGTGACGGACCGACCGTCGGCTGCGCAGCGTAGTTGCAGTTCCTGGCTGACGTTGACTCCGCCGAAGGCGACGAGGTGGTCGAGGCGGACGAGCGGCACCCGTCTGGGTGGGGTCTTCGGCTCGTCGTCGGGGTGGAAGGCCCGCAGGGTGTCGCCGTCGAGGTGCAGGCTTGTGCCCGGCCTCTGGACGTACAGAGTGTTCAGCAGTTCAGTCACGCCAGGTTCCGAGTGGTCGCGGGGTAAACAGGTCGAGTAGTGGCCGGCTGTGCCCATCGGTGGCTTCGGGCAGGCAGGCGTCGCGCAGGGAGCACCGCCGGCAGCGTTTGTCGTTGCGGGCGAGCGGAAGCTTCGAGGTGCCGAGGATCTGCCGTACCGCCTCGGCGGCTTCGATGACCTGCTCGATCAGTGTGTCGTCGATGGTGACCGGGTGGCGGCGGCGTTCGGCGACGGAGTAGATGTAGCCGAGCGGCACTTCGAACCCGGCGTCGATGAGGCACAGCGCCTGTCCGCCGAGTTGCAGTTCGGCTGGTCCTCCGGCCTGGTACCGGCCGACCTTGTATTCGACCGGGGTGGCGACCTGTCCGGTGAACTCGACGACGTCGCAGACGCCACGCAGCCCGTACGTCTCACTGCCGACCGGTAGTGACCGCACGACGGTGACACCTGCCCGGCGGGTGACGCCGGGCAGGTCGACGGCGGTGTGGCTGAGGTCTCCGCGTACCGTTTCCGCGCTCTCGTCCCACACCTGTTCGACGTGGATGAGCGCGGTCTGCCGGTGACAGTAGGCATAGTGCTCAAGGGCGGACAGCGGGACCTCGCGGATCCCGCTGTCGCTCTCGACCGGGTCGGTCACAGCCAGAGGTCCACCTCGGTGGTGACCTGGACGCCATCGGGCAGCGGGGTGTCGGCGATGGTCCGCTGGTAGTCGAGATGTTGGCGGGCCGGCTTGTCGGGGTTGGTCCGGCTGACCTGGATCCGCTTGGTGAGGCTGGCCGCGGGGGCGACGCCCAGCGCGTCGGGGTGGCTGAAGATCCACAGCCCGCAGAGCTTCATCTCGCCTCGGGTGGCGGACCGGTCGTGGTCGAACATCATGGCGATGGCCCGCCAGAGCGCGGTGAGGTCGTCGGGGGTGACGCCGGTCTTCGCGGCGCGCGGCGCGGAGTAGAAGGCGTGTGCGCGGTAGAGACCGTACGGGACGGTCCACTTCGAGCCCATCTCGGTGCGTTCGCCTTTGTCGATGTCTTCCTGGCGGGTCTGGGTGACCCGGGTGATGGCGTGGTCGGCCGGCAGGATCGGGTCGATGCTGCGGGCGAAGCCGACCTGTAGTGGACCGCGTACCTGCCCGGCGCCGCCTTTGGCGCCGGTGCTGAGCACCGCGCCGAACATGCGGATGTCGAAGTAGTGCTCGCAGAGCCACTGCTGCGCCTGGTCCGCCCGCCCTGGTGCGGCGGCGAGCCCTTCCTCGATGCGCGTGTTCAGGGCGTGGCCGGCTTCGACGAAGATGCCGTACCGGGGGTCGTCGCCGCGCATCAGGGCCACCGTGTCCCGGATCTTGCGCTTGATGGCGACGTCGGTGACGAGACCCTGGCCGGTTTCGTCGTCGGTGCGGGGCTGGTTGCCGCCGTCGGGGTCGCCGTTGGGGTTGCCGTCGGTTACATCGAAGAACATCACGACGTCGTGACGGCGGGCGGGGTCGAGGTGGGCGGCACTCATGCGGCATCTCCTTCAGGTGCGTCAGCTGCCGGCGTCCCGTCCGCACCGGGCGGCAGGTCGGCGGGTGGCAAATCGGTGTTCTTCTTGCTGGCGGCGGCTTCGATCCGTTCGGCCCGCATCGCGGCGCGCTGGTGGTGGTAGCCGAGGACGAACGCGGCTTTCTGCATCAGCATGGCCGAGCTGGGGATCGAGGTGTCGGCGTCGATCTGCGCGAAGATGTCGTCGAGTCGGTTGGCGTACGCGCCGGCCCAGGCCGGTTTGCCGAGCGGGCCGCGCAGCCGTCGCAGCCAGGCGGTTGCGGAGCGACGGCCGTTGACCAGCACCGCCTGCGGGTTGGTGATCGCCCGGCCCATGTAGCGCTCAGCGAAGGTGGTGTTGAGCTGCTGGTTCGCGGCGCGGTAGACGGCCTGTTGCAGGTCGTCGAGCACGGCGAAGGCGCGACCGGACAGGTACGCGGGGTCGCGGTTGGCGTCGTTCAACGTCGGGGTCAGCCTTTCTGCGTGGTACGGAGGAAGCCCGGGGCGGCGCAGGACGGCGAGTCGGATCAGGGCGACCCGGGCGGCGTCGACGCGGCCGTCGGTGCGGATGCGGTCGATGACGTGAGCGAGGATCTTGGGTGGCAGTGGCGCACCGAAGACCGCTGACCGCCACAGCGCGTGGTAGAGGCCGCCGGGGCGGTCCTCGCCTCGGGCGCCGAGTTTGATCCAGCTGCCGGGGCCGCTGCCCCGGCCGGGCTGCCACCGGCCGGCGACCCGGGTGAGCTGGACGAGCTTGACGAGGGTCGGCTTGCCGTCCCAGCCGGCGATCTTGTGGTCGTCGATCCAGCGACGGAGGTTGGCTTTCACCGCCGGCAGCGGCATTTCGACCCAGTCGCGGACGACGACGCGGGCGACGTTGCCGGAGACGGTGACCGAGCAGAATTTCGACAGGTCGTCGACGGTGGCTTCGGTGCCGCGTGTCGGGCTGACGATCATGTCCAGCGCGGACTTCTCGTCCTCCTGGTCGAGCGGCCCCATCGGGTCGAACGACGCCCCGCCGATCACCCACCAGGTCAGCCGGGCGTTCTGGCCGGGCAGGCTCGCATGGTGGTCGGTGTCGCTGAGCAGCACGGTCAGCGACGACATGAACGTCAGTCCACAGGTGACGCAAATCGGGGTGTTGCCGAGAAACTTGGTCAGCTCGTAGCCGTGCACCGCTTCGTTGACGCTGACCAGCGACGCTCCCTGGGTAGCGCCGGGCAGCAGCCGCTGCGGAATCTGCTGCGGGATGGTCTTGAGCAGGTCACGCACCTCGCCGCAGACGAGGCACCGGCCGGCCCGGCCGAGCCCTTTGCGGCCGGCGGCGACGGTCGCCCAGTAGCGACGCGCGCTGTCGTGCTCGAAGGCGAACTCTCCGCCGACCCGGATGCCGACCATGTCGGCCCGGCCCCACTTGTCCGGCTGCTGCACCTTGTGGTGCTGGCGGCGGCGGTAGAAGGCGGCGACCGCCGGGCCGGGTCCGTCGGGTTCGGCTTCGGCCCAGTCGCGGATGAGTTCGACGAACGCGTCGTGCTGTTTGCCGATCCGGTCGGCTTTGCCGCCGTCGGCGACCCAGCCGAGCGCGTATTCGACGTTGTCGACGGCGAGGGTGGGGGCGATCCCGACGGTACGGGTGACGGCCGGCACGCTCCGTTCGATGCCGAATCGGGCACCGGCGGCGTCGCTGGCGGTGTCGGTCTGCCCCCGGTAGCCGCCGTCCCGGTCGATGTCGACGATCAGCCGTACGGGTTTGCGGCCGTAGAAGGGCGGAAGCACGTCGTCGCTGGTGGCGGCGAATTCGACGAGGCGTTGCAGCAGCATCAGGCGGCTCCGCCAGCGGACGGCAGCGCCATTTCCATACCGCGTGGCGGGACGTGCAGGACGCCTTCGCCGACGCGGGCGGCGAACCATTCCATCCGGGGTTGGTTTTTGCCGTCGCGGTGGATGGTGTGCAGCATGATGCCGACTTCTTCGTTGACGCTGGTGTCGCGCGGGGTGTCGTCGGGCCAGCTGAAGTCGGCGCTGAATTCACGCGTACCGAGGTAGGGCTGTTGGAAGCAGGCTCCTCGGCGGACCCGGCGGCGCAGCTGGTCGCGGTAGGCGGCGGCGGGTTTGTCGGCGTGGGCGGCGGGCACCAGGTGCGCGTGGATGCGGTAGGCGACGTCGCGCAGGCAGACGGCGTTGCGCTGGTCGCGGTGGGCGACGGTGTCGACTCGGCGTTTGCCGCGGATGGCGTCGGCGAGCGGGGCGACGTCGGTGGTTTCGTTGCGGCGGATGGTGAACTGCTTGATCGGTTTCAGCACTTCGATGGCGACGATCTCGTAGCGGATCTCCGGCTTCCAGTAGATCGCTTCGAGGACACCGACGGCCGCCGTGGGGGTCATCACCGGGTACGTGACCCGTTCGACTTTCAGCTCGGGGCGGGAGAACAGGGCGGCGTCGCCGCTGACCTGGACGGCGATCGGCAGGTCGCCGTCCTTGCTGCGGCGGAAGGCCAGCCCGTTGACGACTTCCGTGGTCACAGGATGAAGTCCTCCAGTTTCGGGTCGAAGATCATGCCGGTGTGCGGGTCGTAGTCGCCGCGCCATTCGACGAGCGCGCCGACTCGGACGTCCGAGCCGAGGATCGGCTGCATCAGGGCCCGCACACCGGCGTCGCGCTGAGGCACGCCCGGGTGGACGGTGGTGGTGTAGGGCTGCAACCGGCGCAGGTCACGCATGTCGGGTACGGGTGCGGTGCGTACCCGGTGAACGAGTTCTTCGACGTGGGCGCGTTCGTCGGGCGTACCGGCGCCTTGTGGGGTGACCACCGAGATGCTGTCGGCGCTGATGATGCGGAAGGCGCGCTTGCGGTCACGGTGTCCGCTGTCGTCGAGCGGCCCGTCGGCGACGGTCTCATACGCCCAGGCGGCCCGGGACCGCTGGATCTGCTGGCCGATGTGCTGCGGGTCGTTGAGGTTGAGCGTGCTGTAGATGGAGCGGTAGTAGGCGGCGAGTGCGTCAGGGTCGTCGGGGTCGGCGCGGCCGGGTCCGAAGTGGGTGGTCGCGGCGCCGACGAGCCGTTTGTACGTCTCCGGAGCGCCGCCGTCGGCGGGCGCGAAGATGACGACGCGGCCGTGGTCGAGGCGGCCTTCCCGGTTGGCCCGGCCGGCGGCCTGCAGCAGCGAGTCGGCGGGGGCCATCGCCCGGTAGACGGTCGGGAAGTCGACGTCGACGCCGGCTTCGATGAGCTGGGTGGAGACCAGCAGGACCGGCTCGTCGTTCGTCAGCCGGTCACGGACGTCTTCGAGTACGCGCTGCCGGTGCGCCGGGCACATCCGGGTGGACAGGTGCCGGGCGTGGTCGAGGTCGCCGCTGTCGCGCCAGGTGTCGAAGACGGCCTGGGCGTTGGCGGTGGTGTTGACGACGACCATCGCTGCGGGCGGCCGGCCGGCGGGGGTGGTGACGTCGTCGGCGGCCTGGTCGGCGATGTCGGCGAGGGTCGGGGCGGGGTCGAGCCGCCATTCGTAGCGGACCCGTTTGAGCTGGTTGGCGACGGCGGGTACGTCGGTCAGCACGTCGGTGTAGTCGACGCCGTTCATGGTCGGCAGCGACCAGAACTCGGGCTGGGTGGCCGAGGAGAGCAGCACGGTGGTGCCGAAGTGCCGCACCAGCAGCCGCAGCCCGTCGAGGATCGGGACGAGCATGTCGTGCGGCAGGGCCTGCACCTCGTCGAGGACGATGACCGATCCGGCGAGCCGGTGCACCCGGCGCATCGCGGACGGCCGGCGGCCGAACAGCGACTCGAAGAGGCGGACGAAGGTGGTCACGACGAACGGTGCGTCCCAGTTCTCGGCGGCGAGTCGGCCCCACCGGCCGGCGGCGGCGTCCTCGAAGTTGACCTGGCTGTGGTGTTCCAGGACGACCGGCTCGGCGCCGGGCTCGTCGAGCATGCCACGGTAGACGGCGGCGTTCTGCCCAGTGATGGTCAGAAACGGAACAGCGACGATGACGCGTCGTTGCTGGTTCTTCTCGGCGTGCCGCAGCGCGAACCCGGCGGCGCAGAGCGTCTTGCCGGCCCCGGTCGGCGCGGGCAGCCGGTAGATCCCCGGCGGCTGGTCGGCGAAGCTGACGCACTGGGCGTAGACCTGCTCGCGCAGGTCGTCCACGGGCGACGGCTTGCCGGCGGCGAGCATGGTGGCTCGACGATGCTCAAGCATGGCGGCGCGGCGCTGCTCGAACAGCTTGTACAGGTGGCCGAAGTCGGCATCGGTGCGGACCCGGGGCGCGGCCAGTCCGTCGAAGTGCGCGCCGGTGTCGAGACCGTCGGCGTCGACCAGGGCGCTGTAGCACAGCCGCAGCGCCATCTCCCCCACAAGATGGTCCTGCAGCCACGCGTCGGGGATGGTCTGCCGCAGGTCGGGTGGCAGGTCGGGCAGCAGCCGGGGCAGCTCGGCCTCGGCAGAGGTGACGTCCTGCGCCCGGCTGAATCCCTGCTTGAGGGCCTTCCCCAACGAGTTGGTGTCGATCAACCCGCCGTGGTGGCCGAAGATCGCCCCTGAATAGCCGCCGAGCCCGCGCTCATACGCGATCCGGGTGCCCAATGACTTGTGATCGATGCCGACCCGCTGACCGGAGTTGGCGACATTCTTCAATTTATCCTGCCAGGCGCAGGACGCTTTCCCGACATCATGGAGCGCACCCAGCCAGTACGCCAACTCGCCACCACCGAACGGCGACGCGAAACGCCTGGCCAGCTCGGCGGTTCCCCGCAAATGATCTTCAAGTCGATGCCAGCGACCGCTGTTCCCACCTGGACTGTGCGCCCACAGCGACCGCTCCCCAGACATGAACAGATCTCTCACATTCCGTGCAAACAAAAAGGACCGGTCCATGAAGCCACCGCAGCAATCCACTGTCAAGACCAGGTTCCCGATTGAAGCAAACAACTGACGGGGTGGTGGAGGAGTGTCAGCCACTCACCCACCACGCCCGGCCGTTCAGTGGACTCGCTGCAGCCCATCGCGCTGTTTCGATCCTCGACATCCATGATGTCGCACCCGCGCCCCGGAGCAGACCTCTCCGGGGTGCGTCCCGCTATGGTGGCCGAACCGTCCGGCGGCAGTCAACTTCAGCGCCATGGGTTGCTTGCGCGCCGCCGGGACTCACACGTAAAGTCTCGCTCCGTCCCCAAGAGAACCAGTGTGGTCTTCAGTGGATGGCCCGATGGCTTTCCGTGAAGTGGGCGGCCCGCCGTTGCAGCGGCGGGCCGCCGAGCCGACCCCGCCAACATCCTGATCAAGCAAAGGAGGCTCGGGTGAGCCTAACTGACCAGCCCGTCAACCCGTCAACGGACGGCATCCGACCCCGACCGGATCCCCGCCTTGAAGTCAGGTGGGCGGTGATCCTCGGCGGTGGCGCGATGGTCGGCCTATTCGTCGCACGCACCGAAGGCCCGGCGAGTGGCGTCATGGCGTTCATGATCGCCGTCGGCCTGCTGTACGCGATCTTGCGGCCGTAGGGTCGATCGGCGGTGCGGGATGGATCTTCAGCATCCCGCACCGCCGGCGCCTGATCCGAGCGCCCCACCTGCGGTCGCTGACGTACCCCACCAACGTCCGGTACGGTGTTGCCGAATGTAATTCGGGGGCTACTCGCCGCCGATCATGAACTCGGTCGAAGCGAGGGATGCGAGTGCCGACGATGATGGACCGGCCGGTCGGTGTCATCGGTGCCGGCCGGGTCGGCACCGCCCTCGGACTGGCGCTGGTCCGCGCCGGATACGAGCTTGTCGGGGTCAACGCGAGGTCCGACGCGTCCCGCCAGCGGGCAGCCGACGTCCTTCCTGGCACCCCACTGCTGGACGTACCCACGCTCGCCAAGAGCGCCGGCATACTCCTGCTCTCCGTCACCGACGACGCTATCGGATCGGTCGCCGCCGGGTTGGCGGATGGCGGTCTGCTCCAGCCGGGGCAGATCGTGATGCATGTCAGCGGTGCGTGCGGTTTGGCGGTTCTCGCACCGGCGACCGAGGCCGGTGCCGTGCCGCTCGCCGTCCACCCGGCGATGACCTTTCCGGGCCTCCCGACCGATGCCGACAATCTGGCCGGTCTGGCGTACGCGGTCACCACCCGACCGCATGACCGGCGACTCGCCGAGGAACTGGTGCGCGACGTGGGAGGCGTTCCGGTGTGGATCGCCGACGAGGACCGCACCCTCTACCACGCCGCACTGGTCCTCGGTGCGAACAACCTCATCACCCTGCTGGCCGCGGCGATGGAGGCACTGACGGCGGTCGGCGTGCCGGACCCCGGGTTCGTGCTGGCCCCGCTGGTGCGTGCCTCGATGGAGAACGCACTGCGGCATGGGGACCATGCGTTGACCGGGCCGGTACGCCGTGCGGACGTCGGGACGATCGAGGCTCACCTGCGGGCGCTGCGCGACCGTGCGCCCCACCTGCTGCCGGCGTACCTCGATTTCGGACTCAACACCGCGCGTCGATCCCGGCGGGCCGCGCTCAACGAGGCGGGCCGGCTCGACGAGGTTATCGCGCTACTGGAAGCAAGATCGGCCGAGGCCCGCGACGACATCGGCCGGTGACCGGTCCGCTGCGGCGCTGCATCCGCCTTGAGTGTCGTGTTCGACGAGCACTTGCGCGGGTCACCGGCGCTGGTCTGGGTGATGTCAGGTGAGTTCGAGGCCACCGTCGATGGTGAGGATCTGTCCGGTCAGCCAGGTTGCGGCGGGGTCAGCCAGCCGGAGGATCCATGTGGCGACCTCGTCGGGCTCTCCGCGCCGGCCGAGCGGGATCCGTCCGGCCTCGTCTTGCTTGATCTGGTTGAGCATCGGTTCGGGGAGGCCTGCGGCGGTCAGGGCCTCGCTTTCGGTGGGGCCGGGGGCCAAGGCGTTGACTCGGATTCCTGTGGCCGCTAGTTCCAGCGCCCAGCATCGGGTGAGGTGTTCCAGAGCGGCTTTGGAGGCGGCGTAGTGGGCGACGCCGGGTGCCGGGCGGTGCCCGTACGTGCTGGAAAGGTTGATGATCGACCCCTGGGTCTGCTGCAGGTGGGGCAGGGCCGCGCGAGCGAGCAGGCTGGGCGCGGTGACGTGAAGATCAAATAGGTTGGCGATGCCGTGCGTAGTTGCGTCGGCCAGCGGCATGATCGTCGTGGCACCGGCGTTGTTGACCAGGACGTCGACCCGATCCCATCGGTCAACGGCGGCGGCGATGACCGCCTGGGGTACGTGTGTGGCGCGGATATCGGCGGCGAGCACAGCGATGCGTGGATGCTGCTGCGCGGTGGTGTTCAGCGCGTCTTGACGGCGCCCGACGCCGAGGACGTGCGCGCCGGCCTCGGCGAATGCGATCGCGGTCGCGCGGCCGATTCCCGACCCCGCTCCAGTAACGATGGCAACACGCTCCGCGAACGACCCGCTGTCGTTGGGCTCCATCATCACAACACCTTTCGTTCGATATTCGTAGAACGTCGAATAAGCTACCATGCAGGGATGAAGGAAGCCCGGCACCCGGATCCCGGGGAGATGGTTCTCACTGAGGTCATGGCGGCACTGAGCGACCCGATCCGGGTTGGGCTGGTCCGGTTGCTGTCCGACGGCCAGGAACGCGGCTGGGGAGCGCTGCGAGTCCCGGTCTCCAAGTCGACGTTGAGCCACCACCTACGGGTACTGCGGGACGCGGGGCTTACCCGTACCCGGCAGGAAGGCACTCGGTGTTACGTCGTCCTGCGCAGCGAGGACCTGCAGACCCGGTTCCCCGGCCTCCTGGACGCCGTACTAGCCGCTGCGGACAGTGAGGACGTAGGCAGCCAGGTAGGTCTAGCGACCGACGGCAACCGAGTCAGGCAACCGCGCAGGTAGACCCTGACCAGGGCTTGGCGCGGTCAAGAGGCCCAAGCGCAGGTCACGTCGATGAGTATCGCGTTGGACACGCTACGCAGCCTCCGCGTACGATGATTCAGCGCTAATGCGCGTAGTTGCGATCCTCGCCGGACCCCCCTCTCTGTCAGGCTGAGTTGAGACAGGTCGTCTACCAGGGGATACGCTCCCCGGACGGGTCTGAGGGGAGATCATCAGCATGGCAGACAAGTCCATCGGTTCCGGCGATCTGGACGCCAAGCCGGTTCGTCGGACATTCACCGCAGAGTTCAAGGCCAGGATCCTCGCGGAATACGACGCGGCCCCCGACGCTGCGGCCCGGGGTGCGATCCTGCGCCGGGAACGCCTGTACGGATCACACATCCTCGACTGGCGAAAGGCCCGTGATGCGGGCGCAGCGGCAGGCCTGACCGACCGACGCCAGTCCGCCGAACGGACCCGGAAGAACACCGAGTCAGCCGAACTCGCCCGGCTACGTCGACAGAACGCCCGCCTCGAGAACGAGCTGACCAAGACACGCACAGCACTGGACATCATGGGAAAAGCACACGCGCTCTTGGAACTGCTCTCCGAGAGCGCGGACACCGCGACACCCCCGCCGTCCTCGACGAGGCGCACACCGCGCTGACACCACTGTGGGGCACCGCCGCGGCGTGCCGACTGACCGGCCTGTCCCGAGCCACCATCTACCGCCACCGCAACCCGACACCGCCGAAGCCCCGGACACCCCGCAGACCACCACCGTCCGCACTGACCCAGGCCGAACGACAACAGGTCCTCGACCTGCTCAACAGCCAGCCCTACCAGGACCTGGCACCCGCACAGGTATGGGCACGTGAACTCGACGAGGGCCGCTGGTGGTGCTCTGAGTCCACCATGTACCGAATTCTGCGTGCCGCCGGACAGAACGGCGAACGCCGTAACCAGGCGACGCACCCGGCCCGCACCAAGCCGGAACTCGTCGCCGACGCGGCGAACCAGATATGGAGCTGGGACATCACGAAGCTACGCGGACCCGTCAAAGGCGTCTGGTACCACCTGTACACCGTGATCGACATCTGGTCCCGCTACGTCGTCGGTCACCTGGTCGCCGCGCACGAGGACGGCCAACTGGCCGAAGCGCTGATCGCCGACGCCGCCGCCCGCGAACGCGTCGACCCCGACCAGCTGACCGTGCACGCCGACCGGGGCGCGGCGATGACCTGCAAGACCATCACCCAGCTCCTCACCGACCTGAAGATCGGCCGTAGTCACAGCCGACCCAAGACATCCAACGACAACCCGTACATCGAGGCGAGCTTCAAGACCTTGAAGTACGACCCGACGTTTCCCGACCGGTTCGGGTCGATCCAGCACGCCCGGCAGCACTGCGAGGCCTTCTACACCTACTACAACCACGAGCACCGGCACTCCGGGATCGGGCTGCACACCCCCGCCTCGGTGCACCACGGCACCGCCGGACAGATCCGTCAGCAACGGCAACACACCCTCGACGCCGCCCGCGCGGCCCACCCACACCGGTTCGGCCGCCGACGGCCCCAGCCGCCCCGCCTACCGGACCGGGCATGGATCAACAAACCCGACAACACCGCCCCCGACCAGAGCACCACCCCGCCCACGAACACACACCCAGCAACACAAAGCTAAGAAAGATCAAGAATCTGTCTCACTTGACTTGACCGGCTCCGCCCGGAGGTCCGGCGCAGCACACTTTCTCGTCCAGGGCGCGGCTGGCCTTGCCCATGTTGCGATCTGAGGTGCCCCGAGGATTCCGGACAGGGAGGTCCGGCGCAGCCCGGGCCCGCCGCTCGCCACCACCACGTGGACGCCCGTTGCGATCCTCGCCGGACCCGGAGGTCCGGCGCAGCAGCCAGACGACCGCGGTTCAGGGGCGGACCGTCCGGTTGCGATCCTCGCCGGACCCGGAGGTCCGGCGCAGCCGGCGATGACCACCCAGGCGATCGAGATCGCGAAGGCGGTTGCGATCCTCGCCGGACCCGGAGGTCCGGCGCAGCTACCGGCGTTTCTCCACGTTCGGGGAATCGGACGGGGTTGCGATCCTCGCCGGACCCGGAGGTCCGGCGCAGCCCGGCAGATCTCCTCCGTCAGGTCCATCTCGCGCTGGTTGTTGCGATCCTCGCCGGACCCGGAGGTCCGACGCAGCCTTGCGGCATTCTTTGCTGCGGTGAGTCTGAGGATGAGGTTGCGATCCTCGCCGGACCCGGAGGTCCGACGCAGCCGGCCGCCGCCGCCGGCACACCGGCTCTGACCTGCGACGGTTGCGATCCTCGCCGGACCCGGAGGTCCGACGCAGCGTTCGCCACAGCACACCTCACTACCCCCGCGAGCGATGGTTGCGATCCTCGCCGGACCCGGAGGTCCGACGCAGCCCGTGGTGCACTCGACGAGAATGTACGCACCCCGTAGGTTGCGATCCTCGCCGGACCCGGAGGTCCGACGCAGCGATCATGTAGGCGGGCGGCAGTGCAACCTTCTGCTCTTTGTTGCGATCCTCGCCGGGCCCGGAGGTCCGACGCAGCGCGCCGGACTGCTGCGAGATCAGCTCAGCCGCGATCGGGTTGCGATCCTCGCCGGGCCCGGAGGTCCGACGCAGCCCACGCCGAGCAGCAGGGTCACGGTCAAGGCCAGGGCGTTGCGATCCTCGCCGGGCCCGGAGGTCCGACGCAGCCCGGCCGTCGGGGTCTTGTGCCCAGCACTGGGCACAGTTGCGATCCTCGCCGGGCCCGGAGGTCCGACGCAGCGGCTCGCGAGCTGCGAGTACTCACCAATCACGATTGGCTTCGCGTTGCTCACGAGCAGTTTATGTCCCAATCGTAGGGGTTTGGCGGTTCGGAACCCCACGCTTAGAGCGTGGTCACCGGAGGTTCCTAGATCAACTTCAGACGGCAGAATGTACGTTTTGGTGGCGGCTGGCCGGGTACTGGCCAGCCGCCACCAAGAGTCTCAGCGGGCGTCAGGCGTGGGCAGGTGGGTGGTGAAGGTGGCCCACTGGGCGGGGGCGAAGGTCAGGACCGGGCCGGTCGCGTCCTTGCTGTCCCGTACGGCGATGACGCCGGGCAGGTTCGTCGCTACTTCGACACAGTTGCCGCCAGCGCCACTGCGGGTGCTCTTGCGCCAACGGGCGCCGGTCAGTCTGGTCACTGCTCTAATGCCTCCAATGCATCGCTGATCATCTGCGTCGAGGATTCCTCATCGAGCGCACGGCTGTCGAGGTGGTTCCAGACCATCTCGTAGGCCCGAAGCTCATCAGCCTTGTTGAGGTAGAGCGCCCCGGTGAGGGTGTCCACGTATGCGAGTGGCGGCTCAACGGGATCGGGGCTGAGTGGGGCATTCGGGAAGTTGAGTAGCGTGAAGGTCGCGGTCATGGCTCCGTGGACACCTGCCGAGTACGGCAGGATACGGATGGACACTGAGAACTGCCGGATGGCATCGATCAGATGCCTCAGCTGATCCGCCATGACCTGACGGCCACCGACCTCCCGCCGCAGCACTGCTTCGTTGAGAATCACTCGCAGGTGTGGTGGACGTGGTGCCCTGAGCAGGCTTTGCCGCTCCATCCGGACCGTGACTCGCCGTTCGATGTCTTCCTCTGTCACATAGCCGGTCAGTACCCGGTTCACCGCCTCGGCGTACTCCCGTGTCTGCAACAGACCGGGTATCAACTCGGACTCGTACTGCCGGATCATGGCGGCGCTGTCTTCGAGGGAGACGTAGAGGCCGAACCAGGCGGGTAGGGCCGATTCGGTGTAGTCGTGCCACCAGGCACGCCTCGGGGCGTCGCGGGTCTCCCTGGTCATGGTGAGCAGGCGGTGGCGGGTCTCCGGGGAGACCCGGTAGAGGGTGCACATGGCGTCGACGTCGACGTCGCGGAAGCGGATCCGCGAGTCACCGGCCTCGATGCGCCAGATGGTGGAGGAGCCGCGTTGCAGTGCTTGAGCTGCGGCGTCCTGGCTGATGCCGGCGGACTCACGCAACACGGTGAGCCAGCGGCCGATGTGTCGGCGGAGCAGGGTTGTGCCGATGGAGCCGGACAAATCGCTCGCCCCCTTCATCCTCTGTGGTGAGTGTAGTCACCAACGTGGCGGACAATCAACTGACGAGCGCCTTCATAATCGTGAAGGCGCTCGGCACTGAAATGATTGACCTCGACCAGGGGTTGCCCACGACGATAAGGGCGCATCGCGCCTTGTCTTATGCATGCGGTCCAACTTAGATAACTGATGCCGGTGCTGTCCATAGTCACCCGCCGCAGTCGGGAAACCCCCGTGACCGGCTGCGGCGGGCCCGGCGCATGCACTCCTGCCCGCACGATTAATTGATCTTCGCCCGGGAGGAAATGGAATGTCCACCGCCCTCGCGTTCATTGCCGCCGGCTTTGTGCTCGGCATTCCGCCGGGTCTGCTGCTGTGCCGGCTGCGGCGGCGCTGGTGCCCGGCCTGCGGGCAGACACTGCGCTGCCCCGACTGCGGCTCCCGGCAGTTCGTCACCTTCGACATCCGGCCGACGACCGGGCGGCGCTGGTCGCCCCGGGCGCGGTCGGCGACCCGGGCCGCCGGCCGGTGACCGTCGAGCACGTGGCGGCACGGCCGTCGTGGCGCTGCCGGGTGTGCCGGGCACCGTGGCCGTGTCAGCCGGCGAAGGCGCAACTCGTCGCCGCGTACGACCGGATCGGTCTGTGTATGTACGTGGCCGAGCGGTCCGCGGAGGCCGCCCTCGACCTGCCGGGGCTGACCCCGGCGGCGGCGTACGCCCGGTTCCTCGGCTGGGCGCGGGCCGCCACCCGTTCCGAACCCACTGGAGAGACCACGATGGAATCCGAGATGACCGTCCGAGACGCCGACGTCACCGACATCGCCGAGCTGTCGGCGCTGCTCGCCGAGGCGTTCGTGACCAACCCGGTGGCCGGTTGGCTGATCGCCGACGTGTCCAACCGGTACACCACGTTCCTGCGGCTGTTCGACGTCGAGTTGACACACGGGCTGGCGCACGGCGTCGTGCACGTCGCCGGCAACCGGGAAGGGGTGGCCATCTGGCAGCTGTACCCGATGCGGTTGACGACGGTGACCGACCACGAGCGGGAGGTGCTCGGCGCGGCCGGCATCTACCGGCGGCGAGTCGCGCACCTGCGGGCGGTGCGTGACGAGCACCGGGCGGCGGCGTTGCGGCTGCCGGTCGGCCCGTCGGCCGGGCTGTCGGCGGGGCCGGCCGACGGGTCCGCGCCGGAGCCGGTGGTCGGCCACGAGCTGGTGTACCTGGCGGCGGCGCCGTGGCTGCGCCGCCGCCGCATCGGCGCGGCGCTGCTCGACCACCATCAGCGCACGTTGGACGCCGCCGGGTTGGTCGGGCACACCGTCACCGACGAGGAGTACGCCCGTGACCTGCTGGCGGTGCGCGGTTGGCGTACGCCCGGCCCTCGGCACCTCTCCCCCGGCGGGCCGCCGCTGTGGTCGATGCGCCGCGACCCCGGCACCCGGCCGATTCCGCCTACAACGGGGTACGGACGATGAAGGTGGCGTAGGACGCGTTGGCGCCTCTGCCGATCTCGGAGAGTTTCAGGTATCTGCCGTCGTGGTGCAGGTAGCGGTCCGGGTAGTTGTAGGAGCGCAGTGAGGTGTGCTGTCCGGTCAGTCCGGCGACCGGGCAGAAGGTGGCGTCGGCCCGGAACAGGGCGCTGCCGTCGATCCGGTGCAGGTAGAAGCGGAAGTTCTGGTGGCGCAGGTAGTAGCCGGGAAAGTTGACCGACTCCAGGGAGATGCAGCTCGACTTGGCCAGGCCGCGACGGACCACGAACGCGGCGTCGGCCTTGCCGCGCTGGTCGACGACGTCGACGCGGCCTTCGAACTCGAAGTGCCGCACCCGGCGGCCGGGCAGGTTGACCGGCTCCAGCCCGTACGTCCCGCCGACGGTCAGGGTGAGGTGCGCGGGGGCGGTCGGTTTCGGGTCCGGCTGGGGGTTGGTGGCCGGTGCGGCCGGGGTCGGCCCGCCGCCGGGTGCGTCGGTGTCGGGCGTGGCCGTGTGTACGCCGTCGCCGACCGGGCGAACCTGCTCAGCCCGGTCGGTCGGCTCTTCGCTCGGCTCACTGATCGGCTCGCCGCTCGGCTCTTCGGCCGGCGGTGCGGCGGATGTGCTGGCGCTCGGGGCTCCGGCGACGAACTCGCCCCGGATCGGCTCCTGCTGGGCACCCCGGTTGGTGGCCACGGTCGCGGCGATGACAGCGGCGGTGAGGACCGCGACGGCGCCGATGGCGGTACGCCGCGGCGATCCCGTCGAGCGGTCGGCGTGGCTGACCGGTGCGGCGGGTAGGGCGTGGGTACCGGGCCCCCTGCCGCCGGGCGCGCTGCCGCCCGGGGCCGGGCGGTCGGCGGCAGGGCCTGCGCCGGCGGCCGATGTGCCGTCGGTGACTTCGCCCTCGATCGTCGTGGGGCTCGACCAGCTGACCTGGCCGAGCCGGGCGGTGGCTAGCGAGAGCGGGCTGTCCGCCGGCGGTCGGGGCCAGCGCGGGGAGGAACCGAGCCGGCGGGGCAGGTCACCGGGTGTCGGCTGGCCTTCAGCCGACGTGAGCCAGCGCTCGGCGGGCAACGGATTCTGCTGAATGTCCTCGTCGGACATCGATAATCCCACCTCCGGCTGACAGCCTGTCCGGGTCCGGTCACTGCGTCGCGGCGCATACTTTCTCATTTCGCCCGCAAGGTGCGCCAGTACCCGGAGCCACCGATTGTGTCACTTCAGCGAGGCGACAGATCCCGGCCCCGCAGCGGTCGCCCTTGGTCGTCGATCAGCAGCCAAAGGTGCCCTTCGAATCGAAGTGGCCGTCCGACCGGGCTGCGGCCGGCACCACCCGCATCAACCTCACAGCGCTCGGGTTCTACGGACACGGCGGACTGGTGTCGCAGGACGTCCTCGACCGACCAGGTAGGCCGGGCTGGGCCGGCGGGCTGCGGGTGCCGGCGTCGGTCAGCCGGCCGGGCGTCGCTCGGCCCGGCGGCGGAGCAGCCAACCGGCGAGCAGCATCACTAGCAGTCCGCTGCCGCCTGCCGCGACCCCGATCAGTACGGCCTGCACCTGCCCGACGCCCCGGTCGGGCGGGCCGGCCGGGGCGGCGGCGTCCGGTGCCGGCAGCACCGCGCGGGCGCAGTCGCCGGGGTCAGCGCTGTCGGTGCCGCCCTCAACGACCTCGAAGTAGAACTTGCCGTTGATCGCGTGCCCGTCAGCCGACGTCGCTTCGTACGCGAGCGCGTGCACGCCAGTAGTCAGCGGGTCGACGGTGGCGCACAGGGTCTTCGCGTTGACCACGACCGCCTCCCCCACCGCCACAGCGGTGTCGTCGGGGCCGGTGACGGTGATCCGCCGTTCGCCGGTGCCGGACAGTGGGCCGAACGTCAACGCGATGGTCGCCACACCGGGAGCGACCTCATCACCCGGCCCGGGGGCGGCGGAGACCAGTTCGGTGTGCGCCTGCGCGGGAGCGGCGAACGTGACCGCCGCCACCCCCGCGCAGGCCAGGACCGCGGCGTGGCTCAGAAGTCGGCGCATGCCAGGCGGTTGTCCATGGTTTCCATCGGGTGGATGACCACCGACTTGGCGGCGTCGCCGACCTGCTGCTCGTTGGTGACGGTCGCGGTGCCGGTGCCGTCCTCGGCGGCGGTGAAGCCGAGGTGGACCTCGTTGGGCGGGGTTTCCGGGCCGCTCTCGTCGAACTTGAAGTGCGGTCCGCCGTTGTCGACGGCGCACTCCTGGGCGTGCAGGTGCCCCATGTACTGTGCGCCGGGCTCCAGCCCGGTCAATTTCACGGTGACCGTCGTGCCGTCCTCGGTCTGCGCCAGCCAGGCGGTCCCGGCGGCGTCGTCGGTGCCCGGTGGCCGGGTGTCGAGTAGGGCGAATGGGGCCTCCACGGCACCGTCGATCTGATCGGCCGGCGTGGCGGACGGGTCGTTCATCATCATCCCGTCCATCCCGTCCATCCCGTCCATCCCGTCGGACATCGCGGAGGCAGACGCCGACGGCTCCGTGGACGTGTCGGCGGCGTCGGTGGAGCTGGACGAGTCGTCGCCGCAGCCGGCGAGGACGCCGACCGCCGCGAAGCCGACCACCGCGAAAGCGGTACGCCAGCGGTCCGATCCGTTGATGTTCACGTGTCGTGTTCTCCCTGTTCGGATACGAAGGGTGGGCCGGCTACCGGGGCCACCCGGTAGCGGCGCTTGTCTCCCCGTTCGGGGTCTTCCGATAGTTGAGTCGGACATGGCGGCGCGGAAGTTCCCACCGGTTCGACCCCGTGGCGTAGGTGCTGCTAACGGTGGTCGGCGGACGAGTTCTGGTCACCGACGCCGGGGGTGGTCTCGACCGCAGCGGGGTCGGACAGGTTGACCCGCTGCAGCGGGGCCGCCGGGTGCGACGTACCACCGTCGTGGCCGCCGACCTCGGCGCGGACTCGGGGCCGCGACTGCGGATGCTGTTCCTGCACCCAGGCCACCAGTTGCTCTCTGACCAGGCACCGCAGGTCCCACAAGGCGGACGAATTCGCCGCCGACACGAGCGCGCGGGTCCGGATGTTGCCGTCGGTGGCCCCGGTCACCTGCAGCCCGCAGACCCGGCCGTCCCACAGCGGCGCGGCTGCCTCCGACTCGACGATGCGGCGCAGTTCCTGACGCATCGACTCGACCGGCAGGCTCCAGTCGACGTCGATCTCGGCGGTGCCGAGCACCGACGACGCGGTCCGGGTCCAGTTCTGGAACGGCGTGGTGGTGAAGTAGTTCGACGGCAGGATCAGCCGGCGCTCGTCCCAGATCTTCACCACCACGTAGCCGAGAGTCATCTCCTCGATGCGGCCCCACTCGCCCTCGACGACGACCACGTCGTCGAGGCGCAGCGCGTCGCCGAAGGCGAGCTGCAGACCGGCGAAGATGTTGCCGAGGGTGCTCTGCGCGGCGAGCGCGGCAACCACACCGACCAGACCGGCGGAGGCCAGCACGCTGGCGCCGGCGGCTCGGGCCCCGGGGAAGGTGATCAGCATCGCGCCGACGGTGAGCACGCCGACGACGGCGAAGGCGACCCGGCGGATCACGGTGATCTGGGTGTGCGCGCGGCGGGCGGCGAGGTTGTCGTTGACGTCGATCGGGAATCGGCGCAGCGCGGTGTCGGCGGCCAGGCCGAGCAGGGTGGCAACCAGCCAGCCGCCGGTGGCGATGGTCGCCAGCAGGATCGCGTGCTGCACCGGCTCGTGCCAGCCGTTGGTGGTGGCGATCGGGATGGTGAAGCGGGCGGCGAGCAGCGCGGCGATGATCGCCGTCGGCCAGAAGGCGCGCCGGGAGATGTCGGTGAGCAGCGTGGAGCGGCGGCCCGCGAAGCGGAGGATGCGGTAGACGACGGTGACGGCGAGGGCCGCCGCAGCCGCCGATCCGATCACGATCGCGGCGCTGACCAGGGCGTCGGACACGTCCGACATCTCCTTCCCATCGGTTTGTCGGCAGCGGCCAGCTAATCACATTGACCGGTGCCGGCCGAGGACCGGTCGACGTCGCGCAGCGTCACCAACGGGGCGGACCAGCCCCGCAGACCGGCCAGGAACGGTACGGACCGGGCCAACACCACCCCGACCAGCCCGTCCCGGCTCGTCTTCTGGTCGTACCGGTCACCCAGCTCGGCGGCGAGCCGCGACTGCAGGCGCCGCAGCATCTGGTCGGCGTCGTCGTGGTCGGCGTCGTCGTCGACGTCCAGGACCGTGTCGTTCAGGTAGCGGCGGGCAATTGTGTCCTGGGCGCGCAGCAACGCGTACGCCAGCTCTTCGGCCCGTGGTCCGAGACCACGCCAGGTGGCGCAGCGGGCGGTGAGCAGCGCGGCGACGGTCGCCTCGACGACATGTTCCAGAGCCGGTTCGAGGTCGTAGTCCGGCCGCCGCGGCCGGTAGGTGAGCGCCACCAACGGGTACCGCCGGACGGTGTCGTCGATCGCGCGCAGGTCGGCCGCCCAGTCCGCGCAGCGCTGCCGGGCGGCGTCGACCCCTTCGGCGGTCAGGCTGCGCACGATCAGCCCGACGCCGTCGCTGCCGCGGACCTGGTCGTGCACGGCGAGCGCGAACCGGTTCCGCACCGTCAACCCGGTGATCAGTTCGATCAGGTACGTCGCCAGCGCGGCGAACAACGCGAAGCCGAGCGCCGCGACGCACACCGCGAGCAGCTTCTGCGCCGAGGTGTCCGGGGTGAGGTCGCCGTAGCCGAGCACCGTGAGGGTGCCGGCGGAAAAGTACAGAGCGTCGTCGAAACCGGCCGGGCCGTAACCGGCGACCCGGTGGTAGCCGTCCAGGTGCGGCCACACCACCAACGCGACCCCGAACACCAGCGGCACGATCCAGGCCAGGAAGGTGCCGGTCACCAGCACCGGCCCGGCCCAGACCAGCAACGTACGCTCGGGTCGGCGACGCCGGTTCGCGGCGAACGACGACAGCCGCCACACCGACCGCCGGACCGCACCGGCGAGCGGGCCCTCCGCGTCCGGGTGCAGGATCGTCAACCAGACGTCGACCACCACCACGGCGATCAACGCGCCACCCGGTACCGCCCACAGCCACATCATGTGGGCAGCTATACCCCGTTTACCGGGTTGTCGACTGCACGACCTCGAACTCGAGCAGGCTGGCGCCGGTCGCCACCGCCGGGCGGGGCCGCTCGCCGTCCCCGGCGGCGTGGGCCTGCCGGGCCGGGCCGGCCGCCCACGCCTGGTAGGCCTCCTCACTCTCCCAGCGGGTGTAGACGAAGTAGCGGCCCTCCCCCGCGACCGGGCGCAGCAGCTCGAACGCCAGGAACCCGGGCGCGTTCTCCACCGCCCCCTGGCGAGCGGCGAACCGCCGCTCCAGCTCGTCGCCGGCGCCGTCGGGGACCTCGATCGCGTTGATCTTCACCACTGCCATGTGGACAGCCTAGTCGGGGTACCCGCGCTCAGCCCTGGTTGGCCCAGTCGCCCAGCGACCAGTCCCGCACCTCGGGCATGTCCTCCAGGTGCTCCACCACGTACGCCTCGTGCCGGGCCAGTTGCTGCTCGCACCAGACTTTCAGGTCGGCGGCACCGCGTGGCAGCCGCCGGGCGTTGTTGATCGCGTCCATCACCAGGTGGTAGCGCGACGCCCGGTTGCGGACCGTCATGTCGAACGGGGTGGTGGTGGTGCCCTCCTCGATGAAGCCCCGCACCCGGAACCGGTCGGCGTCCGGCCGGCCGTGCACCAGCTGGTGGATGGCCCCCGGGTAGCCGTGGAAGGCGAACACCACGTCGACCGAGTCGGTGAACAGCTCGGTGAACATCGTCTCGCTCATGCCGTGCGGGTGGTCCTTGGGCCGGGGCAGCCGCATCAGGTTGACCACGTTGACCACCCGGACCTTCATGCCGGGCAGCCGCTGCCGGAGGATCTGCGCGGCGGCGACCGTCTCCATGGTGACCACGTCACCGGCGCAGGCCAGCACGATGTCCGGCTCCGAGCTGCCGTCGTCGGTGCCGGCCCACTCCCAGATGTCCGCACCCTTGGCGCAGTGCTCGACCGCCTCGTCAATGGTCAGCCACTGCAGCTGCGGCTGCTTGTCGATGACGATCAGGTTCACGTACGACCTGGACCGCAGGCAGTGGTCGGCGACCGACAGCAGGCAGTTGGCGTCCGGCGGCAGGTAGACCCGCGACACGGTGCCCCGCTGGTTGAGCACCACCTGAATCAGCCCGGGCCCCTGGTGGGAGAAGCCGTTGTGGTCGTTACGCCAGGCCGTCGAGGTCAGCAGGATGTTCAGGCTCGGCACCTTGGCCCGCCACGGCAGGTGCGCCGCCTCCTGCAACCACTTGCCGTGCTGCACCGTCTGCGACGCGCTGACCATGGCGAACGCCTCGTAGGTGGCGAACATGCCGTGGCGGCCGGTCAGGTTGTAGCCCTCCAGCCAGCCGTGGCAGTTGTGCTCGGACAGCACCTCCATCACCCGGCCGTCACGGCTGATCGCCGTGTCTGTCGGATACACCTCCTCCATGAAGCCGCGGTCGGAGACCTCGAAGACGGCACCGAGCCGGTTGCTGTTCGTCTCGTCCGGGCAGAACAGCCGGAACCGGTCCGGGTTGCGGGTGTAGATGTCACGCATCAGCTCGCCGAGCTTGCGGGTCGACTCGGCGCGCAGCCGCGCCGGCTGCGGCACGTCGACCGCGTACTCGCGGAAGTCGGGCATGTCCAGGTCGCGGGTCAGCAGGCCGCCGTTGGCGTGCGGGCTGGCGCTCATCCGCAGGTCGCCGTCGGGGTTGACGCCGGTCACCGTCGCGGTCGGCGCGCCGTCGGCGCCGAACAGTTCCTCCGGGCGGTACGAGCGCAGCCAGGTTTCCAGGATCGCCAGGTGGTCGGCGTTGTCCCGGACGCCGGACAGCGGCACCTGGTGCGACCGCCAGGTGCCGGTGACGGTGACGCCGTCAACCTGCTCCGGGCCGGTCCAGCCCTTCGGCGACCGCAGGATGATCATCGGCCAGCGGGGGCGGGAGCCGTCCCAGTCGCCGCAGCGCGCGGCCTCCTGAATCCGGCGGATCCTGCCCCAGGCGTCGGCGAGGGCGGCGGCGAACCGCACGTGCATGCCGGGCAGGTCGTCGCCCTCGACCTCGATGACCTCGTACCCGTGGCCTTCCAGCAGCGAACGGACCTCGCCGCGGTCCTTGCGCCCCAGCACCGTCGGCCCGGCGATTTTAGCGCCGTTGAGATGCAGGATCGGCAATACGGCGCCATCGTGGGCGGGGTTGATGAACGAGACACCCTTCCAGGAGCCCTCCAGCGGACCGGTCTCCGCCTCGCCGTCACCGACCACGGCGATGGCCAGCAGGTCCGGGTTGTCCATCACCGCGCCGAAGGCGTGCACCAGGACATAGCCCAGCTCGCCGCCCTCATGGATGGAGCCGGGGGTGGTGACCGAGACGTGGCTGGGGATGCCGCCGGGGCTGGAAAACTGCCGGAACAGCCGCAGCATGCCGGCCTCGTCGCGGGTGACGTCCGGGTAGATCTCGGTGTATGTGCCCTCCAGGTAGCCGGCGGCCACCAGCGCCGGGCCGCCGTGGCCGGGGCCGGTGAGGTAGATCGCCTGCTGGCCGGTGTGCCGGATCAACCGGGACACGTGGGCGTAGATCAACGAAAGGCCGGGGCTGGTCCCCCAGTGGCCGAGCAGCCGCGGCTTGATGTGCTCCGGGGCGAGTGGCTCGCGCAGCAGCGGGTTGCCCCGCAGGTAGATCTGCCCGACGGTCAGGTAGTTGGCGGCCCGCCACCAGGCGTCCAACTGCGCCAGCTCGGCGTCGTCGGGCGCGGCGAGCACCCGCAGCAGCCCGTCGTCCGCGCCGGCGCGGCCGGCCCAGGTCGGGGTGCGCTGATCGGTCACGGCAGTCACGAGCGGATTCCTCCTCATCAGGGGGTACGTCCACGACCGATCGTAGGGGGGCCGCTGCGGTTTTTCCCGGGCTCCAGTGCCTGTCAGGCAGGGGCACAACGACCCTTGACATGCTCTGACCTGCCCCTGGCCGGCCGTTGACGCCGACACGGTGGACCGGCAAGGCGGCCGGCATATCGACGTACGACAGTGTGATTTGTGCATCCACAGCCAACTCCACCCGGTCCACGGTGCCGACACTTCTCTTGTCAGCAGAGTTTTCGAGCAGGAAGTGATCTGCAGTGCGTACCCTCTACGACACCGGTTCGGTCCACCCCCCTGGACCGCTACGAGTACTACCGAACCGAAGCGACGGCCGAGGTCGCGCCGGTGGAGATCCGTGGCCGTTCGTCGCTGTCCCTGACCACCGCGATTCGGATCGCCCAGGTCGGCCAATATGAGGTCGAGGCGACGAGCTGGCTGTCCGACACCGAAGGCGTGGCCCTCCGGACGCAACGGCTGATCCGGGCCAGTGATCCGGAGTCCTACCGGGTCTGCGTCCTCGTCAGCGGCGAGCTCCGGGTCGAGCAGAACGGTAACCAGGGACGCTACGCCCACGGGACATCGCGCTCTATGACACGTCACGCCCCTGGGATGCCCGGCACGTGCCCGGGCGTACCCCCATGAGGCTGGCAATGGTGACCTTCCCCCGGGCTCTCGTGCCAGCGCCCGAGGCGGCGGTACGCCCACTCGTCGGCTCGATCCTACCGAGACGGATGCCGGGACGCGGGCTCGTCGCGGCGTTCCTGGTCGGAATCGCCGGAGCCGCCAGCATCTCGCCCGCTACCTGTACAGGATTCTCGAAGACACCGGGACGACACCGATGCAACTCGTCAAGAAACTGCGGCTGACGGAATGCCGCCGCAGCCTGCGCGACCCGGAACTGTCGTCGACCGCCATCAACGAGATCGTTTCCGCGCACGGCTACTCCCGTCCGGACCAGTTCGCCCGAGACTTCAGGCACCTGTTCGGCATGTCGGCTACCGAGGCACGTCAGTCGATCCGGGACCGGTCGGCCGGACATCGGAATCGGTCATGACGACCGGACGACGGTCGGTCGGAGGCCAAGGCCGACGCGGACCAGGTCACCGCGCGGACGCCGGCGGCGATGGCAGCGTCGGAGCAAGCCAGGCGGCCCGGCCCCTGCCGCCGGTCGAGTTCCATGTCACCGTCCGGGTCGTGTTGCGCCGCCGAGGAGCCTGGCTACTGCTCGGTGTGGCGATCTGCCGGCTCGCGGACGCCCCGCTCGACGCGGTGACCGCAGTGGCCGGCACCATCCAGATGCTCCTGTCCGGTTAGCTGCCGTGCCTGCCGGCAACGCCCGTCGGCACGGTTGTGCATGATCCACTCCGTTCGTGTACAGTCTTGCCCCGTGCGGCCCTCAGCCGCCGACCCCACGGTGTCGACGTCCGGCTGTCGGCCTACCGAATGGGGGCGGTAGAGTGGTCCGGGTAGGTCCGGGTGGCGGAATGGCAGACGCGCTAGCTTGAGGTGCTAGTGCCCGTATAGGGCGTGGGGGTTCAAGTCCCCCCTCGGACACAAACTGGTACCTGATTCATCAGGGTTGGCCTCCGCTTCGATGATGCGGGGGCCTGGTTTGTACGTGAGCTTGAGTCCGAGCTGCTGGTAGACCTGGGCCTTGTCGACGGGGTCGGCGGTGCGTAGGACGTCAGCGATGCCGGAGAGCGCCTCGACCGCGGTGTTGATCTCGGCGAGGGTCATGGCCGGCGAGCTGGCGTAGCTCAGCCTTTATGGTGACTTCTACGCTTGAACCTCAGGTGGTCCGTGGCGGGCCAGGGGCGCAACCTGTGCACGTCGTACTCGGCCGATAATCCGGCGTTCAGCTACGCCGCCGGGGACTGGCGATCAGCCGGACCGTACCTGTCGGTCGCCGCTGCGGGCATCGGTGACGGTGCCGAAGGTGCGATGGAAGAAGATCAGCGGTTGGTGGTCGCGAAGGCTCTCGGCGGAGCGGATTTCCGCGACAACGAGCGTGTGGTCGCCGGCCGGGTGCTCGACGACCGGTACACATTCCAGATGTGCGAGCACGCCTGGGAGGACCGGGACACCGGCACTGGACGGCCGCCACGGCACTCCGGCCAGGCGTTGCGGGCCGGGTGCGGCGAGCGTTCTGCCGAGGTCCTGCTGGTCGGCCGCGAGAATGCCGATCCCGAACCGGGCCGCCTGTCGGATGTCCGGCCAGGTCGTGGACTGCTCCCCCACGCAGAACCCGACCAGCGCCGGCCGCAGCGAAATGGAGAGGAAGGAGCCGACCAGCAGGGCGCGGGGGCCTCGGTCGGTGGCGGCGGTCACCCCGACGACGCCGGTCGGATAGGCGCGCATCACCTCGCGGAACCGGCCCGCCGTCACCGTCGGGCCCGATCGTTCAGTCATCGCCGCGCCGGGCGCAGTTGATGCAGACCCCGAAGAGCTCGAGCATGTAGTTCACGTCGGTGAAGCCGTGTTCATCGGCGACCTGACCGATCCACTCCTGGGTGGGTGGCCCGGCCACCTCGACGGTACGGGCGCAGAGCCGGCACACCAGGTGATGATGCTCGGTCTGGCTGCACCGGCGGTACAGCTGCTCGCCACCCGCGCCGTGCATCACGTCGACCTGACCGGCATTCGCGAACACCTGCAGGGTCCGGTAGACGGTGGTCAGGCCGACGGTCGAGCCCCGGGCACGTAGCTCTGCGTACAGCTGTTGAGCACTGCGGAACTCGGCGGTCGCGTCCAGCAGGGTGAGGATCTCGTTGCGCTGCCGGGTGGATCGGCCGGGCTCCGCAGGCGACTGCTTCACGACACCAACCCCCTTGTACATAACGATTCCCATTATCATAATGGTGGCGAGGAGGATCGGTGGTGATGTGGGTGCCGGGCACCGGTGGCACGATGACCGGTACCCACATCGCCCGACTTCCGTGATCAGTCGCCGCCGTCCGGTCGCCGTACGTCGGCCCTCGCCGGTGTCCGCGCGACGGCGACGTCCGGCTTGTCACGTCGGGACGGAACCGTCGCCAGCGCGACCGCCACTCCGACGGCCGCCGCCCCGGCCGCCACCCAGGAGACCGTGGCCAGGCCCTCGGCGAACGCGACCCGGGCCAGCACCTCCACCTCAGGCGGCAGGTCGGTGAACCGCCCGGCCGACGTCAGATCCCGCAGCCGCTGGGCCGTCGGCCCGGCCGCCCCGGCAGTCCGTATCGCGTCGTCAGACAACCCCGAGCCGACCCGGCCGGCGAGCACCGCGCCGAAGACGGCGGCACCGACCGCCGTGCCGAGTGGGAAGAACACGTTCGCCGTACCGCTGGCCATCCCCGCCCGCTGCGGCGGTACCACCGACACCGAGATGCCCATCAGCGGCGCGAACAGCAGTCCCATGCCGGCGCCGATCAGTACCAGGCCCGGCAATGCGACCAGCCATGTCGAGTCGGCGCCGACCCGGGCGACGAGCAGGTAGCCCACACAGATGACGACGAAACCGGTGACCACGACCGTACGGTTGCCGTACCGGTGCTGCAGCCGCGCCACCACGAGGCTGCCGGCCACGATCGCCGCCGACAACGCGGACAGTTGCAGCCCGGCCTGCAGCGGCGAGTAACCGAGCATGCCCTGCAGCCACAGCACCAGGTACGGCATCGTGCCGAACCCGACCGCCCGGGTCAGGAAGCTCAGCACGCTCACCCCGGTGAAGGCCCTGATCCGAAACAACGCCAGTTGCAGCATCGGATCAGCGACCCGCCGCTCGGTGGCGACGAACAGCACGAGGGTGACCAGCGCGACGCCGGCGGCGACCAGCGTGACCGGACGCGTCCATCCGTCGTCGGCGCCGGAGATGACCGCCAGGTTGACCGCCCCGAGCAGCAGCACCCCGAGGACCGCCCCAGCGAGGTCGAGCCGACGGCCCCGCTGCCGACCGGCGGCCGGCAGCCAGCGCAGCGCGCCGAACAGCACGAACGCGCCGGGCAGCAGGTTCACCAGGAAGATGGCCCGCCAACCGAGACTCGACACCAGCGCACCGCCGACCAGCGGCGCGATGGCCGCGGAGACGGCGGCGGTCGCGCTGAACACTCCCATCGCGGCGTTGCGCCGCTCCCCCGGGTAGGCCGCCGCCAGCAACGGCAACGCGGGCGCGAAGATCAGCGCGCCACCGATGCCCTGCACCGCCCGGCCGGCGATCAACACCCCCGGGTCAGGCGCAACGCCGCACAGCAGCGAACCGACGGTGAACAGCATCACGCCGGCGACGAAGATCCGCCGCCGACCGAGCCGGTCCGACACCGATCCGCCGACGAGCAGCAAGGCCGCGAACAGCAGCGGGTACGCGTTGACCGTCCACTGCAGCTGCGGGAGAGTAGCCGACAGATCAGCGGCGACCGCCGCCAACGCGACGTTGACGATGGTGATGTCCATCGTGGTGATGGCGGCGGCGACGCTGACCGTGACCAGGGTGCGGCGGGCGGCCGTAGTCGAATCATGCGGTGGCAAGGACGACCACCTCTGGGGCTCCGGCGCCGGTGACGGCGGCGGCGGGCCGGCTGACCATGCCGGACTCGCGGGCGAGCTGGTCGCCGTCGATGGTGTGCCAGTCGTAGCTGTCGGTCACCTCACGCACCAACCGACCGGAGCGGTACACCCGCCAGGTGGTGGTGAACCGCATCAGGTCACCGCCGGCCGGGCTACCGGCGACCCACCACTCGTAGTCGTGCCGGCCGATCGAATCGCGGATCGACAGCGCCGACGGGATCTCCCGCGGCTGCCGTACGCCCATCAGCTCGACCACCACCACACCGCCGGGCGCGAGCCGGCTCCGTAGCAGCCGCCACAGTCGGATCCGCGCTGCTTCGTCGAGGTGACCGGCGACGCCGAACACCACGGCGGCGCAGATGGTGGCGGGCAGCGGCAGGTCCGGTGCGGCGGCGTCGACCACGGTGACCCGTTGCCGCAGCCCGTCGTCGGCCGCGACCCGGCTGGTCAGCACCGCCCGCATCGCGGTGGACGGCTCGACCGCCACGATCCGCGCGCTCGGCAGCGCCGCGGCGATGATCTCGGTGACCCGACCGGTACCGGCACCGATCTCGACGACCGGCCCGGCTGACGGGTCGACACCGGTGAGCGCGGCGGCCAGGGCCGGTCCGCTGCTGGTCGCCTGTCGGGCGGCGACCATCTCGTAGAACTCGGCCACCGGCGAGTAGTAGTCACGCACCGGCTCTCCTCCGATCGGACGGGTTGGCATTGACGGTCGAAACGCGGGTAGCGGTCACGGTCTGACCAGCACCGATGACCTGCGTGACCGGCAGTTGCACGCCGCTGACGACGACCACCGGGCCGTCGCCGAGGTGGTGGTCCGCCAGATCGAGTACGCCGACACGGTGGTGTCGTGGGAACGCTCCGGTGACCCCTTCGAGCAGGCGCGGCTGTCCGCTCTGCTTTACCGGCTCGCGCCCTGGGCCCGGCACCTCAAGATCGGCGCCAAGCACGACACGGGGCTACAAGACACCGGACAGCACGGCGATCTGGCGGCCGCGTTGCTGCGCACCGGCCGGCACGACCCGGCCGCGCCAGGCCCGCTCGGTCGCGCCCTGGAAGGCTTCCCGATCGCCGTGCACGCTCCCGAAAGCGACTGCGGCGTGGTGTCGCTGCTGTTCGAGACCCGCCGCCCGTTCCACCCCCAGCGGCTGCACGACGCGTTGGAGGACCTCACCGAGGATCTGCTCCGGGGGCGGGGGCAGTTGTGGATCGCCAGCCAGCCCGACGCCGTGGTGGGCTTCGAGTTCGTCGGTGGCGGCGTCGCGATGGGCAGCCTCGGCTACTGGCTGGCGGCACTGCCGGCGGACCGGTGGGGCGAGGCCAGCGACTATCGTCGCATCGCCGCCGACCTGAGCTGGGATCCCTACTACGGTGACCGCCGCACGGCGCTGGCGTTCGTCGGCCTGCGAGTCGACGCGACGGCGCTCACCGACCTGTTGACCGCGTGCCTGCTCACCGACGACGAGATCGCCGACGGGTTCGACCGCTGGCGCGACCTGCCGGACCCGTTCGCCGGCTGCTTTCCGCTCGACGACGACACCGCACCGGCGCACTCCACGCCGGCCGAACCGTCATGAGTTCAGGCCCGGCCGATTCCTCGTCACCGGCCGCCCGCCGCATCGAGCAGGGCCCGGGTGACCTCATGCCGCGGTGAGCTGAGCACCGCCAGGGTCGGGCCGGACTCCACCGCCGTGCCGGCGTCGAGCACGACGACCGCGTCGGACCACCCGGCCACGGCGGCCAGGTCATGGGTGATCAGCACTACCGCGAGCCCCAGGTCACGACGCAGCTCGGCGAGCAGCCCCAGCACCGTACCGGCCGTCGCGACGTCGAGCGCGGACGTCACCTCGTCGCAGATCAGCACGCGGGGCCGGCAGGCCAGCGCCCGCGCGAGGTTGACCCGTTGACGCTCCCCACCAGACAGTGTGCCCGGTCGCCGATCGGCGACGCCGGCCGGCAGATGCACCCGGTCCAGCAACTCGCCCGCCGCCGCAAGGGCCGCTCGCGGGTCGAGGCCACGCAACTGCCGCAGCGGACGCAGCAGGGCGTGGCCGACGGTCTCCCGGGGGTTCAGCGCGCCCGCGCTGTCCTGGGCCACCAGCTGCAGGTCACGTCGCTGGGCGGGACTGCGTCGCCGGGTGGTCGCCGGCAGCGGCGCACCGTCGAGCAGGACGGCTCCGTCATAGGGGTGCAACCCGACCAGACATCGCGCGAGCGTCGACTTGCCGGCACCCGAGGGGCCGACGACAGCGAGGCAACCCCCAGCAGCGACGTCGAGATCCACCTGGGCGAGCGCCGTACGCCGGCCGTGCCGGGTGCCCAACCCCCGGACCGCGAGCACCGGGTCGGCCGACCCGGTGGCGGGGCCGGGCCCGGCCGGTGCCGGCGCGGCCAGGACCCGGCCGGGCGGTCCGGTGACCGCCGGGCGGCCCCCGTCCAGGACGACCACCTCGTCGCTGACCGCCCGGACCAGGTCCGGGTCATGGCTGATCAGCAAGGTGGCCCGGTGCCCGGTCAACGATCTGATCAGCTCCTGTACACCACGGGCCAGCACCGGGTCGAGGCCGGCGGTCGGCTCGTCGAGGACAAGCAGGTCCGGGTCGGCCGCGAGGGCGATGGCGAACGCGACACGCTGCGCCTGACCGCCGGAGATCTGATGCGGGTACCGGCGCAGGAAGTCTCGGTCGGCGGGCAGCCGTACGGCTTCCAGCAGGTGCGCCACCGTCGCACCACCCTGGGTCTCGCCGCGCCGTGCGGCGTCGGCGACGGCCTCGCCGAGCTGGCTGGCGAGCCGGCGGGACGGATTCAACGTGGCGGCGGCGTCCTGTGGCAGGTAGGCGACATGTCGATGGCGGACCGCCGCGGCACCGGCCGAGGTGAACGGATCGGATCGGGCGACCCGGACGGCGCCGGCCCGCAGCGCCAGTCCGGGCCGGACGTGTCCCAGCAGCGTCAGCGCCGTCGTGCTCTTGCCGGATCCGGAACGTCCCATCATCGCCACCACCTGGCCGGCCGCTATCCGTAGCCGCACCCCGTCCACGATGGGCGGCCCACCCGCAGCCGGGCCGACGACGAGGCCGTCGATCGTCGCGAGCTGCCGATCGGCGCTCACCGGTCCGCCCACCGGGCGGCGAGGTCGTCGGCGAGCAGGTTCACCGACACGGTGAAGAGCACCAGCAGCAGCGCCGGAAGCAGCACCGGCCAGACCGTCAGGTTGATCCCGGCCGCGTTCTCACTGACCATCCGGCCCCAGTTCGGGGTGGGCGGACCCGCGCCGAGGCCCAGGAAACCGGCGGTGGCGGTAAGGTGCACGGCGGCAGAGAACCGGATGCCGGCCTCGGCGAGCATGGTGCCGACGATGTTCGGGACGAGGTCGTACCGGATGATCCGCCACCGGCTGTCCCCCCGCGCCCGCGCGGTGTCGACGAACCCACGCACCGCGACCTGCCAGGTCGCCGCACGCAGGACCCGCACCGAGAACGGCAGGCTGACCAGCGCCACCCCGACGAGGACCGCGCTGTCGCTGCCCGGAAAGCCGGCCGCCAGCACCAGCAGCACCAGCAGCCCGGGCACGACCGCGACGACGTCCACCACCCGGACGACCAGTTCGCCGGTCCGTCGGTCGATCAGTCCGGCGAACACGCCGAGCAGCGCCCCGCACAGGCTGGCGAGAGCGGTCGCGCCAATAGCGAGGAGTACCACGGCACGACCGCCGTGCAGCAGGCGACTCAGCACGTCGCGACCGACCGCGTCGGTGCCGGCCGGGTACGCCCCGGTAGGGGCCTCGAAGGGCAGTCCCACCGGTGCTGTCGGTG
Organism: Solwaraspora sp. WMMA2080; assembly: GCF_027497395.1. Taxonomy (GTDB): domain Bacteria; phylum Actinomycetota; class Actinomycetes; order Mycobacteriales; family Micromonosporaceae; genus Micromonospora_E. Next base: position 880,228 of record NZ_CP114910.1, on the reverse strand, counting down.
ACCTGCTGCCCAGCAGTGGGCCGGCCAGCGCGACGAGCACGACGCCGACGGCTGCGAAGCCGGCGAGCAGCAGGGTCACCCGGGAGTGGGCGACCCGCCCGACCGCCATCGCCGGCGCGGTATTGGTCATGACCGCCCCCGTGACGCGGGATTCAGCGCGAGTTGGGCGAGGTCACCGAGCAGCAGCAGGACCAGCGCGGTGGCGCAGGTCGCCAGGGCCAGCCCCTGCACCATCGGCACGTCCCGGTTGGCCACCGCCTGCTGAAGCTCGTAGCCGATCCCTGGGTAGTTGAACAAGGTCTCGACGACCACCGCGCCACCGATCAGACCGGCGAACATGACCGCGGTCACCTGTACGGCGGGTGCCACTGCGTTCGGCAGCACGTGTCGCACGGCGAGCCGGAAACCGGTCACCCCCCGCAGCCGGGCCGCTTCGACGTACGGTGCCGAAGCAATCTCCGCGACCGAGGCCCGCAGCAGCCGTGCGGCGGCGGCGAGCGCCGCGACCGCCAGCGCCGCGACCGGAAGCACCAGGATTCGGGGCTCGTCCCACGGCCGACCGCCGAGCGGCACCAGGGAAACCTCGGGTAGCAGACCGAGGCCGGCGGCGAACACCGCCACCAGCAACGCCGCGACGAGGAACTCGGGGACACCGACCGCGACCAGGGTCGCGGTGCTGAGCAGCCGGTCCGTACGCCGGCCGGCCCGCATACCGGCGACCAGGCCGACCGCGACGGCCAGCGGCACCGCGAGCGCCATCGCCAGGGTGGTCAGCAACAGGCTGTTCGGCAGCCGGTCAACCAGCACCTCGGTCACCTCGCGGCGGCCGACGTACCCGGTGCCCAGGTCGCCGCGCAGGGCGGCAGTCGCCCAATCGACGTACCGCTGCACCGGATCCACGTCGAGGCCGAGCTCCCGGCGGAGCTCTTCCCGATCGGTCGTGGTCGCGTCGGCACCGGCGACGACGCCGACCGCGTCGCCCGGCAGCACCTCGGTCACGGTGAAGATCAACACCGACAGGACGGCGAGGACCAGGACCGCAGCGGCGGTACGTCGGGCGACGACAGCGGCGACCCGGGCCAGATTCACGCCAGGTATGCCTGCTCGAAACTGCTGAACGGCTCGTCGCGCACACCATGCACAGTGGCGACCTGACCGTTGATCGACGGTGCGAAGACCGGGATCACCTGGTTGCCTTCCTCCCAGATCAGCTGCTGTGCCTGCACCGCCGCCGCGCGGCGCTGGTCGGCGTCGACCGCCCCACGGGCCTGCGCGACGAGCTCGTCGATGTCCGGCCGATTGAAACCGAAAGTGGACGGCGAGCCGGCGGTTCGGGTCGCCGCGTAGCTGGACAGCGGCGGCACCGGCGGGGTGTAGCTGGCCGCGAACGGCAACTGGGTGTACGCGGCGAAGTCGGAGAACAGTTGTCCCGGCGGGCGCTGGTCGAGGGTGGCGTCGATGCCGACCGCCTTGAGGTTCTCGACCACCACCGTCGCGGTCTCGGCCATCCCGGCCACCTCGGGCGCGGTGGTGACGGCGACCTTGACCGTACCGACCCCGGCCTCGGAGAGCAGCGCCTTCGCCCGGTCGGGGTCGTACGGCCGCTGTTCGATCTCTTCGGCGTAGTCGGTGAAGCCGAGGGAGGGCAGGTCGTTGCCGACGAAAGCACGACCGAAGAAGACGTTACGCACGATCGCTTCGCGGTCGATCGCGTACTTGACCGCCTGCCGGACCCGGACGTCGGCGAACGGGGTGAAGGACAGATTGAGCCCGAAGGACAGCGACGTCGCGTACGGCAGGTCGGAGACGGCCACCGCGAACCGTTCGTCCTCCCCCACCGTCCGGGCGGCAACCGGCCCGATGTCGCTGACGAAGTCGACCTGTCCGCCGGTCAGCGCGTTGACCCGGGCGGCGGCGTCCGGGATGGTCCGCAGTTCGAGCCCGTCCAGGTACGGCCCTCCGTCGAGGGCGAGGCCGTAGTAGTCGTCGTGCCGGGCGAAGGCGGCGCCCTGACCAGGCTCGAACTCGACCAGCTTGAACGGCCCGCAGGTCGGCATGTCCGGGGTGAACTCGGTGGTGCCGTCCTTGAAGACCAGGCTGCTCTGACAGAGCACGAGCCGGCCGTCGGCGATCGGACGCAGCGTCGGCAGCACGAGGGTCAGGTCGTCGTCAACGCTCGCGGCGGCCAGGTCGAAGTTCTGCGACGGCGGCTTGAGGAACGGCAGCGAACCGAGGGTGACCGGGGCGTTGAGCGAATAGAGCACGTCGCGGGCGGTCAGAGTGGTTCCGTCGGTGAAGGTGACTCCGGGGCGGACCTTCACGGTGTACGTGCTCAGATCGTCGCTGATGTCGATGCGCTCCAGCACGCCGTAGCGGACGCCGTGCTCCGCTGTCGGATCGAGCACCCCGAGTGCGCCGTGCATACTGCGGGCCCGGACGTAGTCCAGACCCGTCGGCCCGAAGAGGTAGTTGAGCGTTTCAGCCGCGCCGCCGCCAACGAACGCGGCCCGCAGGGTCCCACCGGACCTGGGTGCGGGTGTGCCGGACGCCGTTGCGGCGGGGGCAGTGTCGTCGTTGGAGCAGGCCGCGAGGATGGGCGCGCCTGCGACGGCGGCCAGGGACATCGCACCGGCCCGCAACAGCGTACGTCGTTCGAATCTATGCGCCAAGGGATGCTCCTCGGTATGGGGTCGAGCACAGTAGTCGCGGGGGACCCCCGCAGACGACAGCATCACCGAGATGAAAACCATTGTCAACTTGGGGCGACAGCCTCCCACCGCAGGGCACCCGACGGACAGAGCGCGACCACCTCCCGCAGTCCGTCGCGACCCGGGACGTCACCCCCGCCGCCCAACCACACCACGACCCCGGTACGCGGATCCTGATCGAAGAGGTCGGGCACGAGGCGGGCACAGTGACCCGCCCCCACACACAGCCGTTGATCGACGACGATGCCCGTCACGCCCGTGCCTCCATCCGCCACCGGCTCCTGCCGAGTGCCGCGCCCACCGGCCGGCGCTCCGAGCCCCACCCGGCCGGCCTCCAACCACACTGGAGCCGACCACGGCGAGAGCGCGACCCCCAGCAGAAAATGATTCTCATTCTAACAACGCCGGGCGGTCGCCGGAACCGGCGGTCACGACCCCGATCCGCAGGCACCCAGTACGCCGGTCGTCGCCCGGCTGAACCACCGACCCGCCAGACCTGCACAGTGACCTGCCCCTCCAGCTCCTATCGAGAACGGTTTTCATTTGCTACGGTCTGCGGCTGGAGGAGGAACTGATCATGACCGCGACACACTTACCCTTCCGTCCACGCCGCCTACCCAACCGGCTGACAGCCGGCGCCGTCGCCACGGCGGTAGCCGCCACTGCAGCCGCGTTCCTAGTACCTACGAACCAGGCATCGGCGACCGCTGGCCCGGCACCCGAGCCGCACGAGTACCGCGTGCTCCAGGACATCCACACCGACGCCGTCTCGACGTTCCTCGACGACGACGCCCTGGTCCTGGGCACCAGGGCAGACGTGCCGGAGGGCAACGGGACCCGCTTCGCCCCCGACGAGGTCTGGTTCCACATCGACGACGACTCGGCGCAGACGTTGCCCACCGGCTTCGAGTTCATCGCCGCTGCAGGCACCGACGTGTGGATCGCCCCCGAGTCCAACCCCGGCGGCGGCCAGCTGTGGCCCGGTTTCTCGACCGAGTCGGTGCCGTCGGGCGCGATCGACGGCGACCAGACGAAGTTCACGCTGAGCGGCTTCACCGGCCCCGGCGATCTCGAACTGTTCAGGACGGGATCGTTCGGTACCCCGACCCGGCTGTGGTCCTCCGACGAGGATCACAAGGAGTTCACCGTAGGCCGTACCCACATGCACGCCAACTGGGCGTTCACGGCTCCGGGGACCTACCGGCTCACCGTCACCGCCACCGTCACCGTCGACGACGCACCGATGACCGACACCGCCACCTACACCTTTGTGGTCGGCGGCCTGCCCAGCGCCGTCGCCACCACCACCACGGTCGAGGCGTCGGCCACCGAACTCGCGATCGGCGACCCCGTCACCCTGACCGGCACAGTGACGCCTGCGGACCTCGACGGCTACCTGGAGTTCCGCAGCGACGGCACGGTGCTCGGGCACACCGCCGTCGAGGCCGGACAGGCCACCCTGGCGGTGACGGATCTGGCGCTCGGCACACACTCCCTCACCGCCTCGTTCGTGCCGGCGGTCGGCAACGTCGCCGGCACGTCGACGTCCACGCCGATCACCGTGACGGTCACCGACGAGTCCGGCGGCGAGTTTGGCATCGAGGGTATCGCCGAGTCGTACCAACCCGGCGACACGCTCCGGGCGCACGTGGTCGGGGCCACTCTCGCCGAGGGCGAGCAGTTCCGATGGAGCATCCGCCCGATCGGTTCGACCAGCAGCGCCTGGTCCTTCAACGGCACCGGCGGCGAAGCCGCACAGGGGGTCGTCGAGCAGCAGGTCGACGCGGGGTACGACGGGTACGAACTACGGGTACGCATCCGCGCTGACGGCATCTACACCGCCAGCTCCGACTGGGTGCCGATCACGGTCGACGTCACCGGCGAACCGCTGGCCGCAGGCTTCGTCCCGAGCGGCCCGGCGTACCTCGGCGACGAGGTCGTCATCGAGACGACCGGCCAGGCGCTCGCCGATGGCGAGAGCCTACGCCTCGTGCAGCGGTGGGGCTCCCCATGGTTCCCGGTGCCCAACGCCACCCAGGTTGACGCCACCACCCTGCGGGTGCTGCCGGCGTACTACGACGACAGCGGCGAATGGGCGGTACAGGTCGTCCGTGACGGCGTGGCCGTCACCCAGTCCACACCGTTTCCGGTCGACATCCGCAGGCGGGAGGTACTGGTCGAAGGTATCCAGGGCGTCTACCGGGTCGGCCAGACCCTGCGGGCGACCGCCACGGTGTACCCCGAGAAGGACGGTCTGATCTACCGCTGGATCCTGCTCGACCTCGAGACCCATGAGAGCACTGTCGTCCAGGAAGGAACGGACGCCGCAGCGAAGTCGCTGGAACTGCCGATCACCCTCGACCACGACAACCACCGCTTGACGCTGGCTGCGGTCTGGGATTTCGGGACGTTTGAGACGTACACCGGTCAGCAGGCCAGCAAGCTCAACGTGTCGGACGCCGACCCGTCCACCCAGCTGTTCTTCTTCAACGGCCTCAGCGGTCACTACCACCAGGGCGGCCCGATCAACCTCCAGCTGATCGCCGACCCGCCGCTGGCCGAGGACGACACAGTCAACTGGCAGTGGGCGTGGCCCGGCAGCGACCAGTGGCTTGCCGTACCCGCAACCTCCGGGTTGACCCACTCCATCGTCGCCGAGCAGGCGCTCGACGGGGTACAGGTCCGGGCGACCCTGACCTTCGGCGGCGGAGCGGAGCCGATGACCGCTGAGCCCGTGACGATCCACGTCGACGACCACGGTGCCCCACCTAGCCAGCAGGTCAACGTCGCCGGCGACACGGCGTACCGCGTCGGCGAGGTCGCCAGCCTGACCGCCGAGGTGTCACCCGAGACGGTTCTCACCGGCTACCAGTGGTTCGACAAGCCGGCGGGTGCCGCAGAAGCGACGCCCATCCCCGGCGCGACCGGCAAGGAGTACACCTTCACCACCGCCGCAGCCGACAACGGGCGCGAGCTCAGCGTCGCGGTCGTCCTGCCCACCGGGCAGCTCGCGTACGGCCCGTCAGAACCGGCGACATTGGAGGTACGGGACACCGGCCCGCCGTTGACCGAGCTTCGCGTCGCAGGGCTTGCGGACCGCTACCGCCCCGGCGATATGGTGACGTTGACCGCGGTGCAGGAGCCGGCGACCGAGTTCGACCACTACCAGTGGTTCACCCGGACCTCCACCGACACGCAGTGGACGGCTGTGCCGGACACCGCCACGGCGGCGTACCGCTTCACCGCGACCACCGAACACGACGGGATCGAGATCATCGCCCGGTTGTACGATGAGGCCCACCTTGTCGTCGCGGAGTCGGTACCGGTCGTCCTTGCCGTCCCCGACCCAGGCGGCGAACCCGGTGCAGCCAGCCAGGAGATCATCGCAGCGGTGCCCGAGGGCACTCTGGTGATCGGCGTCGGCCCGGACGACCAGGTGGTCATGAGCGAGTTCGCGCTCAGCGCTACGGCCGACCGTTGGGTCTCGACCGGCCAGCTACGGCCGGTCCGGGTCACCGACACCCGCGCCGCCGCGCCCGGATGGACCGCCTCCGGCCAGGTGAGTGACTTCACCTCCGGAACGGAGACCCTGTCCGGTGCGTTCCTCGGTTGGACCCCGCGGATCGTGTCGCGACCCGGCACCGCTACGGTGACCGCCGGTGCGTCTGTAGCACCCGGCTTCCCGTCCGGCCAAGGGCTGCTCGACAGCAGCCCGCTCGCGGTCGGTGCCGCCGGCGCGCGTGGGACGAGCGAACTCGGCGCCGGTCTGCGTATCGAAGCACCTACCACGCAGGCACCCGGCACCTACTCCGCCACCATCACCTTCACCGCGATCTGACGCCGCGCGCGGCGGCCAAGTCACCGACGTCGGTGACTTGGCCGCCGCGCATCGACCGGCCGACTCCAGTGCCCACCAGGTGGACGGGACGGGATCCGGGTCGCCCGAGCGTAGTCAGGCATTACTCAGGACCGCGTGGCTCGAACCACCCCGAGCTGTCCGATCTCGGTGGCAAACCCGGCCGCCGACAGTTCGTCGATCAGTTGCTCCTGTGACAGGACCTGCCAGGCGTACTCGGCGGCAACGTCGCGGACCGGCTGATCCTGATCGTCCAGCACCCGATAGCGCATTCGCCAGATGACCTGGTCAGGTCCAGCTGGACGGGCGGATCCACTGCCCTGATATCGGAACCGGCCAACGCGCACGGTGGTGAACTCGAACTCGGGGACAGGCACTGCCGCATCCGGCGGCTGCAGGTTGACCACCAGCGGGGCACCGGCACGCAGTCGGGCAGCCAGGCGCTGCCAGAGCGCGCGGCGGTCGACCGGCTGCAGGTGGCCGATCATGTTGAGCACCAGTGCCGCGCTGATCGTTCTCGGCAGGGTGGCCCGCTCGGCGGTCGCGGCAACGACAGTCGTCCGGGCGGCGAGATCCGGGGCGGCGACGATGCGGGAGTGCAGAGCCGCGCGCTGCACCGGCGACGGCTCGATCGCGATGATCTCGCATGACGGTACGGTCTCGGCCAGAACCTGGACGCCGCGGCCGCTTCCCGCGCCCAGGTCGACAGCAGGTGCGTCGGACCGGACACCGGCGAGCGCCTGCCGGGCCGGTGTCCGCAGCGTCTGCCAGGCATCAACGCTCAGCAGGTCGAGGAATTCGCCAGATTCCTGGTATTGATCGAGCAACGAACTCTCCATTCCGCGACTGCCGACCAGAGCGGTCGGAACGCAACGGTGCCATTACGAACCGGCGCAGTCGCCGGGGTCGACGCCGGTCGGGTCGGCCTCACCGACGACGACCGCCAGAGTGAATGCGTCCGACAGCGGGACGCCGTCGGCCCGACTGCCGGCGCGTTCGAACGCGAGGCAGTAGCTGCCCTGCGCCGTGAACATCCAGTTGCCGTGCGCGTAGGTGCCCGCGCCGATCCGGGTCGAATCCGGCAGCCCGGTTGCGGAACCGAAAACGCGTACCGGCGCTCCGAACGGCCCGGTCTGGTAGACGAACACGTCACCGTCGGGCCGATCGCGGTGTTGAACACGAACGGCCCGCTCTGGGTAAGGCCATGGAACAACGCCACGTCACCCGGTCCGGCCACCGAGTGCAGCGACCATCGCAGGTCGCCGTGGAGTTACTCGGGCCGGATCCCGGTGGCGTCCCAGTGGATCACCTGCATGGAGTTGCCGTACACGCCGGTGTCGAAGCCGGGCACGTTGCCGGTGCCGGCCCGGAACAACGCCGCCGGGCGGTGGAAGATCACGCTTTCCGGGTCGTGGGGTGCGCCAGGCGCGGCCAGCGTCGGGTCGAGGACCGAGAGCTGGGTATCCAGATCTCCGTCGGAGATCGTGCTCACCAGGGAGGACGCGGCCGCGCCGAGCACGAACGGCGCCGACACCGGGTCCGGTGCTGGCGCAGCGGCGGCGCGCTCGGGGTAGTCCTGTGTCCGTCCGCACGGTGTGACAGTGGACGCGTCGGTGCCGTCCCCGACCGCGAGGGTGAGCTGCTCCGCGTCGGAGACGCGCCGCCCGTCCCCGGTTTGCGCTTCGATGGTCATCGCGACGCAGTAGACGCCGGGCCGGGTGATCGACCAGTTGAAGTGGGCGTGGGTGTGCAGCGGGACCCACCGCGCCGCTGGTAGGCCGAGTTTCGTGCTGAACATCGGCAGATCGATGCGTTCCATACCGAAACCGCCCCGCTGGGGGTACCCCTCCCATAGAACGACGTCGCCGGGGGCGGGCTGGTCATTCGGCCCGGTGACCGCGTCGAATGACCGCCGAAGGAGTACGGCGATGACGAGTCACACCTCAACCGGCCAGCCGACCGGCACCGGCAAGGCCGGTACCGGGGTGCTGCTGCTGGCCGTCCTGGTCGCGTTCTGTGCCCAGCAGGTGCTGCTGCCGGCACTGGCACCGTTCGCCCGCTAGACCGGGCTCACCGAGACCTAGCTCGGCCTGACCATCGGCGCCGCCGCCGCGGTGCTGGTGCTGGCCGCACCCTGGTGGGCACGCCGCTGCAGCACGTTCGGGCCACGTGCCGTCCTGGTGACGGGTTGACCGTCGCCCTGGCTGGTCTGACCGCCTTCGGTGCCGTCGCCACCCTGGCCCTGACTGGTGACCTCGACCCGAGCCTCACCTTCATGCTCATGCTGGTGACCCGCGGGCTGCTGTTCGGGGCAGGGCTGGCCGCGGTGCCGGTCGCCGCGCTCGCCATCGTCGTCGCCGGCTCCACCGCGCAGGAGCGCACCGGCGCGGTCGGCAAGCTGGGTGCCGCCCAGGGGCTGGCGATCGTACTCGGGCCGGCGATCGGGGCTGTGGTCGCGTTCGCCGGACTGCTCGGCCCGGTGTGGGCCGCGCCTGCCGCAGTGCTGACCGCCCTGCTGCTCATGTTCGTGTTGGTGCCGCCATCAGTCACGACCGGGCCGCCGCCCGCCAGCGGCCCGGCCCGGCCCGGCCCGGCTGCGGCCATGGGACCCACGGATACGCTGGGTACTGCTCGTCGGGTTCCTGCTCTCGATCCTCTCGTCGACACGATACGGCCACAATCATAGGTCCGTCCACGACGGCCGGACCAGAGTCGACACCCTCACCTCGGTTGACCGAAGGTCATGTTGTCCTGAACGGTCGGCGGAGCCTGCTCTGGGCCCATCGAATCAGGTGCCGGTCCACGGCGTCGGGCTAGGAACCAGCGCCCTGGCGTGTACCACCGTCCGTATATCGTTGTCGATCATCGACTCGCTCAGGTACGGCCAGCCGGCACTACGGGCACGGGCCGCCGATCGACTGCTACCCAACAGCCTTGCCCCGGACACGCGCAGTAGTGAAGTTGCCGGACCGCGATTCGGCCGAACCGGTACGACAGTACCTGATCGGAGGCTTCTCCCTGGCCGGCACGCTGGACGCAGCGGCTGTTGGTTGCCATCTGCTCGTGGTGAGACGCCGGGCTGATGCCGGCGTCTCACGGGTCGCGGCGGATTCGTTTCGTGGTCAGGCCGGGCGCAGGCTGATCAGATTCGGTACTCCGTGCCGAGACGGAGGTTGATATCCAGGCCGGCGTGGGTGTAGTAGTTCAAAATGCTGAACAGGGCGAAGACCAGCCCGCTGCCAAACCAGAGCCACCGCGCGGCGGTGAGCAGCCAGCCCGGACGCAGGCGGCTCAGCGGCGCCAGGATGGCACCGAGGCCGGCAGCCAGGTAGAGCAGCACGAAGAAGGTGTTCTCCACAAGTGGATAGCCGTTGAGCAGCCCGGTGATGGGTTCGGCGGCCGGCGCGCCGCCCACGATCTCGAACCGTGCGATGGCGGCGGCACAGGCAATCAGGACGCCGCCGAGTCCGATGACGACCACGGCGACCGGGGTGAGGTCCACCTGTTGCAGACCGGCGAGGTCGCCACGCAGGTGCCAGAGGTAGACCGCAGCGGCGAGCAGCAAGACGCCCAGGATCAGGCACGGCTCGCCGAAGATGAAGTTGAGCGGCGGGTTGACGGTCAACGGCCAGGTGGTCGCCATCAGCGCGCCCAGCGGCGCGAGGACCAGGCCGAGCGCGCCGAGCACCACCGCCCACAGCCGCGGGTCGAAGGTGCCACCGGCCGGTGCCACCGCCACCGGCCGGTCCTGCGCTGGATCGGGATCCGGGTTGCGGAAAGCCGGCAGGGCGGCTGCGGCCGCCCGCCGAAGCAGAAGCGACACCAGGATCAATGCCAGCCCGGCGACCACTCCCATGGACGTGTTGTAGAGAATCACGTGCCCTCCCTCATGTGGTGTCGACCCTTGCCTGGGATCGGTGCCTCGTCGGCATCCGCCCGTCACCATGACCGCGGCCGCCGCCTGGGCAGCGGCACTGCACGGTCGGATCCGCCCGGTCTTGCGCGACCGCGACGGCGAGCGATTCCCTGCTGCCCGCGCGGCGGTCGCCGGCAGTCGGCGTGTCGCGGTCCGGGAGTCGCTCATCGAGTTCGGGAATCTGGCCCAGGTGGCACCGGCTGGAGCGGATCCGCGTGGCGATCCATCCGTGACCACAGTGGTCGCGGGTCCGCGTCGCATCCAACCAATGGTCAGCCGGGCTGTAACCACATAGCCACTTTACGTAGTATCACCCTGCTTACGCCAGGGCTCTGGCTAGGCCGACTTGATCATCCACAGTGACGCTTGCTGGAACGCCAGGTGACCTGCCGGCGACTCGACTTCGAAACGGGCGACGCCGACGACCTTGGACGCATCGCCGCGCCATGGACCACCTACCGACCGACCACCGGTCCGCCGAGGCCGGAGCATGCTGTCCTATCAGCACAGCACTCACCAGACGGCAGTGAGACCGCCATGTGACATCGAGCGACGGTCACTACCGACTCCACGCTTCTAGCCGCTACTGCGACGCCCGCCACCGCGACGGCGATCGCCTCCCAGGAGACAAGGTTCGGCACGCCGGCCGCCAGCGCCGTTCCGGTAAGGGTGAACTTGACAATCCTCCCCGCCCTGAAGGAACGGGGATTCCCTGGGTCGCCCCAGGGGGTTCCTGCTTCACCGACGACCGCCCCGTCCGAGAGGAGGACTCCCGGTGAGGTCTCACACCGCCTCCACAGGCAATCACGGAGAGCCCCTCCGCGAGAATGTTCCGGGCCGCGTTCACGTCCCGGTCGTGGGCCTGCCCGCACCGGCAGGTCCACGACCGGACCGCCAACGGCAGGTGTTCAGCCAGTACACCACAGCCCGAGCACAGTCGGGTCGACGGGAACCAGCGGTCCACGACCACCAGATCCCGGCAGTACCAGTCCGCTCTGTACCCCAGCATGCTGCGGAACTGCCGCCAGGCCGCGTCGGAGACGGCGCGGGCCAGACGGTGGTTGGCCATCATGGTGCGGACGGTCAGGTCCTCGATCCCGATCGTTTGGGTTTCACGAACGAGCCGGGTGGTCAACTTGTGCAGGTGGTCGCGGCGGCGGTCGGCGATCCGGGCATGAACCCGGGCCACCGACAGCCGGGCCTTGGCCCGGTTCGCCGAGCCTTTGGCCTTGCGTGCGAGGTTCCGCTGGGCGCGGGCCAGCCGCCGCCGGTCACGGCGTTCATGTCTCGGGTTGGGGATCTTCTCCCCGGTGGAGAGAGTGAACAGGCTGTCGAGGCCGGCGTCGACCCCCACCACAGCGGCGGTGGTGGCCGGGGCCGGGTCGATCCGGTCGTCGCAGAGCAGGGAGACGAACCAGCGGCCCGCCGGGTCCTGCGACACGGTCACCGTCGACGGCGCCGCGCCCTGCGGGAGCGGTCGGGACCAGACGATGTCCAACGGTTCGGTCATCTTCGCGAGGGTGAGCCGGCCGTCGCGCCAGCGGAACGCGCTGGCGGTGTACTCCGCCGACCGCCGCGACCTCTTCCTCGACTTGAACGTCGGGTACCGGGCCCGTTTGGCGAAGAAGTTGGCGAACGCGGTCTGCAGGTGCCGCAACGCCTGCTGCAGAGGGACGCAGGAGACGTCGTTGAGGAACGCCAGTTCGTCGGTCTTCTTCCACCCGGTGAGCATCGCCGACGTGGCGTTGTAGGTGACCCGTTCCCGACGCAGGGTCCACACCTCGGTGCGGGCGGCCAGCGCCTTGTTGTAGACCAGCCGGACACAGCCGAACGTCCGGGCGAGCTCGGCGGCCTGCCCGGGGGTGGGGTGGAAGCGGTACCTGAACGCCCGCTTCACGGTCCTGGACACAGTCCACAATCTGGCGATTCGGTCGTGAGCCGTGGGGTCGCGTGTGGGGTGGACACCAATCCGCCCCGGCGGCGGATCGGCTTTCCCTGCCCTGCTCCGCAGGAGTTCCGATTCCTCCCCGGCCGCAACGCCGGAGTATCCACGGAAGGAATCCGATGACTGGGAGCAGCAGGCGGCCGAGCCGGCCCAGTTGGTGGCTCACCCCCGCCCAGGCCCCGCCGCCCGGAAGGGCGAAGCCCACCAGGACAGCCCCGAAGATCTCGGTGAGACCGAGCCGCCTGGTGGTCTGCGAGGCGGCATAGGCGGTGACAGCGATCAAGATCATTGCCACGTACGGGTACCGGCTCGCCAGCGTTTCGAGTGCCTTGGTCCGGGTGGTCCACCGGACCGCCAGCACCGCTGGCACCGCAGAGCAGTATGGCGACCGCTTTGACGACACCATGTTGTCCGGTGGCGAGACCGATAGCGACGGCCAGCAACACCCAGGTGACCGCGTCGATGGCGACGGCTGAAGTCATGGCGAGCCGTCCGATCTCGGTGTTCTCCATCCGCCGGTCCCGCAGGATGCCGGCGAGCACCGGGACCGCCGTGACCGCCAGCGAGACAGCCAGCATCAGTGTCAACGCCGTGGGCGACGCCTCGCCCCGCAGGTCGGCGCCGCCCACCGTCAGCACCCACGCCGCGAGCAGTACGCCGGACAGCATGGCCGGCAGGGAGGACCCCGCCGACAACCAGGCCACGGCTCGACCAGAGAGCCGTTCGCCACCCTGCCGAATGCCATGGGCGGCGCTCACCAGGAACAGGGCGAGGCCGAAGTGCCCCAGAAACTCGAGCGCCTCCCGCCCTACGGTCTCCGGCGCGCCCCAGCCCACCTGTGACACCAGCACTGCGCCCAGCAGCAGGCAGCAGGTGATCTCAAGGACAATCTCCGGCTGCTTGAGCCTCCCCGCCAGCCAGCGCCCCACCGCAGCCGTAGCCAGCACGCCGGCGAGCACGAGCGCCAGCGTGCCAGCTGTGCGCGCGTCCAACCGCGTCTCCCTGTCGGAGTGTCGACTGAGGTCGACATCTTCGGTTCAGCGCCCGGGTGCGAGAGCTGACAGCCACTTCTCGGCCGGGGTCAACGGGACGGGTGTGGGGCGTTCGACCACCGTCGTCAGCTCAACCCGCCGGCCCTCTGCCGTCGACCGGAGCAGAGCGGTCATGATGTCGAGTACGTGCAGCGCCATCTCACCGCTGGCCCGTGGCGGACGCGTCTCGTCGGACCGGACCAGGTCGATCAGGCCGCCCCCGGGAGGCGGCGACATAGCCGGCCCGCGGATCAAGGGAACGCCAGCCGGGGCCGTCGAGCGCGAAAGGCGAACCTCGCCGTCGAAGGTGTTCGGGTCGGGTACGGCGAGGGTGCCCTTCTCCCCCTGCACCTCGATCGGCGCGGCTGTCGTCGCGACACCGTCGAAGCTGGTCGTGAGAGTCGTCAGGGCACCGCCCGCATGTTCCAGCACACCGGTCACGTGGGTCGGCACCTCGACCGGGATCCGCTGCCCGACGCGGGGGCCCGCACCGATGACCCGGACGTCACGCAGCTGGCTGGCCGACCCGATCACCGCACGGACCGGCCCGAGCAGGTGGACCAGCGCCGCAAGGTAGTACGGCCCCAAGTCCAGCAGCGGGCCGCCACCCGGGGCGTAGCAGAAGTCGGGGTCAGGGTGCCAGCGCCCGTGTCCTGGGGTGACCATGATGGCCGACGCACAGAGCGGGCGCCCGATCAGTCCACCGTCGATCGCCGCTCGGGCGGTCTGCGTACCGGTGCCCAGGACGGTGTCCGGCGCGCAACCGACGCGGACGCCGGCCGACGCCGCCCGCTCGATGATCGACCGTCCCTGCGGGAACGTGACGGTGAGCGGCTTCTCGACGTACATTCCGGCCGGCGTCGATCGCCGCGCCGGAGATCTCGGCGTGCGCCGCCGGGACCGTGAGGTTGAGTACCGTCGTCACGTGGGGGTGATGGAGTAGCCGCTCGACGCTCACCGCCTCGGCACCGGAATCGCGGCGGCGGCAGCGACGGCGCGGGCCGCGTCCAGGTCGGCTGCACGATGAGGTCGGTGCCGGCCAGTTCGGCGGCGTCGGCGTAGATCTGCGTCGACTCCTCGACCCGTACCGCGTATCCGCTGCGTTCGAGGAGCGGGATGAACAATCCCGTCGCCTCGACCGGCCGGTGCCCTTCCCAACCGCCTGGGACGACAAGGGCTCTCCACAGCGCCACGCCCGCTCTCTCCCCCGGTCCGTCGCCTGCGGGCCTCCGCTGCCGCCAGCAGACGCCCACAGCTTCCGATCATCGACAACCGTACCCGGCCACCGTCTGTCAGCCCTCGCCCGCGATGACCTGATCCGCTGGCGGTCGGCGAGCAGGAACCAGTAAAACCGACGATCATCACCAATGATGCTGGAAGATTCACGACACCTGCCCCATGTCGCGACGCCGACCTACGCTGTTTATCCCTGCGACATCAATCTGAATGACTCGCCAGACGCAGATGACTACATCAGTCGATACCATTGGTCAATGAAGTGGCGACTGCTGATCGTCGCAGTTCTGATCCTGGTGGTCGGTGTCGAGGGCGTCCTGGCATGGCTGTTCCTGCGCATCGGTCTCGGGCAGAGTGATCAGGTAGCGTCCGTGCTGAGCCTGCTGTTGGCGGTCATCACCGCCACGGCGACCGTGACCGGGGCACTGCGCCAACGGGACCGGGGCACGAACCTGGCCACCACCCCGGTCCCCGCGCAACTCGAGGCGGCCACGCGGTACTTCACCGGCCGGGCCGCCGAGGTCGCGCGGCTCGCCGGGCAGCTACGTCGATCCACCACGGCGCCCACCGTGGTACTGATCTCCGGGACCGCAGGAGTGGGTAAGACCGCGCTGGCCATGCACTGGGCTCATCGGAGCCGCGTGCATTTCCCCCACGGACAACTGCACGTGAACCTGCAGGGTTACCACCCCGATCAGGCCGTACCGCCACGCGACGCCCTGGCAGTCTTCCTCTCCGGTCTCGGTGTCGCCGGCCCGTCGATTCCGGAGGGTCTCGACGAACGCACCGCGCTGTACCGCAGTCTGGTCGCCGGCCGTCGGATACTCGTCGTGCTCGACAACGCGGCCTCGGCGGACCAGGTCCGTCCGCTGCTTCCCGGCACCGGGCCGTCCATGGTCCTGATCACCAGCCGGGACACTCTCGCCGGCCTGTCGGCCACCACCGACGTCACCCGGATCAGTCTGTCCCGGATGCCGGACACGGACTCACTGGCCCTGCTGAGCAAACTGGTCGGCACGCGAGCCGAGGCCGAGCCGGCTGCTCTTCGCGCGGTGGCCGACGGCTGCTCCGGGCTCCCGCTCGCCCTGCGCATCGCCGCGCAGCGGCTGGCGGAGAATCCAGCCGAGCCCTTGGCACAGCTTGCGCAGGAACTCGTCGAGACTACGGCGATGACCGCACTGAGCCCTACCGGGGACTCGTACGGGGCGATCCGAACGGTCTTCTCCTGGTCGTACCGCAGGCTCCCGGGCGAGGCCGAGCGACGCGCGTTGCGGATGATCGGTGTGCATCCCGGGCCCGACTTCGACGCGTACGCGGTGGCGGCGCTGACGTCCACCACGCTGGGCGAGTCGCGGCGCCTGTTGACCGAGCTCGCACGGGCGAATCTGGTCGAGCCACGGGGCGACGGGCGCTTCGCCCTGCACGACCTGCTCCGCCAGTACGCACTGGACCTCGCCGGCCAGGAGAATTCGGTGGACGAGGCACGCCGCCGGCTGTTCGACCACTACCTCGCGAGCACCTCGGTCGCCATCGGCGTGTCATACCCGTCACTACGCACCGCGCTGCCTGCGGTTGCCTCGTCCGCCGCCGAGATCCCTGAACTGCTCGGACCCGAGACCGCCCGGGCCTGGCTTCAACGAGAGATACCGGTGCTGGTGCGCGTGGTCACCACCGCTGAACGCCACCTACCCCGGCACGCTGTCGACCTGGCCAGGACTCTCAGCCGACACCTGGACACCATCGGCATGCTGCCAACATCGACCGCCGTTCACGAGGCCGCGGTACGGGCCGCGACACGCCTCGACGATCCGGCGGCGTTCGGTGCCGCGTTGCACGACCTGGCGGCCGTCGAGCTTCGACGAAGTCGGTACGGCCCTACGCGTGAGTACGGGCAACGGGCGTTGGCCGCCGCGCGCAGGGCGAACGACAGCCGCGGCCAGGCGAGTGTGCTGCTGCTGCTCGGCCTGGCCGCCTTCTGGCAGGGCGAGCGGGCGCGGGCCATGGCGGGCTACCGTGAGGCACTCGACCTGGCAGTGGCGGCAGGTGACGAGCCGCTGCAGGGAAGGATCTGGTACGGCATCGGCACTGTCCTGCACGATCAGCAGAAGCGCGCTGCGGCAGCCGACGCCTACCGGAAGGCCCTCGATCTGGCCGTTCGACACCGCGACGAGCAGGCCGAGGCGGCAGCACACTCAGGGCTGGGCCGGGTCGCCGCGGTGGAGCGACAGGCCGATGAGGCGACCGGGCACCACACGCGTGCGATCGACATGCTGAGCTGGCTGGGAGACCGGACCATGCTTGTCGGTGCGTTCTGGGAGCATGCGGACTCCTTGCGGGACCTGGACCAGCTCGGGTCGGCTCGGGACCGGTACGAGCAGGCGCTCGATCTCGCTCAGGAGTTGGGGGATCCAGGCAGTTGCGCGTTGATTCTCAACGCCCTGGCGGAGACGCTCCTGCGACAGGGTCGGCGTCTGGCCGCGCGGCGGGCATACGAGCGGGCGGCGGTGGCGGCGGCCGGCTGCCCTGACGACATCGCGCTCGCCGAGGCCTACCACGGCCTGGCGGGAATCTGCGTGACGTGCCACCGTCGGACGGCAGCGTGGCGCTACGCCACCGAGGCTCGGAGACTCTACGCTCTGCACAATCACCCTGCGGCATCGACGCTCGACGACTTCATCCAGCAGCGCCTGCGACGAACTCGCGTCACGGGTCGGGCGTCCAGGGCCGAGTCGTCCTGACCGACTCGCCGCGCTCGGTCGACCCTGCTGAGACTCACCAGCCGGGTGCTGCGGCGGTCACCGCCGCCCCCGGCCCACCCCCGACTACCCTCCCCCGTTCAGAGGGGAATTGGTTGATCGAGGGTGATGAAGGAAAGGTGCACCTGACCTGCGAGGATGTGATTGTCTAGATCAAGTCCAGAGCAGAAGCGGGTGCACCTTTCCGGTGAGTAAGAGTAACGGTTGGGATCAACGGCTGGTCGTGGCCTCGGGTGGGAAGGGTTTGGTCGGTCACGCGGGTGCGGTCCTGCTGCGCCGGTGTGCGGACCGGACCGGGTTGACCGGTGGGTTGAACAAGGTGCTGCCGCGGGGGAAGGGGCCGGGCTGGTGGGATCGGGGCACGGTCCTGGTCTGCCTGGCGGTCGCGATCGTGCTCGGCGCGACGAGCATGTCCGACATCGGGCTGCTGGCGCATCAGTCTCTGGTGTTCGCCGAGCCGCCGTCGCAGGCCACTGTGCGTCGCGCCCTGGCGGGGCTGGACGAGGCCGGGCTGCGCCGCGTCGCCAAGGCACGGGCGAAGGTCCGGGCCCGGGTCTGGGATCTGCTCGCCGGTCGGCCGCAGGGTTTCCCCTGGCTTGCCGTGGCGGGCAAACTGCTGTCGGGGTGGGTGGTCATCGACCTGGACGCCACTTTGATCACCGCCCACAGCGACAAGCAGGGCGCGGCCGCGACGTTCAAGCGCGGGTTCGGGTTCCACCCGTTGGGGGCATGGTGCGCGAACACCGGCGAGAGCCTGGCCATGTTGCTGCGCCCGGGTAACGCCGGATCGAACACCATCACCGACCATATCCGGGTCCTCGGTGAGGCGATCGTTCAACTCCCCGTGAAGTACCGGCGCAGGATCCTCGTGCGGGTCGACGGCGCTGGAGCCACCCACGACCTGCTACACCACCTGGAGCAGATGAACCGGCTGTGGCGCACGGTGCGCTTCACCGTCGGATGGACAATCACCGACGCCGACGAGATCGCGATCGCCGCCCTGCCCGAGCGGGCCTGGGACAGCAGCCTGCGTCAGGACGGGACCGCCACCGACACCGCGCAGGTCGCCGAACTGACCGGCCTCAACACCCGCCTCGGCGGCTGGCCCGCCGGGCTGCGGCTGCTCGCGCGGCGCACCCGCCCGGCCGCCCGGCACGCCAAGAAACTCACCGACCTGGAGAAGAAGACCGGCTGGCGGTACGCGATCGTGGCCACCAACATCGGTCGGATCGGCGGCGTGCCCGGCTCGCACCACCCGCAGTGGCTCGACGCCCCGCACCGCTCCCACGCCGGCGTGGAAGACCAGGTACGAACGAACAAGGCCATGGGCCTGCGGAACTTGCCCAGCAAGTCCTGGACCGTCAACCGCGGCTGGATCCTCGCCGCGAACATCGCCGCCGACCTGGCCGCCTGGACCCGGCTACTCGGCCTGCACGACCAACCCGATCTCGCCCACGCCGAACCCGACACCCTGCGCTACCGGCTACTGCACCTACCCGCGAAACTCACCACCCACGCCCGCCGCCGAACACTGTCCATCCCCGACACCTGGCCCTGGGCCGACGCGTTCCTGATCTGCTGGCAACGCCTGCACCTGCCGCTGACCACCTGACCCACCCAACCTGCCCCTACCAGCAGAAAGGCAAGCCCCGGGACCGGAGACCCGGCGCGCCCGCAGCGAGACGCGGCCGGCCCGTACACCCACAAGAGGACAAAACAGTCAAGCCGAAACGGTCAGGCAGGGACCAAACCCCTCTGACGAATCGAGGCTACCCCCGGCCCAGGTCGAGGAACGGGCGGCACCACCGGCCGAGCGTGCTGCCGGAGATGAATCAGGATGCACCTGCGGCCCGACGCCATCGGACACACCAGGATGACCGCCGCTGGTAACCGGCACCACACCGTGACGACCGTCAGTCAGAAAAGATCATTTATCGATGATTGGCTGTGGATATCTCCAGAACTAATGCCACAGCACCATTCGGCACAGTACCCGGTGCCGCCTCTTCGAACACAGTCGCGCTATGGAAGCATGCGGTTACTAATGATAGACTTTCGTGAATCTTCGGGATCTTGGATTATTGCTGCAATTTCCGCTCGACGACGGTTTTGACGACCACAAGAAGAGGCGGTAACCACGATTCAGCCTCAGGAAACGACGGGTCGACGACACCGCAGACGAACCGGAGTGACTACCGGAGGTAACAGCGTGCGTGTAGAGATACTGGGGCCCCTTCGCGTCGGCCACCAGGGGCAGCGGTTTCGCGTACCGGGACGCCGCAGTCAGGTGATCATGGCGATACTGGCGCTGGAGGCCAACCGTGTCGTAACGGTGGAACGGCTCATCGACGCGGTGTGGGAGGAGAGCCCACCGTCGACCGCACGCGGCCAGGTGCAGATCTGTCTGTCGACCCTGCGCCGGACCTTCGCCGGCCGCGACCTGGCCAGCCCTTTCGAGACCCACCGCTGCGGATATCTTCTCCGGGTCCGCGACGGTCAACTCGACGTCGACGTGTTCAACCGGCTCATCGCCGAGGCACGCTCCATCATGGCCCTCGGCAATCTGGCCGCAGCCGCCGAACGGCTGCGCGCGGCTCTGGCGCTGTGGAGCGGTCCCGCCCTGGCCGGCCTGCCGGGACGGGTCATCGCAGCAGGCCGTAAACGGCTCGAGGAGTCGCGAACCGCCGCGATCGAGGAGCGGATCCGACTCGATCTGGCCCTGGGCCGCCACGAGGAGGTGATCGGTGAGCTGATCTGGCTCATCGAACGCGGCCGGCTACGCGAGCGGCTGTACGCACTTCTGATGCTGGCGTTGTACCGCTCGGGCCGGCAGGCAGAGGCGCTGGACACTTACCACGCCGCGCGGACCGCGTTCATCGACATGCTCGGCATCGAACCGGGCGACGAGCTACGCCGGCTCGAACAGGGAATTCTCCGCGGCGATACCCAACTGGAGCTGTCCACACACCACGCCACTGGCTGGCGGGGGTACCGGCCGGCCGCACCGCGCCCCACGCCGTGCCAGTTGCCGTCCGACACGGCCGACTTCATCGGCCGCGAAGCCGAGATCGCCGCCGCCTGCAACGCCCTGGCCCCGGGCCGGGCCGACGGAAGGGCAGTGCCGGTGGTCTCCGTCACCGGCCGCGCCGGCATCGGCAAATCCGCCCTGGCCCTGCACGTGGCACACCGGATGCTCCCCGACTACCCGGACGGACAGCTCTACGCGTCGCTCGACGCGACGCAGGGCAGCACGGAGCAGGTGCTGCGGCGCTTCCTTCGGGCGCTCGGCGTCGACCGGGCCGACATACCAGTGGAGATCGACGAGCAGACCCACCTGTACCGGAGCCGACTCGCGGGTCAGCGGATCCTCGTCGTGCTCGACGGCGTCACCGACGAGTCGCAGGTCCAGCCGCTGCTGCCCGGGAGCGGCACCTGTGGTGTGCTCGTCACCAGCCGGTCCGCCCTGGTTGGCCTGCCCGGCGCGCACCGTGTCCGGCCCCGGCCGCTCAGTCCCGCCGACGGGCTGCGGCTGCTCGGCAGGATCATCGGTCACCAGCGGGTGGACACCGAGGCGGACGCGGCGGACGCTCTCGTCACCTTCTGTGGCGGGCTGCCTCTCGCCCTGCGGATCGCCGGTGCCCGGCTGACCGCGCGGGAGCACTGGGGCATCGGCCAGCTCGTGGCGCGGATGCGCGACGACACGCGGTGGCTCGACGAGCTGGAGCACGGGCCGCTCAGTGTGCGGGCGAGCCTGGCGGGTAGCTACCGGGCCCTGCCCGACGGCACCCGACGGCTGCTGCGCCGGCTCGCGCTGCTGGACTGCGCCCAGCTCCCGGCCTGGGTCGCGGCGGCTCTGCTGGACGCCGAACCGACCATCGCCGAGGACCTGCTCGAACAGTTGACCGACGCGCAGCTGGTGGACGCGGAGCGCGTGCCGGGTGGTGGCCAACCGCTGTACCGGTTGCCGGCGCTGGTCCGCGTGTTCGCCGCTGAACGCGCCGAGGTCGAGGACACCGCGGTGGTACGGGAGCAGTCGCTGCGCCGGGTCTGGGCCACCTGCCTGTACCTGACCGGTACGGCGAGCCGACCGACGGACGGCGCCGGCGTGGTGCCCTCGCCGATGGTGACCGACGCGGCGGTGGACCGGCTGCGTGCCGATCCGGTCAGCTGGCTGACCGCCGAACTGCCCACCCTGATGGCCGCGGTGCACCAGGCGGCCCGGCTCGGCTGGCAGGGTCCGGCCGGTGACGACGCCTCCGGTTCGCCGCGTACCGCCACCAGGTAGCCGCCGGACCCGGTATCCGGCGACTATCGATCGGACATCGACCGCTTTCGCTGAGATATCGGCCAGCCACCGGGTCCGCCGGGCGGGACAGCGAAGCGATATTCCATCGAAGTCGGCGACTGTTTCGCTGATCGCATGGCCCTCACCGTCTCCGTAGTCATCCCCAACTACAACTACGCCAGGACCCTCGACGCCTGCCTGCGCTCGGTGTACGGGCAGACGTACCCGCCGCACGAGGTCATCGTCGTCGACGACCACAGCACGGACGGCTCGCGGGATATCGCCGCGCGGTTCCCGTGCCGGACCGTCGTCCACCCCGACAACCGGGGCGTCTCCGCCGCCCGCAACACCGGAGCCGCCCTCGCCTCCGGCGACGTGCTGTTCTTCCTCGACTCCGACGAGGCGCTGGAGCCCGACGCCATCGCCAACGCGGTGGCGATCCTGCGCGACGATCCGGACGTCGGCTGCGTGCACGGGGTGATCGCACCGGAGCCGCTCGTCGACGACGGACCGGTCGAGTGGTACCGCACGCTGCACGCGTACTGGTGGCTACGGCGGCACGCCGGCCCGGTCCGGACCGCCTTCTTCGCCCAGGCGGCGATCCGCCGCTCGATATTCGACGAGGTCGGGCCGTTCGACGAGCAACTACGTGACTCCGAGGACCTGGAGTACAGCGACCGACTCGCCCCGCGTACCCGGATCGTGCTCAGCGAGCGCGTCGTCGCCCGGCACGACGAGGTCGCCCGGCTCGGTCCGCTGCTGGCCGAGCAGTTCCGCCGGTCCCAACTGCTCGCCCGGACCGTACTGGCCGCCCGCCGTAAGGGCCGCGCCAGCGTGACCGCGAACCGCCCCACCGGAATCCTCGCCGTGGCGGGGGCGCTGGGCATGCTCCCGATGGCCGTGATCCATTCGGCCTTCGCCCTCGGTTCGGCGCTGCTGGTCGCCGTCTTCGCGGTCTGCGACCTCGGGCTGCTGCGGTTCGTCGCCCACCACCGTGGTCGCCGTTTCCTGCCGTTCTTCCTCGGGGTGCACCTGCTGCTGCACGTCGCGCTGGTCGCCGGGGCGGCGCTGGGCTGCGTACGGCTGCTGCTCGGCACCCGGCCGACGCGCTGGCTCACCCCGGTGGTGCTGGTCGCCGCCGTGGTCGCGCTCGGCTTCACGGTACGCGCCGCTGGCACCACACCACTGGTTGCGCTGAGTCGCCCGGCCGGCCTGCCGCTGCTGCTGGCGGCGACCGCCGCGAACCTGGCCGGGTTGCTGATCGGCATGGTGGCGTGGCGGGTCCTGGTCCCAGTCCGCGGCCTCCCGGCGGCCCGGATCTTCTTCCTCGGCCAACTCGGCAAGTACTTGCCCGGACGGGTCTGGGGCGTGGTCACCCACGTGGACCTGGGCCGGCAGGCCGGGGCACCTGCCGAACGCATGATCACCGCCTACCTGGTCAGTATCGGGCTCACCATCCTCGCCGGGGCCGGGGTGGGACTGCTCGCCGCGCCGGGGCCCTGGATCCTGCTGCCCCTCGTCGGATTCGTCGCCCTGCTGGTCCGCCCGGCGCTGCTCGACCGGCCCGTCGCCCTGGTCGCCCGGCTCGTCCGACGCCCGGTCACCCCGCTTCGGCCGGCGGCGGTCCGCGCCGCGCTGGCGCTGGCACTGCTGTCCTGGCTGGTCTCCGGCCTGCACCTGTGGGCGCTGGCGGTGGCGCTCGGCGCGCCGGCCGACCGTTCGGCAGCGGTCGCTGTCGGCGCGTTCGCACTGGCCACCGTGGCCGGCAGCCTGTCAATCGTCGCACCTGACGGCTGGGGGGTACGCGAGTTCGCGCTCGCCGCCGCTCTGGCCACCGTCCTGCCCTGGGGGGTGGCCGGCACGGTCGCCCTCGCCAGCCGGCTGATCTGCGTCGTCGTCGAGATCGGTACCTCCCTCGCCGTACTCGGCCTGGCCCGTTTCCTGCACCGAGGAGAGTCGCATGTCCACGCTGTTCACCCTTGACGACGCCGAACGGCTCGACGCCGGCGAGGTCCACGACCTGTACCGACGGCACGTGAACAAGTCCCAGGTGTCGCTGATGACCTCGTTCGGGTTCGGCCGAGAACTGGTCGACCGCGCCGAGGGCGCCTACCTCTACCAACGGGACGGCCGCCGAATCCTCGACGTCACCGGCGGGGTCGGCGTGCTCAACCACGGCCACAACCACCCGCGGATCCTGGCCGCCCGACGACGGTACACCGACCGGCACCGGATGGAGGTGCACAAGACCTACTTCTCCCCGTACCTGGCGGCGCTGTCCCACAACCTCGCCCAGGTGCTCCCCGGCGACCTGAACATGTCGTTCCTGCCGAACTCCGGCGCCGAGGCGGTGGAGGGTGCGGTCAAGCTCGCGTACAAGTACCACGACGGGCGCCGCGCGACGGTGCTGCGCGCCGACATCAGCTTCCACGGCAAGCTGCTGGGCTCGGGTGGCCTGACCGGGCAAAGCCAGTACGCCTTCCCCACCATCCCCGGTATCGACACCTTCACCTACGGCGATCTGGAGTCGGTGCGCGCCGCCGTCACCCGCCACCGGGGCGACGTCTACGCCATCCTCATCGAACCGTTCAGCGCGTCGACGATCCGCTGGTGCTCGGCCGAGTTCCTCTACGGCCTACGCGAACTCTGCACCGAGCAGGACATCGTCCTGGTCTTCGACGAGAT
Organism: Solwaraspora sp. WMMA2080; assembly: GCF_027497395.1. Classification (GTDB taxonomy): domain Bacteria; phylum Actinomycetota; class Actinomycetes; order Mycobacteriales; family Micromonosporaceae; genus Micromonospora_E. Next base: position 855,810 of record NZ_CP114910.1, on the reverse strand, counting down.
CTACACCGGCTGGGGCAAGACCGGCAGCCTCTTCTACTTCATGCGCCACGAGGGGCTGATCCCCGACGTGCTGACCACGTCGAAGTCGTTCGGTGGCGGCAAGTCGTCGATCTCCGCGTTCGTGGCCCGGGAACCGCTGTACCGCAGGGCCTACGACAACCTCGGCGACGCGTTGCTGCAGAGCACCAGCACCACCTACTACGGCTTCGGCGAGGAATGCGCCACCGCGTTGGAAGCGGTCAACGTCGCGGTCGCCGACGACTACCCGGCCCTGGCCCGCGACCTGGAACGGGTCCTGCGTCCCGGCCTGGCGCGGATCGCCAAGCAGTACCCGGACATCGTCAGCCAGGTGGCCGGCGCCGGTGCGCTGTGGGGGGTCTTCATCGACGGCGGCCCACGGATCCTCGACCTCGTGGCCAAGCTGGCACCCGGCGGCATGGCCAAGGACCCACGATTCAGGACGAAGCTGGTCACCTGCGCCGTGATCAACGCGCTCTATCACGACCACGACGTGTTCGCCTACTACACCCTCAACGGGCGCAACCCGTTGATCATCGCGCCGAGTCTGGTGACCGTGCCCGCGGACGTCGAACGCGCCGTGGACAGCCTGGACCGCACTCTCGCCCATGGGCTCGGGCGGCTGGTCACCCGGTTCGTCCGGGAGAAGGTGAGCACGCTGTGGTGAGCCGGACGGTCGTCGTCACCGGAGCCGCCGGCATGCTCGGCTCCCACCTCGCCGCCCGGCTGCGCGCCGACGGCCACCACGTCCGCGGCATCGATCTGCGCCCCGGCGTCGACGTCGCGGTGACCGGCGACGTAAGGGATCCGGCCGCGATGTCCCGGGCGGTGGCGGGCGCCGACGCCGTCGTGCACTGCGCGTCGGCGCTGCCCAGCTACCCGGTCGCCGAGATCCGGTCGATCATCGTCGACGGCGCGCGGACCGTGCTGACGGCTGCGGTCCGGGCCGGGGTGGCCCGGGTGGTGCACATCTCGTCCACCGCCGTCTACGGCCTGCCCCGGACCGTACCCACGACGGAGGAACACCCCCGGGAGCCGGTCGACCCGTACAGCGCCGCGAAGTCCGCCGCGGAGGAGTACGCCGAACGGCTGCGCGCCGACGGCGCCTGCCTGCCGATCGTGCGGCCCAAGACGTTCCTCGGCCCCGGCCGGATGGGGCTGTTCTCCATGCTGTTCGAGTGGGCCGAGGAAGGCCGCAACTTCCCGGTGATCGGCCGTGGCGACGTGCGCATCCAGATGCTCGCCCTGTCCGACCTCGTCGACGCGGTGACCACCGTGCTGGACGCGCCCGACCCGGTGGCCAACGACACGTACAACCTCGGCGCGGCCTCCTTCGGCACCCTGCGCGAGGACTTCCAGGCCGTGCTGGACGCCGCCGGGCACGGCGGACGGGTGGTGTCGGTGCCGAGCCGCCCGGCGCTCGCGCTGCTCGGCACGCTCGAACGGCTGCGGCTGTCCCCGGTGTACGGGCGCCTGCTGCACAAGCTCACCGCCGACTCGTTCGTCTGCATCGACAAGGCCCGGGACCGGCTCGGATTCACCCCCCGTATGTCCAACCAGGACGCCATCCTCGACACCTACGCCTGGTGGCGTGACCAGCGCAAGGAGCCCCGTGATGCTGCCCAGAACACCGGACGTACCAGCCGCGATCCCTGGAGACAGGGTGCTCTCGCCGCCGCCAAGGTCTTCTTCTGACCGAAGGTCTTCTTCCGACCGTCCGCGCCCCGGCCTCGCCCGCGACCTGATCGTCCTGCTGCGACCCGGACAGTGGCCGAAGAACCTGGTGGTGCTGCTCGCGCTGCTGGACCCCGCGTTGATGGACTGGCGGTCCGCCGGCCGGCTCGCCGTCGCGGTCGGCGCGTTCGTCCTCGCCGCCTCGACCGTCTACGTGCTCAACGACATCGCCGACCGCGAGCAGGACCGGGCCAGCCTGACCAAACGCCACCGCCCGATCGCGGCTGGACGGGTCACCCCCCGGACGGCGGCGCTGCTCGGGGTACTGCTGCTGGCCGCCCTCGCGGTGATCGTCGGCGACGCGCTGACCGCCTGGTGGCCGCTGCTGGTTTACCTGCCACTGAACCTCGCGTACAGCTTCGGCCTCAAGCACGTACCGCTGGTGGACCTGTTCGTCGTCGCCACCGGGTTCGTGCTGCGGCTGGTGCAGGGCTACACGACCGTCGGGGCGCGTCCGCCCGGCTGGCTCGTGCTGTGCGTGCTGTCGGTATGTCTGCTGCTCGTCCTCGGCAAACGCCGCCACGAACTGCTCGCCGACGAATCGGCCCACCGGCCGGCGCTGGCCGGCTACAACCAGCACCTGGTCGACGCGCTGCTGGTGCTGACCGCCGCCGCCACCCTCGTCACCTACCTGGCGTACGCCGCCACGGTCAGCGCCACCGGGCTGCTGACCGTCCCGTGCGCGCTGTTCGCCCTCTTCCGCTACCTGCAGGTCGTGTTCGTCGACTCGGGTGGCGGCAACCCCGTCTCGGTGCTGCTGCGCGACCGGGTGCTGCTGGTCAACGCCGCGCTGTGGCTGCTGCTGCTGGAAGGGAGTCAGTTGCATGGATGAGCCGAAGGTGTCGGTCGTCGTACCGATGTACAACGACAGCCGGACCATCGACCTGTGCCTGGCGTCGGTGTCGACCCAGACCTACCCGGCGCACGAGGTCATCGTGGTCGACGACGCCAGCACCGACGACAGCGCCGTACGTGCCGCCCGGCACGCCTGCACCCTCGTGCGGGCCGAGCGCAACGGTGGACCCGGCGCCACCCGCAACCTCGGTGTCCGGCACGCCAAGGGCGACATCGTCTTCTTCATCGACGCGGACATGGTCATGTACCCGGACGCGATCGAGAACGCGGTCGCGCTGCTGTGCGGCCCACGAGGGTACGGCGCGGTCTTCGGCGTACCGGACAAGGTGCCGCTGTTCCCCGAGGGACCGGTCGGGCAGTACCGCATCCTCCAGTACCACTACTGGCGGGTCAGCGCGCAGGGCGAGGTCAGCGGCGGCTTCTACGCGCTCGGCGCGGTAACCCGCGCGGCGTTCGACGCCGCCGGCGGGTTCAACCCGGCGCTGCGGCAGACCGAGGAGATCGACCACGCGGAGCGGCTGTCCCAGCGGTACCCGATGCTGCTCACCGCCCGCGTCAGCGGTCGGCTCTCCGACGAGAGCCACCTGATACCCCTGCTGCGCAAGGCGATTCGCCGCGCCCGGCTGCGGGTGCCGTTCTATCTGCATCGCGGCCGGGCGATGCAGGGGATGGAGACCGGTGGCCGGGCCGCCGCCTCGGTGCTGGCACTGCTCACCATGCTCAGCCTGCCGGCGGCGGTGGTCCACCCGCCGGTGCTGGTCGGCACCGCGCTGCTGCTGGCCGCGTTCGTCGCCGTCGACGCCGGCCAGTACGCGTTCGTCCGCCACGAGCGGGGCTGGCCCTTCCTGGTCTTCTTCACCGCGGTGCACCTGCTGGTCAACGCCACCGTCGCCGGTGGACTCGCCGTCGGCGTCCTCACCTGGCTCACCAGCCGACAGTTCCGTCACATGTACGAAAGGACCACGCCGTGACGATCGATGACATCGCCGGGTCCCCCGCACCGGTGCCGCCGCTAACCGACCGGACCGCGCCTCGGTGGCAGCGCGTGGCCCGGGCCCTGCGGTGTTGGTACGGCTGGCTGCTGATCGCGGCGGCGGTGCTGTGGCTGGGCTACAACGTCGTGCGCCGGGCCGCCACCGGCAGATGGCACTGGTCGATCCTGCTCGACGCGGTGCCGCCGGTGTTCCTCATCGCCGTGCCACTGCTGCTGCTCGGACTCAGCGCCGCCGCGTGCGGTCCGCGTCGGCGGTGGGCCGCCGCCCTGGCCCTGGCCGGCCTGCTGCCCGGCATCGACCAGACCGGCGTCAACCTGCACGCGCTGCGGCCCGGCGACCGGCCCGTCCCGGCCAGCGCGGTGCACGTGGTGAGCTGGAACACCAACTACTGGGGCATGAGCAACGAGGATCCGCAGGCGCAGCTCAGATTCCTGAAACGGCTCGACGCCGACGTGTACCTGCTACAGGAGCATGTGATCTGGGTGCCGGGCACCGGCGAGGTCGGCTACCACCCGATCCGGGACGACGCCAGATTGCAGGCGGAGTTCCCCGGCTACCACATCGTGCACCGCAGCGAACTCGTCACCATCTCCCGGTTCCCGGTCGTGGCCACGCCGGTCTTCGGCCCGGCCACGCAGCTGTCTCCGGACGCACCGTTCAACCAGGTGTTCAGCCGGGACAAAGTGCTGCGCACCGACCTGCGCGTGGGGGACAGCACCGTTTCGGTCTACAACGTGCACGTCACCGTGCCCACCGCCATCGACCTGAGCATCCTGCGGCCCCAGGTCGACCCGGACGCGTACTTCCGCCGCAAGTTCGACTGGCGGCAGGCTGAGGTGCAGGGTCTCGTCGACGATCTGCAGGCCAACCCGAACCCGTCGATCATCTCCGGCGACTTCAACGCCACCTCGTCCATGGGGACGCTCGACCCGTTGCGGGCGGTGGCCGAGGACGCGACCACGGCGAGCCGTCACCTGCTGCCGATGAGCTGGCGGTTCAACGCCCCGATGACCTTCCAGTGGGACAGTCCCCTCGCCGGCCTGCCGCTGCCGTTCTGGCGGATCGACTGGACGTTCACCGCAGGTCCGGTCAGGGTGCACCGGTACGAACTGGCGTCTGCGGAGTACCTGTCCGACCATCGGCCGCAGCATCTGTGGTTCTCGGTGGGCTGACGCCTCGTGCCGGCTTTCTAGGGAAAGTAGATGTTGATCAGATCGATGGCGTCCCATACTCTGACGGGCGGTAGTCATCACGTAACCGCGAGCCAATGGCGACCACCGTCCTTGGGGGCACAGCTTGCCGCACCCTTCCCGCTCTGCCGGGCACCCCCCACGACCGAGGCCGACGGCGCCTGACGTACCCGCCGGCCGATCGTGACCGTCACGGATCAGGACCCGGGCCGGACCGGCAGCGGGATGCGACACTTCCGCTTCCTGGTGGTCGGCAACGCGGTTTCGGCGTACGGCACCTATCTGGACATGATCGCGCTGAGCCTGTTCGCGTACTCGCTGACCGGCAGCGCCACCCACACCGGCCTGTTCATGGCGTTACGCCTGGCCACCAGTGTCCTCACCGGATTCGGCGCCGGCAGCCTGGTGTCCCGGCTCGACCGCAAGCGGCTGATGGTGACCTCCGACGTCAGCCAGGCGTTCGCCCTGATCGTGCTGGTCATCGCGCCAGCCACGGCCCAGGCCGGCCTGTTGTACGCCGTCGCGGTCGTCACCGGCGCCGGGGCGACCGTCACCAGTGTCGCGCTGCGCAGCAGCATCCCCGAGATCGTCGGGCAGGACCAACGGGTCCGGGCCAACGCGCTGCTGGCCACCGGCCGTTCGCTGGCGATGGTCGCCGGGTTCGCCTCGGCCGGCGTGCTCATCTCCACGGTCGGCTACACCGGTGCGTTTCTCATCGACGCCGGGGCGTTCCTCTTCTCAGCGGCGGTCCTGGCCCGGCTGCCGATCACCACCCGCAGCCGGCGGCCGGCAGGCGCGACGGACGCGGCCGAGGCGGCGGACTCCGTGCCGGGCGCCGCAGCAGACGCCGGACCGGATGACGCGCTGCGGCGGCCCGGGATTCTCGCCGCGCAGTTGACGGCCCTGCGCTATTTGCGGCTCACCCCGGTCCTGCTCGCGCTGATCAGTCTGCGCGCCGCCGACGCCTTCGGCTCGGCCTCGCACAACGTCGGCCTGCCGGTGCTGTCCACCATGCTGGACCCGCAGCATCCGGCCGCGTTCATGTCCCAGTTCTGGGCCACCTGGGCGGTCGGCAACATCATCGCGCAACGCGGCGTCGCCCGTTGGGCCAGACGCACCGGCCGGACCATCAACGAGCGCGCGTTCGCCGCCGGCGCGGCGCTCATGTCGGTGGCGTTCATCCTCACCTTCACCGCGCCGCCGCTGCCGCTGGCCGTCCTGGTCGCCACCGTCGCCGGCATCGCCGACGGCTTCACCGAGATCGCCTATACCACCCGGCTGCAGGCCACCCCGGATGATCAACGCGGCTACGTCTTCGGGTTCTCCGCGACCGCAGAGAACCTCGGCTTCGGCGTCGGCATGGTGGCCTGCTCCTTTCTGCTGGAACAGTTCAGTCCGTTGACCGTGGTCACCCTGTTCCACGGGCTGGCGGTACTGCTGGCAGTGGCTTTCCTGGCCGCGCTGTGGGCGCGTCGGCGGACGACGACATGAGTGCCCCGACGCGCGGTGGCACCGACGACCGGCGGATCGCCATCATCGGCATGGCGTTGCGGCTACCCGGCGCGGACACCCCGCAGGCGTACTGGCACAACATCCGCGACGGCGTGACCAGCGTACGCAGGTTCAGCCCCACCGAGTTAGCCCGCGCCGGCGTGCCCGAGCAGCTGCGCGAGTCACCGGACTTCGTCGCCGTCAGCGGGGTGCTCGACGACATCGACTCGTTCGACGCCGAGTTCTTCGCGATGAGCCCGCAGGAGGCGCGCACCGTCGACCCGCAGCACCGGCTGTTCCTGCAGACCTGCTACCACGCGCTGGAGAACGGCGGGTACGCGGGCGCGCGATCTGACACCAGGGTGGGCATCTTCGCAGGTGTCGGATACCACCTTTATCCGCTCAACACCTACCTGCGCAACAACCTGGCCACCGCCCGCTGGGACGGTGACTTCGCCCCGGCGTTCCAGGTGGCCGTGGGAAACTACAACGACTTCGCCGCCACCCGGGTCGCGTACCGGCTCGGCCTGACCGGTCCGGCGGCCACCGTGCAGAGTGGTTGCTCGACCGCGCTGGTGGCGGTGCACCTGGCCGGCCAGGCGTTGCTCGCCGGCGACGCCGACCTGGCCCTGGCCGGCGCGTCGGCGGTGCACACCCCGCAGATCCTGGGCTACCGCCACGTCAAGGGCACCATCCTGTCCCGGTCCGGCCGGTGCCGCGCGTTCGACGCGTCGTCCGACGGCACCGTCGGCGGCAACGGGGTCGCGGCGGTGCTGCTCAAGCGGTACGACCGGGCGGTCGCCGACGGGGACACCATCCACGCGGTGATCCTGGGTGGCGGTGTCAACAACGACGGTGCCGCGAAGACCAGCTACGCCGCGCCCAGCGCCGCCGGGCAGCGCGACGCCATCCTGCGGGCGCTCGACGTGGCCGGGGTCTCCCCGGAGACGATCGGCTACCTGGAGACCCACGGCACCGGCACCTACAAGGGCGACCCGATCGAGTTCGAGGCGATGACCTCGGCGTACCGCCGACGCACCGACCGGACCGGCTACTGCGCGATCGGCTCGGCCAAGCCGGCCATCGGACACCTGGACGCCTGCGCCGGCATGGCCAGCCTGATCAAGACGGTGCTGGTGCTGCGGCACGCGACGATTCCGCCGCTGGTCGGGTTCGAGCGCCCCAATCCGGCGTTGGACCTGGCGGCCAGCCCGTTCGTCATTCCCACCGAGGCGCGCGCCTGGCCCGATCTGTCCGGGCCGCGCCGGGCGGGGGTGACCGCGCTCGCGGTCGGTGGCACCAACGCCCACCTGATCCTGGAGGCACCGCCACCGGCACGACCGGGGCTGCCGGCGACGGCACCTCCCGGCCCCGCCCGTCACGGGGCGGAGGAGCCCGCGACGGCACCGCCCGCGACGGCGGACCCGGTGGCGGTGCCGCTGTCGGCGTACCACCCGGAGAGTCTGCGTACGCTCGCCCGCCGGCTGCGCGACCACCTGCGGGCCGACCCCGGGCTCGACCCGGCCGACCTAGCCACCACCACCGCACTCGGCCGGCCGCACCTGCCGCACCGACTCGTCGTGTCCGGCGCGACGACGACGGCGCTCGCGGACGCCCTGGACGACTACCTCGCCGCGCCGGGGCGGCAACGCCCGGGGCGGGTGGCCACCGGCACGGTGCCGGGCGCCGGCATCGCCTCCGGCGGGCCCGGCGGGGTGGCGCCGGTGGTGGTGTACGGCGGGCAGGGCACCTCGTACCCGGGCATGGCCGGGCCGCTGTACCGGTGGTACCCGCAGGTGCGGGCGGTGCTCGACGCCTGCGAGGCGTACCAGCGCCGCTGCGGCGGACCGTCGGTGCTGACGCCGCTGCTCGACGGCCTCTCCGGTGACGACCGGATCTGGCCCGCCGACGTGGCGCAGCCGGCGCTGTTCGCGTTCCAGGTCGCACTGACCGGGCTGTGGAGTTCGCTCGGGGTGGCGCCGCGCCTCGTCGCCGGCCACAGCATCGGCGAGTACGCGGCCCTGGCTGCGGCCGGAGCGCTGACGATCGAGGACGGCCTGCGGCTGACCGGGTTGCGCGGACGGCTGATGCGGGAGCACACCGCACCCGGCGGCATGGTGGCCGTCTTCGCCACCCGGGCCGCGGTCGACGAGGTGCTCGCCACCGACCGGCGGCTCGACCTCGCCGCGACCAACGCGGCCGAGCAACATGTCGTCGCCGGGCCGGTCGAGGCGCTCGACGCCGGCTGTGGCGTGCTCGACCGTCTCGGGGTGCGTTGGCACCGGCTCGCCGTCGACCGCGCCTTCCACTCGGCACTGCTCGACCCGATCCTCCCCCGGCTCGGCGAGGCGTTCGGGTCGGTCCCGTGGGCGCCGTTGGACACGCCGCTGGTCAGCAGCGTGGACGGCACCGTGCTACCGGCGGGGCACCGGCCGGACCCGGCGTACCTGGTGCGGCAGACCCGGATGCCGGTCCGGTTCGACCTGGTCGCGGCCGCGATCGCCGAGACGTCGGCCGCCGCCGGGTCGGCCGGTGTGCCGGTGCTGGAGCTCGGTCCACAACCGAGTCTGGTCGGGTTGCTGCGCGCGACACTGCCCGGGTCGTCGGCGCTCGCCGCTCAGCGCCGGGGCGCGGAACTCGATCAGCACCTCGACACCTGTGCCCGGCTGCACGTCCACGGAGTCGATCTGGACTGGAACGCCCTGCTCGACGCCGGGCAGGCGCACGCGCGCCGGGTGCCGCTGCCCGCGTACCCGTTCCAGCGACGAGTCCACTGGACCGGACCGCCGCTGGCACGAACCGAACCTGGAGGGCTCATGGTCGACGTCGAACCCGTCCGCGACGCTGGTGCCACCGTCGCCGCCGCACCGGCCGCGCCGGACCTCGCGCCGGTAATCGAGCGGGTACGCGAAATCAGCGCCCGACATCTCGGCTGCGCCCCGGACGACATCGTCATCGACCGCCCGTTCGTCGAGATGGGTGCCGACTCACTCGCCATGATCAACGCACTACGGGAGTTCGAGGGCGAGTTCGGCGTCCGGCTCGCCATGCGCGAACTGTTCGAGGAAGCGGACACCCCGAGCAAACTGTCGCGCCTGATCCTGTCCCGTCGGACCCCGGCACCGCCAGCACCGCCAGCGCCGCTGGCACCAGCCACACCGGCACCGGCCGAACCGCCGGTGCCAACTGCGGTACCGGCAGCACCGGGCGTTGACGTGCACGGGCCCAGGGTGGTCGTGGCACCCGACAGCGGTCCGGCCGGCGCGGTCGCTACCGGCCACGGCCGAGCCCATCTGGACGACCTGCGGCGACGGTTCGTGGCGAAGACCCGGCGGTCGAAGGAGATCGCCCAGCGCCACCGTGGCGTGCTCGCCGACAGCCGGGCGGTCGTCGGCTTCCGCAGCGCCACCAAGGAGATGCTGTACCCGATCGCCGGCCAGCGTGCCAAGGGCGCATGGCTGGAGGATGTGGACGGCAACCGGTACGTCGACATCACCATGGGCTTCGGGGTACTGCTGTTCGGCCACGAACCGGACTTCGTCGCCGACGCGGTCCGGGAACACCTGTCCCGGGGCATCCGGCTCGGACCGCGCAGCGTCGACACGGGAGAGGCCGCAGTGCTGTTGAGCGAGCTGACCGGGATGCCCCGGGTGGCGTTCGCCAACTCGGGCACCGAGGCGAACTCGGCCGCGATCCGGCTCGCCCGGGCCGCCACCGGACGCGACAAGATCGTCATGTTCCACGGGTCGTACCACGGACACGCCGACAATGTGCTCGGCCGCTCGGTCGGGACGGGTGCCGACCGGACCACCGTCCCGGTCAGCACCGGCATCCCGGCCAGCGCCGTCGCGGACCTGGTCGTACTCGACTACGGCGTACCGGAGAGCCTGCAGGTGATCGAGTCACTCGGGGAGCGGTTGGCCGCCGTCGTGGTCGAGCCGGTGCAGAGCCGCCACCCGTCCCTGCAGCCGGCGGAGTTCCTGCGCCGGCTCCGGGACATCACCCGGCGGTACGGCATCGTGCTGATGTTCGACGAGATGCTGACCGGGTTCCGGCCCCATCCGCGCGGCGCACAGGGCCTGTTCAACGTGACCCCGGACCTCGTCACGTACGGCAAACTGCTCGGCGGCGGCTTCCCGATCGGGGCGATCGCCGGACGCGCCGACATCATGGACGGCGTCGACGGCGGATTCTGGCGCTACGGCGACGACAGCCGCCCGCAGCGGGAGACGACCTTCTTCGGCGGCACCTATATCCAGCATCCGGTCTCCATGGCCGCCGCGCGCGCGGTGCTGACCCGGTTGACCGAGTACAGCCCACGACTGCAGCAGGAGCTCAACGCCCGGACCGACCGGCTCGTCGGCACGCTGAACGACTTTATCGCCGAGGAGGAGTACCCGGTCCGGCTCGGCCACGTCGGCTCGCAGTTCCGCTTCGAGCACCGCGCCGACCTCGAGTTGCTCTACCACCACCTGCTGCTCAAGGGGGTGTACGTCTGGGAGTGGCGCAACTTCTTCCTCTCCACCGCACACACCGACGACGACGTCGACCTGGTGATCGACGCGGTGCGCGCCTCGCTACGCGACATGCGTGCCGGCGGGCTGCTCCCCCGTCCGGCCGGGCCCGCCGTGCCCACGGCGAAACCGGAAGACACCGCCCCGACCGGACCGGCGGTGCGCACCCTGCCTACGGCAGGAACCGGACCGGCGGTACGCACCGAACCGGCAGCGAGTACCGCAGCAGCAGGCAGCCTCGAACCGGCGGGCGGACCGGGACGACCGGCACCGGACTTCAGCGTGTACTTCTTCGGGGACTATCCGCCCGGCTCGGGGGCTGCCGACCCGTACGAGCTGATCGTCGACACGGCCCGCTTCGCCGACCAGCACGGATTCCACGCGCTGTGGATCCCCGAGCGCCACTTCCACTCCTTCGGCGGGGTGTTCCCCAACCCGGTGGTGCTGGCCGCCGCGCTGGCCCGCGAGACGAGCCGGATCCGGTTGCACGCCGGATCGGTGGTCCTGCCGCTGCACGACCCGATCCGGGTCGCCGAGGACTGGTCCATGGTCGACCGGCTGTCCGGCGGCCGAGTCGGCATCGGTTGTGCGCCCGGCTGGCACGCGGGCGACTTCGTCCTCGCCCCGGAGCACTTCGGTGCCCACCGCGACGTGATGTACCGCCACCTCGACCAGGTACGTCGGCTGTGGCGTGGCGAGGCCGTCGAACGGCGCAGCGGCACCGGCGAACCGGTTGAGATCCGCACCCTGCCCCGCCCGGTGCAGGCGATGCCGCCGATGTTCGTCGCCGTGGTCGGTAACCCGGAGTCGTACCAGCGGGCCGCCGAGCACGACCTCGGCATCGTCACGAACCTGATGAGCCAGTCGGTGGAACAGTTGGCCGACAACATCCGGCGTTACCGAAAGACCCGGGCCACGCACGGGCTCGACCCGGACGGCGGCCGGGTGGTCGTGCTCGTGCACACCTACCTCGGTGCGGACTCGGCACGGGCGCGGGCCGAGGCGTTCGCGCCGCTGAAGGCGTACCTGCACTCCTCGCTGTCGCTGTTCGGGCAGATGACCAACAGTCTCGGATTCCAGGTGGACCTCGACACCGCCGACGCCGACGATCTGGACTACGTGTTCCAGCGCGCCTACCAACGGTACTGCGAGGCACGGGCGCTGATCGGGTCGCCGGACGACGGCATCCGGCTGATCGACGCGCTCACCGCCGCCGGCGTCGACGAGGTGGCCACGCTGGTCGACTTCGGCGCATCCCCCGACCAGGTGCGGGCCGGGTTGCCGCAGCTGGACCAGCTACGGGCCAGCTACCAGGCGGCGACCGAGACGTCACCGACCGACGCACCGCCCACCGACACGTCCCCGGTCAGGCTGACGGCGGCGACCGGCAACCCGGTGGCCGTCCGCGACGCCGGCCCGGACCGGTCCGGGCCGGCGTCGCGTGGGCAGGCGCGGATGTGGTTTCTCGAACGGCTGCACCCGGGCCAGGGCACCTACAACGAGGCGGTCAGCGTACGGCTCGACGGTCCGCTGGACGTGCCGGCGCTGCGGGCCGCACTGGAGCAGCTGGTGGCCCGGCATGGGGCGCTGCGTACCGTGTTCCGGGAACGCGACGGCGAACCGGTCCAGGTCGTCCTCGGCCGGGGCACAGTGGACCTCACCGTCGAGGAGCACGCCGGGCGGGACGAGAACGACACCGTACGGCAGGTGCTGGCCGAGGAGAGCCGGCGCGAGTTCGACCTCGCGCAGGGTCCGCTGCTGGCGACCCGGCTGCTGCGGTGGTCGGCCGAGCGGCACGTGCTGGTGCTGTCCGTGCACCACATCGTGGTCGACGCCGAGTCCGTGCGGGTGCTGGCCGGGGATCTCTCCGCGTTGTACCGGGCCGCACTCGGCAGCCGCTCCGCCGACCTGCCGGAGCTTCCGGTGGACTGCCTGGACCTGGCCCGGCGGGAGGCGGACGCCGGCAGCGGTTCGCCCGCCGCGCCGGCCGGTCTGGCCTACTGGCGGGAGCAACTCGCCGGTGAACTGCCGGTGCTGGACCTGCCGACCGACCGACCACGCCCGACGGTGCGCGGTGGCACCGGCGCGTCGGTCCTGCGCGGGCTCGACCCGGAGCTGTCCGGGCTGCTGAGCCGGCTCAGTAGCGCGCACCGGGTCACGCTGTTCATGACGGTACTCGCCGGGTACGCGGCCACGCTGCGCCGGTTCACCCGCAGCGATCAGCTGGTCGTCGGCACACCGGTGTCGGTCCGGCCCACCGGCGCCGAGGCGGTGGTGGGGTTCTTCCTCAACACGGTCGCCCTGCGGCTGGACCTGTCCGGCGACCCGACCTTCGCCAACCTGCTCAAGCAGGTCCGCGACACCGCCCTGGACGCGTACGACCATGCCGACATGCCGTTCGACGCCGTCGTCGGCGCGGTGAGCCCGGACCGGGACACAAGCCGGACCCCGGTCTTCCAGACCATCGTGGAGTTCGACAACGGCGGCGACCAGCTCCCGCTCGACCTGCCCGGGGTGACCGCCCGCACCCTGGCGCACCGGGCCGAACGGGCGGTGACCGACCTGGCCCTGTACGTGACCAACCACGCCGACGGGATCGACTGCCGGTTGGAGTACGGCACCGACCTGTTCGTGGCGGACAGCGCCGAGCGGTTGCTGTCGTATCTGGTCGCGACGCTGGCCGCCGCCGTCGACCAGCCCGATACGCCGATCTCGAAGCTGGTCGGCATCCTCGACACCGACCGGGACGCGCTGGAGGGTTGGGGCGTTGGACGACAGCGCGTGCTGCCGCCCGGTGGTGTGCACGACGCGGTGCGGCAGTGGGCGCGACGCACGCCGCAGGCGGTCGCGGTGATCGGTGGCGGCACGGTGCTGACCTACCGGCAACTCGACGAGCAGGCCACCGCTCTGGCGCAGCGGCTGGTCCGGCACGGGATCGCCGCAGGCGACATCGTGGCGCTGTGGCTGCCCCGGTCACCGGAGTTCGTCGTCGCCGCCCTGGCGGTGCTGCGCGCCGGAGCCGCGTACCTGCCGTTGGATCCGTCCCTCGGCGGCCGGCAGGTGAGTTTCATGGTCTCGGACAGCGCGGCCCGGGTGGTGCTGGCCACCGGGGGTGACACCGCACCGGACCTGCCCGACGGGGTCCGTCTGCTGCACGTCGACGGGTACGGCGACACCGATCCCGTCGGCGGGTCCGACGACCCCGGCCGCGTGGCGGACGATCCGGATGCGGCGTGCTACGTCATGTACACCTCCGGTTCCACCGGCAGGCCGAAGGGTGTGGTCATCACCCACCGCAGCGTGCTGAACCTGTGCCGGTGGTACCGCGACGAGCTGGAGCTGACCGCCGACGACCGGAGTGCCGTGGTGTGCGGGCAGAGCTTCGACGCCTCGGTGCTGGAGATCTGGCCGCCGCTGCAGGTCGGTGCGAGCCTGACGATCGCCGACGACGACGTACGGCTGGACTCGATGGCGCTGGCGCGCTGGATGCGTACCGCCGGGGTGAGCGTCGCGATGCTGCCCACACCGATCGGGGAAGGGTTGCTCTCGCTGCCTGTCGCGGCCCAGCCCCGGCTGCGTCACCTCACCGTCGGCGGCCAGCAACTGCGGGTACGCCCACAGTCCGGGGTGCCGTACGTCGTACGCAACGTGTACGGACCGACCGAGACGACGGTCATCGCCACCTTTGACGTGGTGGCGCCGGCGGTGGCCGGAGCCGATGGTCCGATTCCGATCGGCCGGCCGCTGGACAACGTCCGGGTCGAGATCCGCGACGAGTGGGGCAACCTGGCTCCGGTCGGCGCCGTCGGGGAGCTGTTCATCGGCGGCGCCGGAGTGGGTCGCGGCTACCTGAACCGGCCCGAGCTGACCGCGCAGCGGTTCGTCGACGACCCGCCCGGCGGCCCCGGTTCGCGCCGCTACCGCACCGGGGACCTGGTGCGGTGGACCGCCGACGGGGTGCTGGTGTTCCTCGGCCGTACCGACGACCAGGTCAAGATCCGGGGGAACCGGGTCGAGCCAGGTGAGGCGTCGGCCGTCCTGCGCAGGCTGGATCTGGTCACCGACGGCATCGTGGTGGCCCGCCGGGACCGGCGCGACGAGGCGTACCTCGCCGGGTACGCCGTACCCGCGCCGGGCGTGGCACCCGACGGGCTGGCCGACCGGCTCGTCGCCGCGATGGCCCGCGAACTGCCCGACGTGCTGATCCCCCGGGTGTGGGCGATGCTGCCGGCGCTGCCGCAGACCGGCAACAACAAGGTCGACCGTGCCGGGCTGCCGGAGCCGACCATCCGTACCGGTGAGCCCGCGCCACCGCTGGCCCCGCCGACGACACCACAGGCAGTGGCCCTACCGGCGGCCCGGCGGGAGACCCGGAACAACGACCCGACCGGTGACTCGCTGACCCGGACGGTGCGGGCGTTGTGGGCCGCCGAACTCGACCAGGATCCGGAGCGCATCGACCACGACGCGTCCTTCTTCGCCCTCGGCGGGCATTCGATCAACGCGATGCGCCTGCTGAACCGGGTACGCGAGGCCACCGGAGCGGACTATCCGGCGTTGGAGTTCTTCCGCGCCCCGACCATCGCGGCGATGGTGGGCCGGCTGCGCGGACACGCCGCGTCCGCCGACGGCGGGCCCGTCAGCCGGGTGCGGGGCACGCTGTGACCTTCGCCGAGCTGCTGGAGTACGTCGCCGTGCACGATGTGCGGCTCACCGGCACCGGCGACACCCTGCACTACGACGCCCCGGCCGCCGCGATGGGTCCGGAGCTGGTCACGGCGCTGCGATCGCACAAGGGCGAACTGCTGCGCTGGCTGGCCGCACCGGCGCACGAGCGGGAGGTGACCCGGGCGCCGCTGTCGGCCCAGCAGGAGAGGGTGGTGGAGGTCGCCGGCCGCAGCACGCACCCCGCCAGCTGGAACGTCGGGTTGCGGCTGGAACTGGTCGGCGAACTCGATGTCGCCGCGCTAGACGCCGCGCTCGATGGTCTGGTCGCCCGGCACCATGCGCTGCGTGCCCGGCTGATCCGCGACGGTGGCACCTGGACCCAGCGGATCCTCGCCCACCGGTCGGTCCCGCTGCCCGTCGTCGAGTTGACCGCGCTGGCGCCGGACGCGGCGCGGCGGCGGGCCGAGGCCTTCTGCCGGGAGGTGGTGGCGCCGGTGTTCGCGCTGGCGGACGAGGCACCGGTGCGGTACGCGCTGATCCGGCTGGCGCCCGAGGAGTCCTGGCTGGTGCTGGTGCTGCATCACGTCGCCTGCGACGGCCGGGCGGTCACCGTACTGCTGCGCGAGCTGGCGGACGGGTACCGCACCGCCCGCGATTCAGGTACGCCGGACTTCGGCCCGCCCACCGCCCAGTGCACCGACTACGCACGCTGGCAGCAGGGCCAGTGGGATGAGCCGACCCGCCGCCGACGGCTCGCCTACTGGGCGGAGCACCTGGGCGACGGGCCGCTGGCGCTGGATCTGCCGTTCGACCGCCCCGCACCGCAGCAGCCGAGCGGGCGGGCCGCCACCTGTCGGTTCGAGATCCCGGGGCAGATTCGGCTCGCCGTCGAGGTGCTCGCCCGGGAGCTGGGTGCCACGGTGACCGCGGTCGCCGCTGCGGCGTTGGCGCTGCTGCTCGCCCGGCTCAGCGGGCAGCCCGACGTCACCCTGTCGATGCCGTACGCCAACCGGTCACCCACGGCGTACGAGGACACCGTCACCGTGCTGGCGACGGCGTTGCCGGTACGGATCCGCACGGCCGCCGCCGCGACGTTCGCCCACCTGGTCGGCCAGGCCGCCGACGGCCTGTTCGCCGGCATCGACAATCTGCTGCCCACGGCCTGGATCTACCAGCAGCTACCCGCGCCGGACAAGGGCGCGGCGTCGTCCGGAGTGACGGTGAGCTTCGCCTTTCAGAGTACGTTCGACACCCGGATCGAGCTGCCGGAGTTGGCTGTACGGGTGCACGAGGTGCCGACCGGGGTCGGGCGGGCGGCGCTGCTCATCGTCCTGATGCCCGGCCCGGACGGGATCGACGGCTATCTGGAGTACCCGGTGGACCGGCTCGACGACGACACCGTTCGCCGCTGGATGACGAGGTATGTCGACCTGCTCGCCACGGCGGCTGTCGGCCCGAACCGTCTGCTTGCCGACCTCTGACCGCCGGAGTCGTCCGCCGAGGGCCACGACGACAGACCCGGATTGAACGATCGTGTTCGATTCCTTGACACTCTAGATGCGATCGCTAACACTTGTCCGAAACACGAACGTAATGTGTCGAAGACATGGCTCCCATACTGGCAGGACATGCCCGACCTGCCCGTGTGGTCACGTCGAGCACCCGCCAGGAACGGC
Organism: Solwaraspora sp. WMMA2080; assembly: GCF_027497395.1. GTDB lineage: Bacteria > Actinomycetota > Actinomycetes > Mycobacteriales > Micromonosporaceae > Micromonospora_E. The sequence goes on along the minus strand of NZ_CP114910.1, from coordinate 838,669 downwards.
GCATACCTGCCGGAAGCTGCGAATCCCTCGTCCCAACGCAGACAGCTGACGTTAACGCACACATAGCCCGTGTGACCGGAGAGACAGCGGTGCCGGCGGTAGCCGTCCGGCCCGGTGTCCGTTTCCCAGGGAGGCCAGATCTTGTCAGAGTCATCGTCCAGAACCCGGTCGTTGCGTCGATTGTCGATCACCCTGGTGGCCGTGTTGACGGCGATGGTCGGCACCGCAGTTGTCACGTCGTCGCCGGCCACCGCCGCCACCAGCCAGTTCCGCGGCATGAACTGGGCCGTGCTGGGTGACAACTTCAGCACCGGTCCGCTCGTCGTGCACGGACTCAACTCGTCCGACAGCAACGCGACGGTGCGGGCCAAGGCCAACGCCATCTACGACGACATGGCTGCCACCATGGGCGTCGACACCGTCCGGCTGCCGATCAACACCCACACGGTCGGGACGGCATGGTGGGAGGCCTACCGAGGGGCCATCGACGCCGCCGCTGAACGCGGGTTCAAGGTAATCCTGGCCTACTGGGAGGACGGTGCCGCCTCCGGCGGCCGGATCACGAACCTCGCCGCGTGGAACGCGATGTGGTCCACGGTCACCAACACCTACGGATCGAACCCCAACGTCTACTTCGAGCCGATGAACGAGCCGCACGGCTACAGCTCGGCGCAGTGGCGCGACGTCGCGGCCAACTGGCTCAGCTACCACTACTCGGCGGTGCCCGGCCGGGTGCTCATCGGCGGCACCGGCTACAGCCAGGACCTGCGGGACGTCTGCAACGACAGCCGCTTCAACTCGACGCTGTTCTCCTTCCACCACTACGCATTCTTCTACGGCGAGATGAGCTACGACGCCTTCCGCAGCCACATCCAGACCCGGCTCGGCAACTGCGCCTCCCGCGCGGTCGCCACCGAGTTCGGCGCGCCCATGGACGACGGTCGCAACTACGCCAACCCGGGCAGCACCGACAACTTCGTCCGCCACATCCGCGCCATGGCCCAGGTCATGCGCGACAACCAGATGGGCGGCACCTACTGGCCGGCCATCGGCGGCAAGACCGGCAACATCGGGTACGACTGGTACTCGATGTTCGCGCTCAGCGGCAGCGGCACCAACCTGGACCTGACGGTCCGCAACCCGTCCGGCGCCGACCGGATCCGCTACGGCTGGGGCGACGCCGTCAGCGACGACCCCTCGACGCCGCCGACGGGGACGTTCTACCGGGTCAACGCGCGGCACAGCGGCAAGGCCATGGACGTCCAGCAGCCGAACACCGACAACGGTGCGCGGGTCGGCCAGTACGCGTACAACGGCAACGCGTGGCAGCAGTGGCAGTTCCAGGACGCCGGCAGCGGCTACTGGCGCCTGATCAGCCGGCACAGCGGAAAGTGCCTCGACGTGGTGAGCGCCTCCACCGCCGACGGGGCCGAGCTCATCCAGTACACCTGCGGCACCGGCGACAACCAGCAGTTCCAGATGGTCACCAACGGCAGCTACTTCCAGCTCCGGGCGCGGCACAGCGGAAAGTGTGTGGACGTGCCGGCCGCCTCGACCGCCGACGGCGTCGTCCTCAAACAGTGGTCGTGCCACACCGGCACCAACCAGCAGTGGTCGCGTACGCCCGTCTGAGGATCGCTAGTCTGCTGGTCATGCAGGCACCCGGCGCCCGGCTCGACCTGGCCGTCGACCCGACCAGGTCAACCGGGCGCATACTGCTCGCCGACGGGGTCGAGCAGTCGTACGTGGATGTCGCCGATCCCGCGTACCTGCGCTTCGAATACGTCCGCCGGATGGCCGCCGTAGCCGATCTCGCCGCGCCGGCCGGTGCCCCGCTGGACGTGCTGCACCTCGGCGGCGGTGCGCTGACGCTGCCACGCTACGTCGCCGCCACCCGACCCGGCTCGGCGCAGACCGTCGTCGAGCGGGATCCCGAGGTGGTCGCGCTGGTGGCGCGGGACCTGCCGCCCCGGCCGGCCGGCGTCGGGGTCATGGTCGCCGACGCGCGGGAGGCGGTCGCCGGCGCGCCAGCCGCCGCGTACGATCTGGTGCTCGCCGACATCTACCAGGCAGCCCGGATGCCGCCGCACGTCGCCACCGTCGGGTTCGCCACCGAGGTGGCCCGGGTACTGCGACCCGACGGCATCTACCTGGTCAACGTCACCGACCTGCCGCCACTGGTCGGCACCCGGGTACAGGCTGCCACCCTGCGGGAAGTCTTCGCCGAGGTCTGTGCCGTCGCCGACCGGCGGATGCTGCGCGGCCGGCGGTACGGCAACGTGGTACTCGCTGCGACACGGGCGCCAGGCCGACTGCCGGTGGCGCAACTGGTGGTACGGGCGCTGCGCGACCCGGTACCCGGCGGTGTGCTGCACGGACCGGCGCTGGACAGGTTCGTCGCCGGAGCCCGGCCCCGCACCGATGAACCGCAACGGTGAACTCCGGCTCGGCGGGCCGGCACCCTGAGTGCCGGCCCGCCGAGCCGGTAGATCCGTCAATGGTGGTGAAAACAGGTTCCGGCGCAGGTGACGGTTGCGTCGAAGCCGCTGTTCCACCGGTCCTGCACGGTGCATGCGGCGGCGCAGGCCGGCGTGCCGCTTGAGGTAGAGCACCGCTACCCGACCGAACTCGCCGCCGTTGGGCTGGTCGTAGGTGCCACCGTGCCCGATGCTGAGGTTGCCCGTGAAGGCGGGCAACCCGGCCGGCAGCATGCCCCAGTCGTCGATGACGTTCGGGTACGCGATGTCGCTGGGCCCGCCGATGAAGTAGGCGACCGGCTCGGTCAGTCTCCTGAGCTGGTAGTCGTCGGCGTCGTTCAGCAGACCGCTACTGAAGATGCCGGTGGTGGTGACGCGCGGGTCGTGGGAGACGGCGTAGGCCTCCAGCCCGCCGCAGGAGAAGCCCGCGACGGCGACCTTTGTCGTGTCGAGCTTGTCGTAGTACTTGCTGCCCGGCCGGGCGTTCTCCGCCACGGCCAGTCGTTGGACCGGGTGAGCATCTGGGAGGTGGTGGAGCCGGGCCCGTTCGGGGCGCCGTTGGCGATGGCGACGGACGGGCGCCGGAGCTCAGCGAAGTGCCGCTTCCGCGAACGGTGCGATTGCACCCACCGGGCCGGCACCGCCTCGCCGGTCAGGTCCGTCGTTCGTAGACGACGACTGGGACGCCGCCCGGGTCGACGACCACCGACCGCCGCTCGTGCGGGCCCGACACGGGCTCCCCGACGGACGCGCCGGCCGCGGTCAACTCGGCGACGCAGCTGTCGAGGTCGTCGACCTCGACGCTGAGCAGGGTGCGGCCGGCGACGGGCTGCTGTGACCCGGCGGCCAGGCCGATGGTCACCGTCCCGTCGGTGAGCGCGACGTACCGGTCGCCGTCGCGGAACCGCACCGTCAGCCCGAGCCGGGTGTAGAAGTCGACCTGCGCGGCCAGGTCCCCGGCCGCAACGATGACGTGGCCGATCCTCACCGCCGGAACCTCGGCATCACCTCGCGGGCGAACCGTTCGACGATCTCGACGGACCGCTCGATCGGCAGTCCGAGCCACTGGGCGCGGAAGACGAAGTGGTTGAAGCCGGCGGCGGCGAAGTCGGAGATCTTCGCGGCGATGTCGTCGGGCGAGCCGAAGAAGAGCGCCTTCTCCTTGATCGCCTCCCACTGGGACTCGAAGTAGTCCATGCCGTACTGGACGTACTCGCCGTACGATCGGCGGACCGCGTCGCCCGCCATGGCGTGCGCAGCGTCGGCGGAGTCCGCGACGCACAGGTCCCGGTGGATCGGGAAGACCGCGTTGTCGTCGTCGAAACCAGCCGCGCGGCGCTGTTCCCGGTATTCGGTCAGGTTTCCGACGGCCCAGTTGCGGCGCACGTTGGACGGGGCGAGCCACGGCAGGCCCTGACGGGCGATCCGGGCGATGCCGGTCGGGCCGTTGGCACCGACCCAGACCGGCGGGTGCGGCCGCTGCCGCGGCAGTACGCTGCACCGCACCCCGTCCAGGGTGAAGTGCCGCCCCTGGTGGTGGACGGGCTCACCGGTCCACAACCGCTGCATCACCGCCAGCGCCTCGTTCATCCGCGACACCCGGGTACGCCGGTCGACGCCGAACGAGGAGAACTCGGCGTCGCGGTAGCCGGAGCCGATGCCCAGGACGAACCGGCCGCCGGACATCTGGTCGATCGTGGCGATCTCCTCGGCCCAGTGCACCGGATGTCCAAGGGGCAGGATGAGGATGCCGGTGCCGATCTGCATGCTGCCGGAGTGCTCAACGAGCCGGCTCAGCAGCGGCATCGGCTGGGGTGTGGCCAGCGACGACAAATAGTGGTGGATGCCGAACACCGAGTCGTAGCCGAGGTCGCGGATGTGCTGGACGTACTCGACCGTCTCACCGGTCCGCCGCTGCAGGTCGTCGCCGAGCTCGTACTGATGGTCGAGGAGAATGCCGAACTTCACGACCGCGCCTACTTCTCGCGCGACCGGGTGTCGCTGAGCCGGAAGTACGGTGCGACCAGCCGGTCCCGGTCGGCCAGCGCCCGGCCGATGCCCTTTTCCCGGCGCTCCTTGAGGAAGTTCCAGTCCCCGTCGTCGAAACTGACGTTGGTCGCCCAGCCGTGCCCGACCCAGCCGGTCATCGCGCCGAGGCCCTTGCCCCGGGCCTCCATGACCAACTGCATCATCGACTTGCCCATCATCAGCGAGTCCAGCGGCATGACCGCGATCGCGTCGGCGTAGTCGTCGACCCAGCGCTGCAGTTCGTCACGTTCGACCACCTTGGTGACCAGGCCCTTGCGCTCGCCCTCCTCGGCACCGATGGCCCGCATGGTCAGCATGACGTCCTTCATCGTGGTCAGGCCGACCTTCTCGATCCAGTGGTACATGTCCTGTGGGGCGGGACCGAGGTAACGGAACGCCGGATGGGTGAACCGGGCGTCAGGGCTGGCGATGACGATGTCAGCCGACAGCGCGATCTGGAAATGGCCGCCGTAGCAGTACCCCTGCACCTGGCAGATGGTCGCCTTGAGCGACTCGATGATCGGGCGGGTGAATCCGGAGCTGAGCACGTTGCGGTCGGGCAGGATGCGTTGCCGCTGCGCCGGCCGCCGCCGCGATGCCTTGTCGGTGCCGGTCCGGTAGCCGATGTAGTGCCCGAGTTCGGCGGCGTCGGCGCCGGTGCCGAAGTGTTCACCTTCGCCCTTGAACACGATGACCTTGACCCGGTCGTCGGTCTCGGCCTCGCGGACCAAGTCGCCGACGCGTTCGAAGGCGGCCACCGGAATGGCGTTGAGCCGCTCGGGACGGTCGAAGGTGATGGTGGCGACCGACCGCTGCTCGTCGACGTCGTACCGGACGTACTTCGCCAGGACCTCGGGGTCGACCTCCATGTTCTCGACGTCCCACTGTTGTTCCAGAAGTTCGGCTTCGGTCTTCTTCACGGCGAGTTCCTTAGGTCAGCTGGCACGGAAGGCGGGCATCACCTCGGCGGCGAACAGCCGCAGCGAGGCGCGCAGTTTCCCGGTCGGCATGCCGAGCCAACCGGGGCGGAAGATGACGTGGTCGAACCCCAGCTCCCGCAGGGCGGAGATCCGCTCGATGAGGAAGTCCGGTGAGCCCAGCAGCAGCGTGTTGCGGACCAGTTCGTCGAAGCGGTCCCGCTGCCAGCGCAGCGCCGGGTACTCGGCGTAGGTGGCGTACTCCCGCCGGGCGTGCGGCAGTGCCTCGGCCACGGCCTGCTCGGTGCTGGGCGCGCAGTACAGCTCGACCCCGACCGGGCGCTGCACTGTCGTCGGGTCCCGGCCGTACTCGGCCAACGCCTCCTCGTAGACGGCCCGATGCTCGGGCAGGAACCGGCGGCTCGGTGAGTTGCCCGGCGCGTACCAGGCGTCGCCGAGCCGGGCGGCCCGGCGGACCGCTTTCCTGCCGCCGGCACCGATCCAGATCGGTGGTCCGCCCGGGGTCAGCGGCGCGACGCCGATGGTCGCCTCGGTCTGCGGGTAGAACTCGCCGTCCCGGGTGACCGGCCGCCCGGTCCACAACGCGCGGATCAGCCGGATGCTCTCGTCGAAACGCCGGAACCGGGTCTGCGGGTCGATCCCGAACGCGGCGAGCTCGTTGTCCCGGTACCCGGCGCCGACGCCGAGGACCACCCGCCCACCGGAGAGGTGGTCCAGGGTCGCGAACTCCTCCGCGACGTGCACCGGGTGGAACATCGGCAGCAGCAGGATGCCGGTGCCGAGCAGCATGTCACCGGAGCGCGGAATGAGGCTGGCCAGCATCGAGATCGGCTGCGGGGTGGCCAGGTTCGACTGGAAGTGGTTGATCGTCCACACCGAGTCGTAGCCCAGTTCAGCGGCGAGTTCGACGGTGCCGAACAGCTCGGCCAGGTGCCCACCGAGGTCGTCGCCGTGCGGATACTGGTGCGAGGCCATGATGCCGAACCTCATCCGGACGCACCCGCCCGCGTCGTGGCCGGCGTCGCTCGGCTGATCTTGCCGGTGGCGCTGCGTTCCAGTGCGGCGACGAACTCGATCCGGCGGGGCGTCTTGAAGTGGGCGAGCCGGTCCCGGGCGTACGCAACGAGGCGCTGGGAGAGTTCGGTGTCGGTCACCGCGTCGTCGGTCCTGCGCACCACGAGGGCGACCGGTATCTCGCCGAGCCGGTCGTCCGGTCGCCCGAGCACCCGCACGTCGCTGACCAGCGGATGCCTGCGCAGCTCGTCCTCGATCTCCTCGGGCCAGACCTGGAAGCCACCGCATTTGATCATGTCCCGTTTCCGGCCGACCAGGAACAGCACCCCGTCGTCGTCGACGTAGCCGATGTCACCGGTGTGCACCCAGCCGTCCCGGACCAGTTCGCGGGACGCGGCGTCGTCGTCGACATAGCCCTTGGTCAACGCGGAGCGGACCACCACCTCGCCTTGTCGGCCGGCTGGCAGGGCGGCACCGGTCTCGTCCCGGATCTCCAGCTCCACCCCCGGGTAGACCCGCCCGGCGGAGCCGGGTTTCCAGCGGCCGGCCTTCATGTCCCGTCCGGTCCAGCCGGCGATGTGCCCGGCTTCGGTCGATCCGTAGTTGACCAGGATCGGCACCTGGTACCGCTCCTCGAAAGCTCGGCGCAGCGACCACGAGATGGCCTGACCGGCCACCAGGACGGACTTGACCCCGTCGAAGGGCAGGTCCCGTTCGGCGTACACGATGTCGTAGACCATCGTGGGCAGGAAGAAGAAGTTGTCGAACCGGAACCGGTCCATCAGGTCGGCGAGCCGGTCGACGCCGAACCTCTCCCAGACCACCGCCGGACGACCGACGAAGAAGGCGAACAGCAGCGAGTGCTGACCGCCGCTGTGGAACAGCGGCAGGGCGATGAGGTTCGGCCTGGCCGCCGCCGGGGCGGTGCCTTCGGCGTCGGTGCCGGTGGCGACGCAGGCCAGCCGCATCAGCGAGTCGCGGGTCCCGCCGTGGGTGACGCTGACCGCCTTCGGCCGGCCGGTCGTCCCGCCGGTGAACAGCACGCAGGCCTCGGCCTGCGGGTCGACGTCGACTGCCGGCACCCGGACCTGCCGACGCCAGGGCAGCGGCTCGACGTCCGCTTCCCCGACGCCACCGGTCGCAGGGCGCAGCTGCGCGACGCGGCGGATCGCGACGCCGGCTCTGGCGCTGGCGAGTTCGGCGACCACGTCCGGGCTGCGCCCGTCGACGAGCAGCAGCCGAGGGCTGGTCTTGGCCAGCGACTCGGCGAGTTCGGCCGCGTTGTACAAACTGCTGACGGTGACCGGGACCGCGCCGAGCTTCCAGCAGCCGAAGAGGAAGAAGACGATGTCCGGGCCGTTGGTCAGGTAGCAGGCCACCCGGTCGCCGGCGCTCACGCCCTCGGCCCGCAGTGCCACGGCCACCCCACCGGCGAGCAGGTCGATCTCGTCGAACGTCCACGACCGACCGTCCTCGCCGTACAGGCCGACGACGTCGGTGCGGTCGGCGCGACGCCGTTCCAACACGCGGGCCAGATTGTCGGCGTCCGGTGGGGCCATCACTGGGTCGGTGCTCATCGGGCGACCTCCGGCGCGGCTGGCGACGCGGGTCGTGGCCCGGCGAGTCGGGGGACGACCTCCGCACCGAAGCGGGCGAGCTGCTCCATCGCCTCGGCCTGGCTGGCGCCGACGAACTGGTGCCGCAGCGAGACCTCGGTGATGCCGAGTTCGGCCTCCCAACGCCGCAGCTTGTCGACGATCTCGTCCGCAGAACCGACCAGGCAGTCCTGCGCCAGATACCGGTCGATGTCCAGGGACTGGGCGCCGTCCCAGGACCGGTATCCGGCGTACTGGCGCTGCAGATGCGGTCGGACGGCCTTGACCGCGGCGGGGTAACTGTCGCCGATGAACGCCTCCCGGCTCATCGGGTACTCACGGTCGAGGGTGAAGCCGCGGTCGACGAGTTCGCCCCGGTAGACGCCGAGCAGTCGGGCGAGCTCCGCGTCAGTGCCCTTGGGGCCGATGAGCCACGGCGCGTCCAGTCGGGCGGCGCGGCGGACCGCCGGCTCGGCGAACGCACCGATCCACAGCGGCGGGCCGCCGGGCTGCACCGGGCGCAGCGCCAGCGACGCGCCGGGGACTTCGCCCCAGCTGCCGGCGATGTCGATCGTCTCGCCGTTCCACAGCGCCCGCAGGATCGGAACGTACTCGCGTAGTCGGCGCAGCCGGTCGGTCCATTCCACGCCGAACGCGGCGGTCTCCCGTTTGCGGTAGCCGGCACCGACGCCGACGGTCAACCGTCCCCGGCAGAGCACGTCGAGGGAGGCGAGGTCCTCGGCGAGCGCGACCGGGTTCAGCAGCGGTGCGAGCAGCACCCCGAAGCCGATGCGTACCCGGGTGGTCGCCCGCGCGAGGTAGCCGGCCAGCGGCACCGGCTGGACGAACGCGGACCTGGCGAGGAAGTGGTGGCCGAGGTAGACGGCGTGGAAGCCGGCCGCCTCGGCGGCGGTGGCCTGGTCCAGTACCTGGTCGATACCGTCGGAGGCGCTGGTCGACGGATCGAACTGGGCACTGAGGAAACAGCTGACCTTCATCCGATGACCGCCTGGGCGGCGGAGGTCGTCAAGACGTCATCGGCCGGGTCGTGGCCGTCGGTCCGGCGGCCCGTCTGGTCCGCCGCGCGAAAGTGCGGGATCACCTTGGTGGCGAACTCCTCCATGGACTTCAGCGCGCTCCGCCGGTCGAGCGACGGGATGCGCAGCCAGCCGATGTAGTGGTTGATGCCGAGCTGCTCGCGCAGCATCTCGATGGTCTCGATGACGCGCTGCGCCGAGCCGAAGTTGCCGCCGTGGGTCAGGGTCTGCTCCAGAGTCAGCAGTTCGATGTTCTTGGCGACCGCCGCGTAGTAGGACCGCTCCTGCTCGATCGCCTCCTCCGAACCCGGGATCACCTTGCCGACGGACTTGTAGTAGTTCATCGCCGCCGAGGCGGCTTCACGCAGGCCGTCCTCGCCGTCACCGCACCACACCTGTTGCATGAAGGGCAGTTCGTAGGTGGTGACATCGAAACCGTTGGCCTGCATGCTCTGCCGGTAGAGGCTGAAGTTCTTCTGCATGATGCCCAACGGCGTGAAGTTCGGTGAGGTGATGATCGGCTCGCCGACCGCGCCGCGCTCCCGGAAGCTGTCCGGGGATACCGTGCCCTGCAGGATCGGCGGACCGCCGGGGGTGAACGGCCGGGGGTAGGTCGTGACGTCGTCGAAGTGGTAGATCTCGCCGTGGTAGGAGAACTTCTCCTGGGTCAGCGCCAACCGCAGCACCTCCAGGGTCTCCTGGTAGCGCTGCTTCGACTCGGCCAGGGCGATCCCGAAGCCGGCGAACTCGGCCGGCTGGTAGCCACGGCCGACCCCGATGGTGACCCGACCACCACTGAGCACGTCGAGCGCCGCGATGTCCTCGGCCAGCCGCAGCGGGTGGTGCAGTGGAAGCACCAGCACGGCGGTGCCGATCGTGATCCGGCTGGTCCGCTCGGCGACGGCCATGCCGAAGTTGACCGGGCTGCCGAGGATGCCGTACTTCGAGAAGTGGTGCTCGGCCAACCAGATCGAGTCGAAGCCGAGCTCGTCGGCCAGCTGGATCTCGTCGAGAGTCTCCCGTAGCACCTGATGGTCCGATGCCCCGTCGGCCACCGGGAACAGGTTCATGATTCCGAACTTCACGACCACTCCTCGTTTATTCCGACCAGCCGGTATGTTACCGCTGCGCTTCTGTCACTGCAAGGTCTGCGCAGGTCAGCGCACTAGTCCGTACGGTGCCCCGAACCCACCCGGCGCGCCTCGACCCGCAGCGCGCCGGCCCGGTGCCGGTGCCATCGGCCACGGCCGGCCCGGGCGTCGAGCACCAACGCCCGACGCAGGAACAGATGCGGATCCGCTTCCATGGTGATACCCATCCCGCCGTGCACCTGGATTCCCCGCTCGGCGGCGAAGACCGCGGCCTTCCCCGCCGCCGCCTTGGCGGCGTGCACCTGGATCCCGGCGTCCGGACGATGGTTGTCGACCGCCCAGGCGGCGTAGAGCGTCAGGTCCCACGCTGCCTTGCGCGCGGTGGCGGCCTCAGCCAGCTGGAACGCCACCCCCTGGAACGACCCGATCACCCGGCCGAACTGCATCCGGGTGCGGGCCTGCTCGGCGGCCAGCTCGATCGCGCCCTGCGCGACGCCGCACAACTCGGCGGCGACCACCAGGGTCGCCCGCCACAACCCGGTGCCGACCGGATCGAGCCGTTGCGGCATGGACAGCGACACGTCCGACAGCGGTACCGACGGGTCGAACGACCGCCGTTCGGTGACCTCGGCCCGCTCGGCGACCGTGGCGGCGCCGGCGACCCAGACCCCGTCGGGACCGGCGACGACGAACCCGTCCGCCTGAGCGGCGTACGGCACCAGGGTCCGCACCAGCGGATCCGGCACCGACCGGTCCGGCCAACCAGGCGTGGACGGCACGTCGACCGCCGGAGTGAGCACCCGGCGGCCGTCGAGGATCTCGTCGGGCAGCGGCACCGACCGTCGGTCGTCGCCGCAGAGCAGCTGTACGGCACCCGCGTGGGCCGCGAACCGACTCGGGACCAGGTGCTCACCGAGCACCTCTACGGCGACCAGCAGGTCGATCAGCGCCGATCCGACACCACCGGCCGACTCCGGCACGCCGAGCAGCCCGAAGTCGCGCAGCAGCGGTCCGTCCGCGGCGCAGGGCTGCCAACCGGCCGACAGCGCGGCTCGCGCCGCGCCGGTCTGCGCCTTGGCGAGGGCCGCGACGGTCTCGCCAATCTCCTGCTGTTCCTGGGTGAATGTCGCGTGCACGCGGCCACTCCGCTCAACGTGAACGGGGCAGGTTCAGCACCCGCTCCGCGAGAATCGACTTCTGGACTTCCTCCGTGCCGCCCTCGATCGTGTGGGCGCGGGCACGCAGGTAGCGGTGCATCCGGGCGGCGGCACCGGCACCGTCGAGCAGCACACCGCCAGCCTCGTCGAGCTGCACCGCGAGCCGGTTCGCGTTCTGCACCACGCCGGCCCACAGACTCTTCAGCGCCGACGTCTCCGGGCCGGGGACGCCACCGGCACGGCTCTCCGCCAGCATCCGCATCGACCCGATCCGGACCGCCTCGGCGTCGCACTGCAGCGCGCCGATCGTGTCGACGACGGTGCTGTCGTCGGCCAGTCCCCGCGCGATCGCCAGATCGACGACCCGGTCCACCGCCTGGCGGGCCCACACCCACAGGTTCAGCGCCATGCTGCCGCGTTCGAAGGCGAGCGTGGTGAGCGCGACCTTCCAGCCGTTGCCGACCCCGCCGAGCACGTCGGAGTCGGGGACGAACACGTCGTCGAGGAACATCTCGTTGAACTCGGTGTCCCCGTTGATCATCACCAGTGGTCGGACGGTGAACCGGTCCATCGGGGCCAGGAAGTAGGTGATGCCCCGGTGCCGGGTCTCCTCGGGGTCGGTCCGCGCCAGCAGCAGACACCGGGAGGCGTTGTGCGCGTTGGAGGTCCAGATCTTGGTGCCGTTGATCAGCCAGCCGCCGTCGACCCGGGTCGCGGCGGTACGCAGACTCGCCAGGTCGGAGCCGGAGCCTGGCTCGCTGAAGCCCTGGCACCAGTACTCCTCGCCGCGCAGGATTCCCGGCAGGTACCGGGCCTGCTGCTCGTCGCTGCCGTGCGCGATGATCGTCGGACCGGCCAGCATCATGCCAACGCCGTTGAGCGGGTACGGCGCGCCCCGGACCGCCGCCTCCTCGTTGAAGACCGCCTGCGCCAGCGAGTCCATCCCCCGGCCGCCGTGCCCGACCGGCCAGGACAACCCGGCCCAGTTGCCGGCGCAGAGCCGCTCCTGCCACACCCGTGACCAGTGCTCACGCTCGGTCTGGGACAGCTCCTCCTGATCGGGCACGTCGCGCAGCGCGTCGTCGAGCCAACTGCCGGCCTCGCGCCGGAACGCGAGGTCGCTGTCACTGTCATCGAAGTCCACGGCAGGCTCCCCTGTCGTCGGACACCTCACACGTCGTGGTCACGCCGACACCTCCGGGGTACGGTTGAGCCGCGCCTTGTAGAGCTTGCCGTTGGGATCGCGAGGCAACGCCGCGCAGACGACGTACGAATGCGGACGTTTCGGCTTGGCCAACCGTTCGGCTAGGTAGGTGCGGATCCGCGCGAGCGCCGTTTCGGCGTCGGGTGCGCTCTCGGTCAGCACGACGTGGGCCTGCGGCACCTCGCCGAACTCCGGATCGGGTACGCCGACGACTCCGGCGTCGGCGATCCAGTCGTGACCGAGCAACGCGGCCTCGATCTCGGCCGGGTAGACGTTGACCCCGCCGACCAGGATCAGTTCGGCGGCCCGGCCGGTGATGTACAGGAAACCGTCGGCGTCGACGTGGCCCACGTCCCAGACGGTCATCAGCCCGTCGCGGCGGGCGCCGTCGGTCTTGCCGGGGTCGTTGTGGTACTCGACCCGGTCGGAGCCCTGACGCATGTACACGATGCCGGTCTGGCCGGCCGGCACCTCGTTGCCGGCCTCGTCGAGGATCCGCAGCGTCGAGATGGACGCCGGGCGACCGACCGTGCCCGGGTGGGCGAGCCACTCGTGCGGGCGGGCGATGGTGGTGCCGACCTCGGTCGAGCCGTAGTACTCGTAGACCACCGGGCCGAACCAGTCGAGGATGCGCTGCTTGACCTCGCGCGGGCACGGCGCGGCGCCGTGCAGGACATAGCGCAGCGAGGAGATGTCGTAGCTGTCGCGCACCGGTTGGGGCAGTTGCAGCAGCCGGTAGAAGTGGGTCGGCACCATGCTCGTCCCGGTGACCCGCTGGTCGTGGACCCGACGTAGGAAACCCTCCGGCGTCCAGCCGTCCATCAGGACCATCGTGCCGCCGGCGTGCAGTGCGCCCATCGCGGGGGTGATGTTCGCCGAGTGGTACAGCGGAGCCGAGACGAGCCAGGATCCGAACGCTGGGCGTTCCATCCCGAACTCCTGGAACAACCACCGGTAGGTCGACGCACCCGTGTCGGCGTCGACTCCGGCCAGTGGTCGTTTCACCCCCTTCGGGCGGCCGGTGGTGCCCGAGGTGTACATCATCAGCGACCCGGCCGGGGTCTGCTCCGGGCTCACGGTCGGCATGCCGTCGGTGAGCTGCGACAGCGGGCGGACGCGACCGGTGGTGGGGGATCCGTCGACGTACACCTGCACCCCGGGCACACCGGCGTGGGCCGCAGCGGCGACGACCGGCTCCACCCGCGCGGAGCAGACGACCACCTTGGCGCCGCTGTCGGCGAGGATGTAGGCGATCTCGGGCTCGGTCAGGTGGTAGTTGAGCGTCACCAGGTAGAGCCCTGACTGCATCGCGGCCAGGTAGAGCGCGACCATGCCGGCGCTGTTGGTCATCACCGCCGCGACCGTGTCACCGGCACGCAGGCCCGCACGGGTGCGCAGGCCGTGCGAGATCCGGTTCACCTCGGCGTACATCTCGCCGTAGGAGATCTGCCGATCATCGGCAGTCACGATCGCGCACAGCTCCGGCTCGGCGGCTGCCCAGAGCCGGAAGCCGGTCCGCTCGTCGCTCATCGGACTCCTTGAGTTAGATTCCGACCATCCGGTATGTTGTTGTTTCCACAGTAAGGGAGGCATCTGGCGATGTCCAGACCCGTGAACGACGCGCACGCCGCCAGCTATCACGCCCGGCGGATGCCGACTCCGACCGAGGTCACCGACGGGGTCTGGGCGATCCCGGTCCCGCTGCGCGGCAGCGCGCTGCGCTACGTCACCGTCTTCCTGATCGACACCGGTGACGGCAGTGTCCTGATCGACGCCGGCTACGACCACCCGAGCTGCTGGGAGTCGTTCACCGGGTCGGTCACCGCGATCGGCCACCGGGTCGAGACGATCTCCACCGTCCTGCTCACCCACAACCACCCGGACCACATCGGCTTCGCCGCCCGGATCCGGGCGCTGTCCGGCGCCTCGGTGGTCATGGGGCAGGCCGACGACTTCGCCACCATGCGCCGGAGCAGGGGCGGTTTCCTCACCCAACTGCGCACCGCCCTCACGACGACCGGCGCCCCACCCGACGTCGTCGAGGCGATGTACGCCGACGCGGTGGCGGTCACCGCGCACCACGAGGACCTGCGGATCGACCTTGCCGTGGCCGACGAGACCGAGTTCCGGTTCGGCGACGTGACCATCCGCGCCGTGCCGGCCCCGGGGCACACCTACGGGCACACCGTCTACGTCGACACCCGCGGCCTGGTCTTCACCGGCGACACGATGATGTCCGAGGGGCCCACCCAGCTCGCGATCGTCAGCCGCGCCGACGACGACCCGACGGCGGACCTGTTCCGGACGCTGCAGCGCATCCGCGACCTCGGCGCGACGATCGCCTGCCCGGCCCACCAGTTCCCGTACCGCGACGTCGCGGCCCGCGCCGACGAGCTGGCCGCGCTGCACCGCGCCGAGGTCGCCGCCGTCAGCGCTCTGGCCGGGGCCGACGGGCAGGCCACCGCCTGGGACGTCGCCCGGCGGATGCGGTGGCGTAAGCCCTGGGACGAACTCGGCCGGGGCACCCAACGGTTCTCCCTCGTCCATGCCCAGGCCCTGCTGCGGCACACCGCGGGCGTCCACCGGTAGTCGTCAGTCCCGTCGCGACCGGTCGTACGTCCAGTCCGGCTGCGCCGACGACCGCAGCTCCCGCAGGCTCCGCTTCAGCACCTTGCCGGACGGATTCGTCGGAAACTCGTCCACGACGTAGATCTCCTTCGGGACTTTGAAACCACCGAGGCGCTGCCGGGCGTGCGCGATCAGCGACTCGGGTTCCAGGCCGGGTCGACCGATCACGAACGCCACCGGGACCTCCAGCCACACCGGATGCGGCGCAGCCACCACCGACGCGGCCAACACCAGCGGGTGGTCGGCCAGCACGTTCTCGATCTCGGCGCTGGACATGTTCTCCCCACCGCTGCGGATCATGTCCTTGAGCCGGTCGCGGATGTACAGGTAGCCGTCGGCGTCGAACCGACCGATGTCGCCGGTGTGGAACCACCCGTCGCGCCAGGCCGCCCTGGTCGCCTGCGGATCGTCGAGGTAGCCGGGGCTCACCTTCGGGCCGCGCGCAATCACCTCCCCGTCGTCGCCGACCAGCACGTCGTTGCCGTCCGCGTCGACCACCCGCACCCGGACCCACGGCACGGGCAGGCCGACCGACCCCTGCTTGGACCGCATGTGCGCCTCGTCCAGGTACGTCAGAGCGCCGCACGTCTCGGTGAGACCGTAACCCTCGATCAGCCGCGCGTCCGGAAAAAGCTCCCGCGCCACGGCGAACAACGCCGACGTGACCTGCGAGTAGATGACCCACCGCAATGAGGTCAGATCGACGGCGGCATCGGCCGCACGGCGGACCATGTCGAGCATCGTCGCCGCCATCACCATGCCGGTGATCCGCTCGGTCTCGATCGCCCGCAGCACCGCCGCCGGCTCGAACCGCCGTTGCAGCACCATCGTGCCGCCGACATGCCAGATGCCGAAGCCCGGCAGGTCGGTGCCGCCGACGTGGTACAGCGGTGCGAAGTTGAGGATCCGGTCGCTCGGCCGCAGCCCGAGCTCGACGATCTGGGCGTGCATGTTCATGTTCACGTTGCCGTGGGTGAGCAGCACGCCCTTGGGCAGCCCGGTCGTGCCGGAGGTGTAGACGATCCGGTGCAGGGCCGCGTCGTCGAGATCGACGTCGGCGACCCGGGCACCCCGGTGGGTCCAGATCAGCGCGCGCACGTCTACCCAGCCGTCGTCGTCGATCGGCTCCAGCGCGAACCGGCGCACGTCGGCCACGGGCTCACTCGATCCGGTGTCGGTCAACGCCGCGTCGGTCAACGCCGCGTCGGTCAACGCCGCGTCGGTCAACGCGGCGAACTCCGGGACCGTCGCGACCGCCCGGACCCGCGCGTGCCGCAGCAGCTGGGCCAGCTCGGCGGCGGTGAGCCGGTAGTTCAGTGGCACGAAGACCGCGCCGAGCTTCGACAACGCCAGCGACAGCAGCAGGAACTCGGGCACGTTGTTCGAGATGATCGCCACCCGGACGTCGCGGCGGATCCCCTCGGCGGCCAGCCCTGCGGCCAGGGCCTCGACGTCGACGGCGAGCTGGCGGTGGGTCCACCGCCGGCCCTCGAAGACCAACGCGTCGACGTCGGCGAACCTCCTGGCGTTGCCGGCCAGCATCGCGGCGACGTTCGCCGTACTCATCCGGTCACCGCCGTCTCGCGCAGCTGCTTCTTGAGCACCTTGCCGGAGTCGTTGCGCGGCAGCGACGTCACGATCTGCACGTACTTCGGCACCTTGTACCGGGCCAGCTCGGCCCGGCAGTGCTCGCGGATCCCCTCCGCCGTGGTGGTCGCGTCGGCGCGCAGGATCACGTACGCCTTCGGGACCTCGTCCCAGGTCTGGTCCGGCACCCCGATGACGGCGACCTCGCTGACGTCGGGATGCCCGGCGATGACCCGTTCGACCTCGGCGCTGGCGATGTTCTCCCCACCGGACTTGATCAGGTCGGCGCGGCGGTCGACGAACCACAGGTAGCCGTCGGCGTCGATCCGCCCGACGTCTCCGGTCAGGAACCAACCGTCCCGGCGGGTCCGCCGGTTGGCCTCGTCGTCGTTCCAGTAGCCGGGTGAGATCTTCTCGCCCCGGATGATGATCTCTCCTTCCACGCCGGGCGGCACCAGCTGGAAGTGCTCGTCGACGATCCGGATGTGCACCCCGGGAAACGGCGCGCCGAGCGCGCCGACCTTGCACTGTTCGTGGGCGGCATCCAGGTAGCAGACGCCGTTGCACAGCTCGGTCATGCCAAAGGTGTCCACCAGCCGGACGTGCGGCAGCCGACGTTTCACCTCGCGCCGCACGCTGGGCGCGACCCCGGCGAAGAGCAGGTAACGCAGCGACCCGAGATCCGACTGGTCGTCGCGGTCGAGTAGGCCGAAGAGGATCTGCGCGGCCAGGACCATGCCGGTGATCCGCTCCCGGGCCACGGTCCGGGCGATGTCCGCAGGCTTGAACGTCGGGGTCAGCACCATCGTCGCGCCCGCCACGAACGTCGCCAGGCCCGGCGCCTCCAGCCCACTGACGTGGAACAGCGGAGCGGAGACGAGGATCCGGTCGGCTGCGGTCAGCTCCAGTTCGAGCACCTGCGCCAGGTGGTTGGCGGTGAGGTTCCCGCAGGTGTGGATGACGCCCTTCGGCCGTGCGGTGGTGCCGGAGGTGTAGAGCAGCCGGTGTACGTCGGCAGCGGTCTTCTCGGCGTCCGGCACCCGTACCCCGGGCGGCGCCGCAGCGAGCAGATCGGCCAGCCGACGGGCGTCAACGACGACCCGGGCCCCGTTGGCCACGACCGTCCGCAGCCCGGTCGTGGCCGCCAGGGTGGCGGCGACGTCGGCGAAGTCGTCGTCGTAGATCAGCCCGGTGACACCGGCCTGGTCGAGGACGTACGCCTGCTCGTGGGGGTGCAGCCGCCAGTTGAGCGGAACCGAGATCGCACCGAGGCGGCTCAGCGCCAGCAGTTCGATGACGTAGGTGGCGGTGTTGCGCCCGAGCACCCCGACCAGGTCGCCGTCGACGATGCCGGCGTCGCGCAGTGCCGCAGCGTGCCGGTCGACGTCGGCGTCCAGTTCGGCATAGGTCCAGCGGGAATCCCCGTCGACCAGTGCCTCCCGCTCGGCGCGGCGCAGCGCCTGCCGGCGCAGCGTTTCGGTGAAGTTGCTGGTCGCCATCAGCTGCCGCCCTCCCGCCGCCGGGCCAGGATCTCCTCCCGGGACGGCAGCGCCACGAACTCCAGCAGGTTGCCGTCGAGGTCACGGGCCGCGAACGCGGTGATCAGCCCGTAGTTGTCGAGCATGACCTCATTCGGCGGGCTCAGACACTGCGCGCCCAGCTCGACCAGTCGTGCGTGCAGCTCGTCCATCTCCGCCAGCGGCACCGCGAAGCTGAGCAGGAAGGTGCCCAGCTCCAGATGTCCACCGGTCGCCGTCCGGGTCGCGGGGCCGTTCCACTCGATCAGCTCCAGCTGACCGATGCGGCTCGGCCCCTGCAGGTACTGGACCCGGCCGGTGGTGCCAGCGGGCAGTCCCAGCGACACCTCGATGCCGGGGCCGGCCACGTCGGCCCGCAGCGTCCGGCGGTAGCCCAGCGCCTTCTCGTAGAAATCCGCAGCCCGGTCGACGTCGGAAACGGTCACGGCCACATGGTGTACCTCGCTCACCGGCATGGTGGCTCCCTTCCTTGACGGCTCAGGCGGTTGGGCCGGCGGGTTTGGACAGGGCCCGCTGGATCAGCGTGACCTCGTCGGCGCCACTGTCGGGGACGATGAAGTCGTCGAGCCGGCAGATGTCGTCGATCGACGCGCTGATGTCGTCGGGCGAGACCGGCTCGGCCCCGCCGTACCAGCCGGGGGTGACGCCGATGAAGATTCGCCCGACCCGGCCACCGCCGACGGTGAGGATGTGCCGGTTCAGCTGGCACTGCCCGGAGGCGAGAAAGGTCGCCACCGCAGCGACGTGCTGCGGGTCGAACCGGTCGGCCAGCTCACCGAGGAGGTTCTCGGTCATCCGGGTCGCGGCGGTCGGTGCGATCGCGTTCACCAGGATGCCCCGGCGGGCACCCTCCAGCGCGAGCACGTTCATCAGACCGATCAGGCCGGCCTTGGCCGCCCCGTAGTTGGCCTGGCCGAAGTTGCCGAACAACCCGGACGACGAGCTGGTCAGCACGATTCGCCCGTACCCCCGATCGGCCATCTGCCCCCACGCGGGCCGCAACACGTGGAACGCACCGGCGAGATGCACGTCGAGGACCGCGGCGACGTCCTCCTCGCGCATCTTGGCCAGCGTGCCGTCCCGCAGGATGCCGGCGTTGTGGATCACCGCGTCGATCCGGCCGAACTCCTGCAGGGCCCGTGCGACGAGGTCGGCGCCACCCGCTGCGGTGGCGATCGAGTCCGTCGACGCGACCCCGACGCCGCCCGCGGCGCGGATCTCGTCGACCACCCGCTGCGCCGCACCGGAGGAACCCGAACCGTCCACCGCCCCGCCGAGATCGTTGACAACCACGCGGGCACCGCGTTCGGCCAGCAGCAGGGCGTGCGCCCGGCCGATCCCGTTGCCGGCGCCGGTGACGATCACGACCTGCCCGTCGAGGCGCACCTGGGCGTTCACCGCTGACTCCCCAGCACCGCGACGAACGCCACGCAGGAACCCGGCTGCCCACCGAGGTTCTGGGCGAGGGCCAACCGGGCGTCGGGCACCTGGCGGGCACCGGCCGCACCCCGCAGCTGGGTGAAGCACTCGAACACCATCCGTAGCCCGGTGGCGCCGATCGGGTGGCCGAACGACTTGAGACCTCCGTCGGTGTTCACCGGCAACGCGCCGCCGCGGTCGTACCGGCCGTCGAGGATGTCCCGCCAGGCCTTGCCCCGCTCGGAGAATCCCAGGTCCTCCATCAGCACCACCTCCGTCGGAGTGAAACAGTCGTGCACCTCGGCCAGCGAGATCTGTGTCGCCGGGTCGGTGACACCCGCCTGGTCGTAGGCCTGTCGCGCCGCCTGCACCACCTCCGGGAAGGTGGTGAAGTCGTAGCCGTCGGTGGCCAGACCCGAGCCCGAGCCCGCGACGAACCCCATCCCCCGCAGGAACACCGGCTTGTCGGTGTAACGGTAGGCGTCCTCGGCTCGGACCAGGATGGCCGCGGCGGCGCCGTCGGAGACGCCCGAGCAGTCCAGTACGCCGAGCTGCCCGGCGACGCGCGGCGCGTTCTCAACGGCCTCGGCGGAGACAGCCCTACGGAACTGGGCGCGCTCGTTCAACGCGCCGTTCTCGTGGTTCTTCGTCGCGACCTTGGTGAGCGCATCGCGCATGTCCCGCGCGCCGACGCCGTACGCCTGCTGATAGGCGGGGGCGAGCAGGGAGAATCCGGCGGGTGCGGTCCAGTCGACGTCGGTGCCGTCGGCGGGTGGGTAGACGGCGGCCAGACCGGAGTACGCCGAATCCTTCAGCTTCTCCACCCCGGTCGCCATGACCATGTCGTACGCCCCGGACGCGACCGCGAACGCCGCGTTGCGCAGCGACTCCGAGCCGGTGGCGCAGTAGTTCTCCACCCGGGTTACCGGCTTGCCGACCAGGCGCAACGGCCGGGCAAGAGTCTGCCCGGACATGCCGGAGCCCTGGGTACCCACCCAGAACGCGTCGATGTCGTCGAGGGTGGCACCGGGCAGCGACCCGACGCACTCGTGCACCGCGTCGACCAGCAGATCGTCGGCGGACCGGTGCCAGTGGTCGCGGAACGGGGTACAGCCCATCGCGACGATCGCGACGTCGTGGGCCATCCGCCTACTGGCCATCGGTGGTCTCCTTCCGTGGCCGGAGTTTCCAGAAGTAGTTGGGGATCGAATCGGTGGTCCACAGCCGCCGGAACGTCGGCGTCATCACCATGCCCACGGCCACGTCGCCCGGCGCGACGTCGGTCGCGTACGCGCTGAGTCGGCCGCCGCCGTCGATGTCGGCGACGACGACCGCGACCTCCGGTTCCGGCATGGTGGTCAGATGGTCCCTGGTCACCGAGACGACCCGGGCGCTCTTGTCCCGCAGCGGGACCGTCGCTGGCGTCTGTCCCGACGCGGCGCTGCCGCAGGAGGCGCAGACCCGGGCCGGCGGTGTGGTGACCTTCGCACAGGCGTCGCACCGGCTGCCCTCCAGGCGGAACTTCCAGCCGGACCGGCGGAACATCGGCGGCGACGCCGGTGCCGGCGACGCGGGCCGGGCCGGGCCCTGCACGTCCAGCAGTCCGCGCCAGCGCAGGTAGCGGCCGTAGCCGACGGGTTGCCGGGCGGCAAGCTGCTGCCGTACGGCCGGGCCGCCGCGCGCCTCCCGTACCCCGTCGCCGACCCGCCAGACGAAGGCGTCGGCGCCCTCGGTCGCCGACAGCAGCAGGATCGTCCGGCCGGGCCGCGCCTCGTCGAACGCGGCGGCGAGCAGCAGCGCGGGGTGGGCGGCACCGGTGAAACCGGTGGCCCGTTCGACCTTCGCGTCGGCCCCCGATCCGCCCAGCGTGCGCCGCAGCGCCGCGGCGGCGCGGGTATTCGACGACGACACGACGACCTCGTCGACGGCGTCCAGGCCGGCGAGGGCGAACGCGCGGCGGGCCGCGTCGAGGCCGGCGGTGACGAGGACGTCGGCGGTGAACCGTTCGTCCCAGACGCGGTCGTGCCGTTCCCCGGGCAGCCGCCACCGTTCCAGGATCTCGGTGGTGTGTCCGGCGCGGGCGAGCAGCGTCGCGGCGCGGGTGCCGCCGCCGACGAACGCCGCGGCGCCGTCGCCCTGGGCGAGCTCGTCCGGTGCCCCCGGTCGGGTGGTCCGCAGGTCGGCCAGCACCGCCGCGTCGCCGGAGCACGCGACGAGGTTGAGGGCGGTCGCGCCGCAGCGGTGCCCGCGCAGATCGACCGCGCTGACGGCCGGATCGAGCCCGAGCGCGGCGTGCACGACCCCGGCCGAGGTCTTCGCCTCGTACGGCGCACTGGTGGTGGCGAGCAGCAGCTGCCGACCGGCGTGGTCGGCGGCGGTGAGGTGCCGCATCGCTTCGACGGCCATGGTGACGGCGTCCTCGTCGAAGGCGGCGACGCCGCGCACCGGACCGCCCGGCCTGGGTGGTCCGGTCGCGTCGAGCCTGTTGTCGTGCAGGGCGTACGCCGGCAGGTGTACCGCGTAGCCGTCGATGCCGGGCTGATCGGGCATGTGTCGCGGTTCTCCTTCAACTCCACGAGGGGATGGCGGCGAGCAGTCGCCGGGTGTACTCCTGTTGCGGCTCGTCCAACACCTGCTTGGCCGCACCCTGCTCGACGACCCGGCCGCTGCTCATCACCGCGATCCGGTCACAGAGGTCGCTGGCGAGCATCAGGTCGTGGGTGACGAAGAGCAGGCCGATGCCGAGTTCGTCGACCAGGGTGCGGAACAGCTCGACGACCTTGGTCTGGGTGGTGACATCGAGGGCGGTGGTGCACTCGTCTGCGATCACCAGCGCCGGACGGGTGACGACGGCCAGCCCGATGGCGACCCGCTGGCGCAGCCCGCCGGAGAGCTGGTGCGGGTAGCTGCCCAGCACCCGGGCCGGGTCGGTGATGCGCATCTGCGCCAGCACCTCCACCGAGCGGCGCTCGACCTCGGCCCGGGTGATGCCCCGGACGTGGCGGCGCAGCACCTCGACGAGCTGTGTGCCGATCTTCATCAGCGGGTTCAACGACCGGGAGGCGTCCTGGAAGACCATGCCCACGGCGCTGCCCCGGACCCGGTCGGTGCGGTCCACGCCGGGGGCCACCACCTCGTCGCCGGCGAGGGTGACCCGGCCCTGTTCGACATCGACGTTGCGTTCGAGCAGCCCGACGACGGTGCGGGCCAGGGTGGTCTTGCCACTGCCGGACTCGCCGACGACGCCGACGATGCGGCCCCGTTCCACGTCGAGGTCGACGTCGTCGAGCAGTCGCAGGTCGCCGTCGGCGAGTCGGGCGACGACGGACAGGCCGCAGACGCTCAGCAGCGCGGTCATCGGCGCCTCTTCCGTGGGTCGTGGTGGGTGAGCAGCGCGTCGCCCAACAGGTTGACCAGCAGCACCAGCAGGGTGATGGCGAGCCCGGGGAACAGCGCGATCCACCAGGCCTGGCTCAGCTCGTCCTGGCCGGAGGCCAGCATCGACCCCCAGCTGACGCTCGGTGGCGGTACGCCGAGGCCGAGGAAGCTCAGCGCGCTCTCGATCAGGATCGCCGTGCCGACCTGGAGGGTGCCGAGCGCGACGACCGTGCCGGCGAGGTTGGGCAGGACGTGTCGGAAGACGATCCGCGCCTCCGACGCGCCGGCCGCCCGCAGGCCGGTGACGAACTGCCGCTCGCGGATCGCCAGGGTCGCCGACCGGGTGACCCGGGCGCAGACCGCCCACCCGGTCAGCGCCAGCACCAGGAACAGCACTGGCAGCGAACTGCCCCGGTTCGAGATGATCGCGAGGGCGACCAGGATGAACGGCAGGGCCAGCTGAGCGTCGATGAGCACCGAGATGACCCGGTCGACCCAGCCGCGGAAGTAGCCGGCCAGCACGCCGAGCAGGGTGCCGGGGCCGATCGCGACCAGCGCGCCGACCAGGCCGATCAGAATGGTCAGCCGGCCGGCGGAGACGAACTGTGTGAGGACGTCCTGGCCGAGCTTGTCGGTGCCGAGCGGGTGCGCCCAGGTTCCGCCGTCGAGGAAGGCGGGCGGTCGCCGGGTCGCCGCCAGGTCCTGCCCGGTGTCGGGCAGCAGTCCGGTCAGCGGCAACACCAGCACCAGGCCGGCGACGACCACCAGCGGCAGGGACAGCCAGAACACCGAGGTACGGGACCGCCGTGCCGGGCGTCGTGGCGGTTGCGCCGCCGGCGGCGCCGGGTGCAGATCGGATCGGCTCACGGCCGTCACCTCACCCTCGGGTCGACGACCGAATGGATCACGTCGACGAGCAGGTTCAGCAGGACGAACGTCAACGCGCCGAAGACGACGATCGCCTGGACGAGCGGGAAGTCACGGAACTGGATGGCCTGCAGCGCCAGCTGGCCGAGGCCGGGCCAGGAATAGACGTACTCGATCGCGACTGCGCCGGAGAGCAGGATCCCGGTCTGCAGCACGACGATGGTCAGGATCGGCATCATCGAGTTCTTGAACGCGTGCCGCCACACGACCCGCCGGCCGCGCAGCCCGCGGGCCCGGGCGGAGTCGATGTACGGCTCGGCCAACGTCTCGCTCATCGACGCCCGGGTGAGCCGGGCGATCTGCGCCATCGGGTACACCGCCATGGTGACGGCGGGAAGGACCAGATGCTGCGGGGTGCCGGACTGCCCGGCGGGCAGCCAGCCGAGGTTCACGGCGAACAGCGCCACCAGCATCATGCCGAACCAGAAGACGGGCACCGATTGGCCGAGCAGGGCGACGGTGGAGGCGGCGCGGTCCCACCAGGTGCCCTCGCGGGTCGCGGCCAGCACCCCGAGCGGCACTCCGACGAGTACGGCGAGTGCCATGCCGGCGGCGACCAGTTGCAGGGTGAACGGCAGTCGGTCGGCGATCAGGGTGGTGTTGGCCTGGTAGAACTGCAGCGACTGGCCAAGGTCACCGGTGAGGATGCCCTTCAGGTACTCGAGGTACTGGACGACCAGCGGCAGGTCGAGGCCGAGTTCGTGCCGCAGAGCGTCCCGCTGCTCCGGGGTGGCCATCGGTCCGAGGATGGCCACGGTCGGATCACCGGAAAGCCGGCCGAGCGCGAACGCCAGGCTCAGCGCGATGAGCAGGGACGCCAGCAGCGACGCCAGGCGGCTGCCGACCCGTCGGACGGTGCTGGCCTTCATCGGCGGGACCTCCAGCGGGCGCCGGGCATCGCGGCGAGCAGTTCGCGGGTGTAGTCGTCGCGGGGGGTGACGAAGACCGCCTCGCACGGCCCCGACTCGACCACCCGGCCCTGGTACATGACGTGTACGACATCGCAGATCGAGCGGACGACGGCGAGGTCGTGGCTGATCATCAGCAGGGCCGCGCCGGTGCTCTGCCGGATCTGGGTCAGCAGCGCCAGCACGTCGGCCTGCACCGACACGTCGAGACCGGAGGTCGGTTCGTCCGCCACGATCAGCCGCGGCCGCATCAGCAGGGCGCGGGCGATGCAGACCCGCTGGGCCTGGCCGCCGGAGAGCTGGTGCGGGTAGCGGTCCAGGATCTGCGGTGCCAGCCGGACCCGGTCGAGCAGTTCGGTGTCGCTGATCCAGGAGGTGCGCTCGGGTTGCAGCCGACGCAGTTCGCGCAGCCCGGAGCGGACCGACTGCCGGGGGTCGAGCGATCCGTGCGGATCCTGGAAGACCACCTGCACCTCGGGGCGCAGCCGCCGCAGCCGTGCCCGACTGATCGCGGAGAGCTGGTGCCCGAGCAGCCGGATTGCCCCGTCGCCACGGGTGCCCAGCCCGGTGGCCGCCATGGCGAGCGTCGTCTTGCCGGACCCCGACTCGCCGACGACGGCGACGCTCTCGCCGGCGCCGATACGCAGCGACACGTGGTCGACCGCGCGCAGCACCGCCCCCGTGCTCCGGTCGCGGTGCTCGACGACCAGATCGTCGACCACCAGCACGGCGGTGTCGGTGTCCGAGGTGCGGGGGTGCCCGGCGAGGTCGCCGGGCACCCCCGTCTGCGCTGCTCCGGTCATCGTCAGAGGGTCGTCTTCGTGAAGTCCACGGTATTCAGCGGACCGAACTCGACACCGGTGACACCGGGACCGGTCGCGTAGTTGAAGATCTGCCGGTAGAGCGGCACGTAGCAGTGCTTCTCGACCACTCCGATGGTGTTGAGCTGCTCGTAGATCGGGGCGGCCTGCTCGGCGCTGTCCTGTTCGAGCGCCTGCTGGGCGAGCTGGTCGATCTGCGGGTCAGGGCAGTTGCCGGTCAACGACGCGGTCTTCATGAAGCCGCTGACGAAGTAGTCCGGCACGGCGACGTTGGGCACTCCGGCGAAGATGGCGACACCGGGGACCTGGCGGCCGATGATCCGCTGAACCAGGGTGCCGTAGTCGAGCGGCTCGTAGCTGACCGTGAAGCCGGCCTGTTCGAGGCTGCCGCCCACCGCCTGGGCGACCTCTTCGATGTTGGTGTACTGCGCCGCCGGATAGGTGATCTGTACGGCCGGGGTGGCGTCACCGACGAGTTGCGCGGCCTTCGCCGGGTCGGCGGTGACACTGTCCTGCGGTTGCTGGCCGGGCCGGACGTTGAGCAGTCCGGCGTCGGCAGCGGCCTGGCCGTCGAAGATGCCGCTGACGATCGCGTCCCGGTCGATGGCCAGGGCCGCGGCCTCACGCAGCTGCGGGTCGTCGAACGGCGCCTTGGTCGAGTCGAGGAAGGCGATGATCTTTATGGCGGTCTCGGTGCGTACCACGTCGACCCCGGCCGCTTCGGCCGCCTGCGCCTGGGCCGGCGGTAGGTCGAAGGAGACGTCGACGGTCCCGCTCTGGATCAACGCGAGCCGCTGCGCGGCCTCGTTTGCCCAGGTGAAGGTCACACCGTCGTTCGTCGGTTCGTCGCCCCAGTAGTCGGGGTTCTTGGTGACCGAGATGTCACGACCGGCGTTGGCGCCGGCCCACACGTACGGGCCGGTGCCGACCGGGGCCGCAGCGAAGCCTTCGGACCCCTGCTCCTGGTAGTAGGCCGGTGGGACCAGATAGACCGTGGTGAGCAGGTCGGGAATGTTGTACTGCGGCGTGCCGGTGGTGACCACGACGGTGGCGTCGTCGGTGGCCTCGATCGAGGTGACGTTGCCGAAGTAGGACTTCAGCGGTGACCCCTCAGTGTCGCGGGTGAGCGTGATGGTGTTCGCGACGGCGGCGGCGTCGGCAGCTTCCCCGTTGCTGAAGGTGATGTCGGGGCGGACGGTGAACGTCCAGGTCGTGGCGTCGGTACGGGTCCAGTTGGTGATGAGACCGGTGTCGGTGGGCGCGAGGTCGTCGCCGGTGTCGATCAGCGGTTCGAGCATCGTCGCCCAGACGACCTGGGCGGAGCGCGCACCGACGATTGGATCGAGGGTGGCGGGCTGGGCCGCGAGCAGCGCACGGATGACAGTCGGGCCGGACGAACCGGTGTCGTCGGGTTCGGTGCCACCGCAGGCGGTCAGGCCGACGCTGGCGACAGTGATGGCGGCGGCGGCCACGAGGGGCCGCCGGGAACGCAGGATTTTCATGATCATCAGGGGTGTCCTTCACAGCGATGGACCCGTTCACGTCGCCGCGTTGCGCGCCGGTGACGCTCGCCACAAAGTACCGACCAGCCGGTATCAAGTCAACGTTCAAGCAGGTATCTCGACTATGACATTCGCGTGACAAAGGCCAGCCAACCAGCGGCGTTGTGAACATACCGACCGGTATGTATGATACCCCGGTGGCCCCTACCCTCACCCCTCGGCACGACGGACGCCTCATCCGGGTGCGCTATGACAACGCGGCCCGCGGCAACTGCTTCGACGACACCGCGCTGCATGAACTCGTCCACGCACTGGAGACCGCTGCGGCCATCGACAGCTGCGCGGTCGTCGAGCTCGAGATGGCCGGCCGGAACTTCTGCGGCGGCTGGGACACCACGGCGTTCACCGAGCTGGCCGGCAGTTCGTCGGAGACGGTGGCGGACAGTCTGCGCGCCAGCGACGCCGCACTGCGGCGGATCCGGCGACTCCCGGTGCCGGTGGTCGCCGCGGTACGGGGCCGGGTGATCGGCTTCGGTGCCGGCCTGCTCGACGCCGTGCACCTGCCGATCGCCGCGACCAGTGCCCGCCTGTCGTTACCCGAGGCCCGGTTCGGTTTCGCCCCCGCCGGAGTCGGCTACGCGATCGCCCGGGCGCTACCCCGCCCGCAGGCCTACCACCTGCTGACCGGGGCCACGACCGCGTCCGCCGATCAGATGCTCGCCTGGGGCCTGGTCGCCGAGGTCGTCGCCGACGACGACCTCGACCGCGCGGCCGGGGCTCTGGTCGAGACGCTGCTCGCCGTACCCGGCCGCACGCTGCGAGCGGTGGTCGAGGTGGTCGAGTCGAGCCGGGCCACCGGACGGCCGGATCATGTCTACGACGTCTCGGCGCGCACCATCGTCGCCGGTGTCACCGCGCGCGGAGCGGACCGATGAGCGGTCGGTTCCAGGCTGGCGAGGCCGTCTGGGTGGAGCTGGCCACCCCCGATCCGGACCAGGTCGAACCTTTCTACCGGGCACTACTCGGCTGGACGGTGCGTGCCGAACGGCTCGGTGCCACCACCTACCGGATGTGTGGCATCGACGGACGCGACGTGGCCGGCATCTCCGACGCCGCCGCGCTGCACGCCGGCCGGCCCCGGGGGTGGATCGTCTACTTCGCGGTCGACGACGTGAGTCGGAGCGCCTCCCGGGCGGTCCAGCTCGGCGGCGAGCTGGTCACCCCACCGCGATATCTGCCGGCCGCCGGAACCGGCGCCGTCGTCATCGACCCGTTCGGTGCCGCGTTCGGCCTCTACCAGGGCGAGTCACGCACCGGTGCGCAACTGCTCAACTCGGTCGGCGCACTGTGCTGGAACGAACTGAACACCGGGGAGCCCGCCGCCTCGGTGAGCTACTACCGGTCCCTGTTCGGCTACGCCACCCGGCGGACGGCAGACACGCCCACCGCCCGCCCGTACACCCTGCTGATGCTCGGCGACGTCGCGGTCGCCGGTGTGCTGGCACTCGACAACGAATGGCCGAACCTGATCCCGGCGAAGTGGATCACCTACTTCGCTGTGGACTGCCTGGACGACGCGCTGCGGCGGGTCTGCGCGCTCGGCGGGACGCCGACCGTCGGCCCGGTCCGGAGCCCGTACGGACGTCTTCACCTGGTGAAGGATCCCGGCGGCCATTCACTTTGCCTCATCCAGCTCGACGGCGGTCTGCGCCCCGGGCACGACTCCTCCCCCAGGTGGTGACCTCCCTTGACGGCCGAGCCGCTGTTCGATTCGACGGAGTTCCGTCAGGTGTGTGGTCACTTCCCCACCGGCGTCACCGCGATCACCGCGATCACCGCCCAGAGCGGCGTCGCCGCGCTGACCGTGAACTCGTTCACCTCGGTCTCGCTGCAGCCAGCGAAGGTGTTGTTCTGCGTGACCAGTTCCTCGTCCAGCTTCCCGACTTTGGTCGGATCCAGACGGATCGCCATCCACATCCTCAGCCGGGACCAGGAGGACGTGGCCCGCCGGTTCGCCACATCCGGGCTGACCGGCGCGGAGAAACTCGCCGGGGTGTCCTGGCTGCCCGGCCCCGACGGGGTTCCGCTGCTGCCCGGCACACCGGCGGTGCTCGCCGGACGACGTGACGAGGTGATCACCAGCGGCGACCACGTCATCTTCCTGCTCGACATCGACCACGTGCACCTGAAGCCGACGAACGTGCCGGCGTTGTCGTTCTACCGGGGGCGGTTCGTCAGTCCGTCGGCCACCACGACCGAGTGAGCGGGTGACGCCCCGCCGTCGCCGATCGTCGACGTGGATCAGCTGTAGTACCGGAACAGGATCTCGGCCACGCAGCAGGGCGTCGGCCCATCGGCGAACTCCACCGTCACCGAAGCCTTGGCCTGCACACCGTCCCCGGTACCAGGGACGGCGGTGATCGGCTGGGCCGACACCAACGTCGCGGTGCCCTGGATCGGCACACCGGGCGGCAAGGGTCGGACGAACCGGACCCGATCCAGCCCGTAGTTGACACCCATGGCGAAGGTCTGCACCTCGAGGATGTCCGCGAGCAGGCGCGGGACGAGTGCCAAGGTCAGGAATCCGTGCACGACGGTGGTACCGAACGGGCCGGTCCGCGCCCGCTCGACGTCGACGTGGATCCATTGGTGGTCCCCGGTGACGTCGGCGAACTGGTCGATCTGCCGCTGAGTCACCACCTGTGGTGCGCTGGCCCCCAGCTCCGCGCCGACCAGGTCGAGCAGGTCACCCGGGTTACGCACGATCGTCCGTGATGCGGTTCGCATGGTCACTCCAACGGAGAACGGCCATCGGCGGCCTTCTTCATTCCGACCGGATGGTATCATCAGCTTCGGATAACTGAGCAGGGAGGTTCCGTGGTGTTCGAGGCGTACCAGCTGCCCGAGGAGCACGCAGCAGTGCGGCAGGCCGTACGAGAGGTGTGCGACGACAAGGTCGCGCCACATGCGGCGGCCGCCGACGAGAACGCCGAGTTTCCGCAGGCCTCCTACGATGCGCTGCGCGCCGCCGACTTCCACGCCCCGCACATCCCCGTCGAGTACGGCGGTGCCGGCGCGGACGCCCTCGCCACCGCGATCGTCATCGAGGAGGTGGCACGGGCATGTGCCACCTCCTCGCTGATCCCGGCTGGCAACAAGCTCGGCACCATGCCGCTACTGCTCGCTGCCGGCGGGCACCTCAAGCAGCGGTATCTACCACCAGTCGCCCGGGGCGAGGCGATGTTCTCGTACTGCCTGTCCGAGCCCGACGCCGGCAGCGACGCGGCCGGCATGCGGACCCGCGCCGAACGCGACGGCGACGTCTGGGTACTAAACGGGGTCAAGCGCTGGATCACCAACGCCGGACTGAGCGACTACTACACGGTCTTCGCCGTCACCGACCCGGCGGCACGCACGCGCGGCATCTCCGCCTTCGTGGTGGAAAGGTCCGATCCCGGCGTCAGCTTCGGCGCACCGGAGCGCAAACTCGGCATCAAGGGATCCCCGACCCGCGAGGTGTACCTCGACAACGTCCGCGTCCCGGCGGACCGGATCATCGGTGCGCCGGGAACCGGCTTCGCGACGGCGATGCGGACACTGGATCACACCCGCGTCACCATCGCCGCTCAGGCCCTGGGCATCGCCCAGGGCGCGCTGGACTACGCCCTGGGTTACGTACGGCAACGACAACAGTTCGGCCGGGCCATCGCCGACTTCCAGGGCGTCCAGTTCCTCCTAGCGGACATGGGCATGACCCTGGAGGCGGCACGGCAGCTCACCTACGCGGCCGCCGGCAGGTCCGAGCGGGGCGGGCCGGACCTGACCTACTTCGGCGCGGCGGCGAAGTGCTTCGCCTCAGATGCGGCGATGAGGATCACCACCGATGCCGTCCAGCTGCTCGGCGGCTACGGGTACACCCGTGACTTCCCGGTGGAACGGATGATGCGCGACGCCAAGATCACCCAGATCTACGAGGGCACCAACCAGGTGCAACGCGTCGTCATGGCCCGCCAACTGCTCGCCGGCTGACCGGCCCCGCACGGTTCAGCGGAGCCCTTCGAGCACCATCGCGCTGAACTGGCGCGCCACCTCGTCGATGCTGAGCGGACCGTCGACGTTGAGCCACTGGTACGCCCAGGCACACATGCCCACCAGCCCGAAGGTGACGATCCGCGGGTCCATGTCCGTGCGGAGGACACCACGGGCGATACCGTCGGAGATCATGCCGGCGAAGGCCGCCTCCACCGCGTCACGCTTGCGCGTCACCTCGGCGAACATGTCTCCGGCGAGGTACCGCCGCTCCTGGTAGAAGATCGTCACGTGTGCCCGGTACTCGGCCACGCTGGTCAGGCTGAACCGGATGAGCTCCGCCACCCGCACCGCCGGGTCGTCGCTGCCGGACTCGATCTGCTGGATTGCGGCCAGTTGCGCTTCCAGGTACTCCTCCTGGATGTGCCGCAGCAGGTCGTCCTTGCTCTCGAAGTGGTGGTAGAAGGCACCCTTGGTCAGCCCGGCCTGGTCGGCGATCTCCTGCACCGACGTCCGGTCGAAACCCCGACGCCCGAACAGTTCCAGCGCGCTGGCGATCAACGACTTGCGGGTGTTCTCCGGGTCGTATCCGTCGGCCCAGCGTTGCCTGCGCCGGGTCGCCGCCGGGCGGTTCGACGTCGCACGAGCCATCGGTGGCCTCCACTTCCCGCTCCACTCAGAGCCCGACAATCCTACCGCCCGGTCGGAAGGTTCGCTGTCACCGCCCCTCCCGCAGCCGGGATTCGATGGTGGCGATGATCCGCGGGCGCAGCTCGGCTGCGCTGATGACGGCATCCACCGAGCCGACCTCGACGGCGCGCCGGATGTCGTGGATCCGGTCGAACTCGGTGGCCACCTCGCCCAGCTTCTCCGCCCGTACCGACGACCGCAGCTCGTCGAGCTCGGCGGCCAACGCGGCGCGATCGGTGCCCGACGACGCGGCCACCCGGCCCTCCAGTTCTCGGATCCGCGAATCGCGCGCGGTACGGGCGTCCACCTCGCCGGAGAACACCACTGCAGCGGCGGGAGCGCCACCGAGTACCGAGGCGAACGAACCTTCCAGCGCGAGCACCGTCATGGCGGGGTTCAACGCCTTCGAGAAGACCACGAACGCGCCACCGTGGTACCGCGAGATCACACAGAACACGATCGGCCCACGGAAGTTCACGATCGCCCGGCCGATCTCGGCGCCGTACTCCAGCTGCAGCTTGCGCATCGACTCGGGCGAGCCGTCAAAGCCCGACAGGTTGGCCAGCACCACCAGCGGCCGGTTGCCGCTGGCCGCGTTGATCGCCCGCGCGGCCTTCTTCGACGACTGCGGGAACAGCGTGCCCGCGGTGTAGGTGTCCGGGCCGTCGGTGGGCGGGAAACCACGCCGCGGCACGGTCCGCGACTCGATACCGAGCAGGCATGCGGGGATGCCGCCGAGGTGCACGTCCTGCACCACGGCGGTGTCGGCGTCGGCCATGCCCGCCCAGCGTTCCAGCATCGGGTGGTCCTGGTCGGCCAGCGCCTGCATCACGGTCCGGATGTCGAACGGCTTCTTGCGGTCCGGATTGGCCTCGGCCGAGAAAATCTCCCCTACGGTGGTGAAGTCACTGCCAGCCAGCGTGTGCGGGAAGGTGGAGACGTCGCGGTCGGTTGGGTCGGTGGTGGCCGCCCGGCGCGGTCCGGTCTCTCCCGGTACGACGTACGTGTGGTCGTAGTGGGCCAGCAGCACGTCCCGCGCGGCGGTCAGGCTCGGCGCCCAGTACTGCGCCTGCCCGTTCGGACCCATCACCCGGTCGTAGCCGCCGATGCCGAAATTGTCCTCGGCGGACACCCCGCCGGAGAAGTCCAGCGACTGCTTGCCGGTGAGCACCATCGCCGAGTCCGGCGTCATCACCAGGATGCCCTTGGTGTGCATGAGCATCGTCGCCTCGGCGTTCCAGTACGGCTGCGCGCCGACGTTGATGCCCGCGACCACGATGTTGATCTCACCGCCGGCCTGGGTGAACTCGACGATCCGTTTGAGCGCGGCGGCCACCCAGTCCATGTTCTCGGTGCCCGACTCCATGGAGATCCGGGCTCCGGCGGACAACGCGTACCACTCCACCGGCACCCGCATCCGCTCGGCCAGGTCCAGGGCCGCGATGATCCGGCGGCACTCCGGCTCGGACAGTGCGCCGAGCGACTTCGTCGGATCGCCGAACAGCGCGACCCGGGTGACCCCCTCGGGGTGGCGGGGGGTGACCGTGCTGACCACACCGGCGACGATTGCCGCGCGGTTGCTCCCCTTCGGCCGGTCGACCGGCGCCAACGCGTTGTGTTCGTCGAGGTCGTGCTCGACGAAGTCGCCGAGCCGGCCGGTGAGTTCGTACGGGTACACCGTGTTGCGGCTGCTCGCCCGCAGCACCTTCAGTCGGTAGTCGTCCAACGGCTCGACCGGCTCGGCCGGCGGCTCGCCGACGACCAGTTCGGCCCCGCCGGTGGCGTCGAAGGCGATCCGTACGGCCATCTTCGTCAGCTCGCCGGTCACCCGGTCGCGTCGGCGCCCGATGAACAGGATCTCCTCCAACCCGGCACCCGCAGTCGTCGGGCGCATCCGCCCGGCGATCATCTCCATCTCCTGGCGGGTGAGGTCGTTCGGCGGCCAGACGTAGATCACGATCCGGTTGGTGGTGAAGCGGGTCTTCGACGGTCTGCGCGACTGTGCCCGGCGGATCGAGTCGAGGCAGGCCGCGACGGTGTCCTCGGTGGTCGGCAGCGACACCAGGCGTCCATCATGGTCACGCAGCCGGGTCAGGTCACGTACCTGCGCGAACGCGACGAGACGCTGGTCGGACGGGTTCTCCCGGGCGACGCACTGGAACAGGTAGACCTCCTCGTCCAGCGAGGGCAGCCGGGTCAGGTCGAACTTGCGCAGCCGCTCCAGCTGCATGCGCTGCGCGATGTACGGGTGCAGGCCGCGGATCAGCCGCTCCTCGACCATTCCCCCGCTCGACGGGCGGAACGTGAAATGGTGGTGCATCACCGCGCCAGCGCGGCCCGCGATGGTGGTGGTCACCCGGCGGACCTGGGGCGGCAGCGGATGCGCGGCGACGACGTCGAGCAGCGCCGCCGCCATGGCGTCGAAGTCCTCCGGCTGGTTCTCCCAGGCGAGATAGACGTCGGCGTCGATGGACTCCCGGCCACCGGCCAGCTCTGCGAGCCCGCCGAGGGCGGACCCCAGGGCGTCGATGGCCACGGCGGTGGTGACCACGCTCGAGTCCGCCCGCTCGGCGACCACGAAGGTGCAGCCGGCGACCTGGTGGGCGTGGACCGCGGTGAGTCCCTTGTTGCCGTAGTACCGGCGGGTCAGCACCTCCAGCATGACCGCGTTGTCGAGGTGGTCACGGACGATCCGCTGGCCTAGCAGCCGGACCAGCGGTTCGGTGCTGCGGACCATGTCGGCGATCCGCTCGGCGCGCTCCGGCGTCTCCGGATGGGCGTCCAGGTGACGCAGGTGCGCGCGGACCCGGGCGTAGACGGTGGCCCGGTTGCGGCGCAGCAACGGCTGCGCGAACCAGGCGAACACCACACCTCGGGCGAGGTCGGCGATCACCGGGAAGCGGACCTGGGTGGCGGCGACCAGTCGCTCCAGGGCGAGACCGGCGGGCTCGTGCAACGACTGGCCGGGTGGCGGCTCCCGCAGCCACGCGCGAAGCAGTGTCGCGACGACGGTGGCGTCGGCGGCGGCACGCTGCAGAGCGAGGAAGATCCGGAAGACGGCGGCTTCGAGATCGGCGGAGCGCTCCAGATCGGTGACGCCGTAGTGACTGAGCGCCTTGGCGAGCTTGGTCTGGAAGGCGTCCGGCAGGCCGGCCCGTTCGACATCGAGGCTCTGCAGGTAGGTGTGGAAGTACTCGCGGTCGCTGTGCACGTGCCCGTCGCCGTCGGCGTCGGTCGGTCGGTTGCGGCTCAGCTCGGCGAGGTCGGCGAAGACCTCGATGAGA
The DNA here is from genome assembly GCF_027497395.1 of Solwaraspora sp. WMMA2080. Classification (GTDB taxonomy): domain Bacteria; phylum Actinomycetota; class Actinomycetes; order Mycobacteriales; family Micromonosporaceae; genus Micromonospora_E. The sequence continues at coordinate 803,417 of NZ_CP114910.1, read as the reverse complement.
TCGATCTCAGCGGCCAACGGCCGGTCGCCGTCCTCGGCAGCGGCCCGGCGCGCGACGAGATAGTCGTCGAGGACGCGGCGGTCGTCGTGCGGGTCGACGTCGAAGCCGAGGAGCAGTCCGCGCAGGCCTTCCTGACCCTGTCGGCACCGTTCGGCCGGCGGGAGCGCCCCGGACGCGGCGGGCATCTCCAGCTCGACGGGCGCGACCGGGCCGGACGCCGGGCCGGCGGCGGCGTCGTCCGCGACCGGTTCCAGCCTCAGCAGCGGTGCGCCCGCCTCGACCTGGTTCCCGACCGACACGCCGGATTCCTTCAGCCGGGCCTTGAACGGTGCCCGCAGCACCGTTTCCATCTTCATGGCCTCGAGCACCAGCACCGGCGCTCCCGCCTCCACCTCGGCACCGACCGGCACCGGGGTAGCGACGATCAGGGCGGGCATCGGCGCGCGGAGCACGCCGCCCTCGTCGCGGCTGACCCGGTGGGTCACCCCGTCGACCTCGACCAGGTGGACCGGCCCGTGCGTTGCGGTGACCAGACGATGGCGGCTGCCGTTGACGACGATCTGCCCGGTGTGCCGGTCGAAGCGGTCCAACTCGACGTCGGCGCTGTGCACGACGTCTGCCACCTCAATGCCGACGCGGAACCGGTACGCCCCGGTCCGCGCCACCCGTACCCGGTAGCCGACGCCCCGCAGCTTGAGGTCCACCGGGCGGCCGCTGGCGTGCTGCACCTGCGGGCGGCCGCCGGACGCGGTGGACAGCAGTCGCTGCCGTTCGACGCGCTCGTCGGCCTCGTAGCCCTCGATCGCGGCCGCGGCGAGGGCGACGGCGACGTGCCGGTGGGCGACGAGCCGGCCCGCACCGCGGACCCGGTCGATCCACCCGGTGTCCGCGCTGGCGTCGATCACCTCGGGTTGATCGAGCAGGTCGATCACGAAACTCTTGTTCGTCGCGCCACCCTCGATGATCACGGTGGTGTTCGCCATCGCCCGGCGCAGCCGGCCGAGCGCCTCCTCACGGTCCCGTCCGTACGCGATGATCTTGGCGATCATGGAGTCGAAGGCGGCGGGGATGGTGTCGCCCTCGCTGACCCCGGTGTCCACCCGGATCCCGGGCCCGGAGGGCAGGTCCAGCCGGGCGATCCAACCGGGCGACGGCGCGAAGTCGCGGTCCGGATCCTCGGCGTTGAGCCGGGCCTCGACGGCGTGCCCGCGCTCGGACGGCGGCGCGCCCTCCAGCCGCCCGCCCGACGCCACGTGCAGCTGCGCCTTGACTAGATCGAACCCGGTGGTGGACTCGGTGATCGGGTGCTCCACCTGCAGCCGGGTGTTGACCTCGAGGAACGCGAACATGCGGTCACCCGGGTGATAGAGAAACTCGACGGTCGCCGCGCCCCGGTAGCCGACCGCGACGGCGAGCCGTTCGGCCGCGGCCTTGAGGTCGGCGGCCTGCGCCGGGCTGAGCACCGGCGACGCCGACTCCTCGATCACCTTTTGGTTACGCCGCTGCACTGAGCAGTCACGCACGCCGAGTGCCCAGGCGGTGCCCTGGCCGTCGGCGATCACCTGGACCTCCACGTGCCGGGCACCGGTGACCAGCCGTTCCAGGAACACGACGCCGCTACCGAACGCGCGGGCGGCTTCCTGACTGGTGCGTTCGTACGCGTCGACGAGCTCGGCCTCGTTGGTGATCACCCGGATGCCGCGCCCGCCGCCACCGGCGGTCGCCTTCAACATCAGCGGGTAGCCGATGCCGCTCGCCGCCGCCACGGCGGCCTCCAGGGTCTCGACCGCGCCCCGGCTCCACGGGGCGACCGGTACGCCGACCTCCTCGGCAATCAGCTTTGCGCCGATCTTGTCGCCGAGCTGACGCATCGCGTGCGCGCTCGGTCCGACGAAGGTGACGCCGGTCTTCTCGCACAGCTCCGCGAACGCCGGGGACTCGGCGACGAAGCCCCAGCCGACCCACGCCGCGTCGGCGCCGGTGGCCACCAGGGCGCGTTCCAGGACCGTCAGATCGAGGTACGGCCGGGCGGACGCCGGCCCGAGGTCGTAGGCGATGTCCGCCTCACGGACGAACGTCGCGGTACGGTCGACGTCGGTGTACAGGGCGACGGTCTCGATCCGCGCCCCGGTCTCGGCGGCCAGCTCCCGGGCGGCGTGGATGAGCCGCATCGCGGCCTCACCACGGTTGACGATGGCAATGCGGCTGAACACCCGATCGGCCCTCCGGTACGCCTACGATCCACGCGTCGCTGATGCGACTCCGACAGGATCACCCTTACGCCTGCCGGCTGGAAACACCATAGGGCGTCCGACTAAGTAACGACCATGTCACTCGATGCGGTTGCCGCCACCGGTGCCGGTCGGCTCTCGCCGGATTCCTCAGGCCAGCGTGCTCGGCGCGCCGGTAGGTGCCGGCGCGATAGGTCCGACCTGGGCGGATGCCGGTACCATGACCGCCTGGTAGGGCTCGACGACGACGGCGTCGCCGCAGTCGCGCAGCTGGGTGACGAACGGCTCCGGCACCCACGCCGCCTCGATGTTGCCGGCTTCGAGCTGGGCCGGGACGTCGGGGAAGGCGACCTCGCCGAACGGCTGACCGATGGCGAAGCCGATGTCTCCGTTGATCAGGGCGGGGATGGCCTGGGCGCCACCCTGTGCGGGCAGCACCTCCACCTCGATCCCCCGCTCGGCGAAGATGCCGGCTCCGATGCCGCCCCACAGGGCGGCGGTTTCCGTGCTCGGCAGCGCCGCGACCCTGACCTGACGCAGCTCGCCGTCCGTCCGGTCGTCGGTCGGGGTCGCGTCCGAGTCGGTGCAGGCGGTAAGGGCGAACGCCATGGTGGCAATCAGCCCGAAGGTAAGTGTCTTCTTCGCTGACGAGGCCTTCCGGAGCGGAGGTCGTGGGGTGCGTCGATCCCGGCAATAGGCCCACCCCGCGAAAATGCGAACTGATGTGAGCGGAGTCACCCTGCCGTGGTGGCCATGCTCGACTACGAGGTCGCCAGATATCAACAAAGGTCTGACGAACGTCACGGAAAAGCTGAGTATCGCTGCCTGACCGGTGGCACCACGAAGGCCGCGCCGGACCGGGATTCCCGGTCCGGCGCGGCCTTCGTACCTGGCTCAGCTCAGCGGCTCGACCCAGATGTTGCGGTACTGCACGGTGTTCTGGTGGTCCTGCAGCCGGATCGATCCGGTCGCCGGCCCCTCGGGGATGTTCCCGCCGGTCGGGCCGGTGATGGCGACGTCGTCGTGCACCGTCACGCCGTTCCAGACCAGGGTGACCCTGGCGTCGGAGGTCTTCTCACCGGCGCTGTCGTAGCGGGCCGCAAGGTAGGTGATGTCGTAGGTCTGCCAGGTCTCCGGCGGCCTCGCGACGTTGACATCCGGTGCCTTCTGCAGGTAGATCGCACCCGCCTCGTTGTTGTCGAGGGTCGGGTCCCCGTACGAGTCGAGGATCTGGATCTCGTACCGCTCCTGCAGGTAGACGCCGCTGTTGCCGCGGTTCTGCCCGGTGACCTCCGGCGGCAGCTGCGGCACTTTGAACTCGACGTGCAGCCGGAAGTCGCCGAACGCCTGCCGGGTGCGCAGATCGCCGCAGCAGGCCTCCATCGCCCCGTCACCGACCACCGGCCAGCTCGCCGAGCGCCCGTCGGTGTGCTGCCACTCCGACAGGTTGCCGCCGTCGAACAGCACGATCCGTTCACCCGGCTTACGGACGGTGACCAGGTCCAGGTTGACGTGACCGGTGTCGGTGGCATCCACCCGGTACTGGATCGCGTTGGTGCCCCGACGCAGGGTGAGCAGTTCGGTCTTGGTGGCCCATTCCTGCCAGGTGACGGTGCTGGGCAGGACGGTCTGCCGGACCTTCTCGCCGTTGACATAGATGCTGACCGTCTTGTCCCCTTGGAACGGGTTCGGACCGTTGCTGTAGCGCAGCCCCACCTCGTACTCGCCGTTGCGCTTCACCTCGACGTGCACGGTGTTGGCGGCGTTCAACTCGCCGAACCCGGCCACAAAGCCGACGCCCGAGTGGCCGGCGTGCTCGGTGTCGTACCGGGCACTGCCCTGCTGGTAGCCCTCCTCGGCCTCATAGAAGATCCGGTCCGGCTGGGCACCGGGAATGGCGTTGAGGGTGTACCAGGCCTCGGTGCTCCACAGCTCCTCGCCGTTGGAGGCGGTGAACGAGCGCGGCGAGCGCAGGTGCACCACCCGGCCCTGCTGCAGGCCGTCGACCATCAACCGGACGGTACGCCGGTCGTTGGAGACGATGACCTCGCGGACGGTCAGCGTCTCCTCGTCGACCTTCGGTCCGCCGTACGTGGGGGTCGGCGCGTAGCGCCACTGCTTGATCTGGAAGCGCTCGGCGATGTCCTGGATGGTGTCAGTTGACAGCGGCCGGGTGTATTCGATCTTGAAGCCGTTCGGGGTGGCGCTCATCGACTTCATGTCGAACGTCCGGTTGCCGTTCGGCGTCAGCTTCTGCAGTCCGTACCGCAGCTTGCCGGCCTGACCCCAGTTGCCGTCGGCACCGAGCCCACCCACGTAGATCGACCCGTCCGGGCCGATCGAGACCTCGTTGACGCCGGCCTCCAGCCCCTGGGTGTGCCGGAACACCGCGCCCTGGTACTCGCCGTGCACCTCCTCCAGGTACGCGCGCTGCAGGCCACCGTAGGTGACGTCACCGATCAGGAACTGGTCCCGGTACGGGCCCTTCTTGATCCGCACCGGGGTGCTCGGCGAGTTGGCGATCTCGTTCTGCGGCAGCCAGAGCGCCGGTTGGCTGACCGGGTTGGCGTCGAACGGACCGTCCGGGTTGGTGTAGTGGTTGAAGAACCGGTCCTGCTCGATGTGCACCAGCTTGGAGGCGGGCAGCCAGCCACCCTGGTTGTCGGTGACGAAGAGCTCCTGGTCCCGGCCCCAACCGATGCCGTTCGGGGTCCGCAGACCACCGGCGATGTAGCTGACCTCGCCGGTGCGCCGGTTCACCTTGATGCTGGTGCCCCGGTTGCCGATCGGCTGCGGGTCGGTGGTGGCGCCGCCGTAGTCGATCGCCACCGAGAGGTTGAGGTAGAAGTGGCCGCCCCGGTAGAGCAGGCCGAAGGCGAACTCGTGGAAGTTGCCCCCGTACGGCCAGCTGGCCACCGTCCGGTACTCGTCGGCGACCTCGTCGCCGTCGATGTCGTGCAGCTCGGTCAGCTCGTGCTTCTGTGCGACGTAGATGGTGCCGTCGACCACCGCCAGGCCCATCGGCTCCCGCAGGCCGCTGGCGACCTTCTTGTACGTGACCTGTTCGGCACTGGTCGGCCCGGTGACGTTCTCGACGATGTAGACCTCGCCGAGAACTTCCTCACTGCCGCCCCAGGTGGCGATGACCAGTCGACCGTCCTCGGTCCAGTCCATACCCGAGACCTGCGGCTCGAACCCGTCCGGCCGTAGGTCGGTCAGGGTGTAGTCGGGGTGCACCGCGTCCAGCGGAAGCCCGTCGCCGGGGGTGTCGGTGACCCCCTGGCATGCCTTGCGGCCGGGCGCGGTCACCCGGACCACGCCGGCGTCGGTACTCAGTACGGAGTTGGGCACGACGGCGAACTCCTCGGCGCCCGGCGGTTGCCAGGACAGGGTGAGCTCCTGCCCACCGCCGGCCTCGAAGTACTCGACCCGCAACGCGTGGTAACCCTCGGTCAGGGTCACCGCGCCGTCCATCAAGGTCGCCCCGTGCAGCCCGTCGTGGTCGATGACCACCGCGTCGTCGAGGTAGAGACGGGAGCCGTCGTCGCTGACCAGCCGGAACGTGTACGTGCCTGCGGCGGCGACGTGCAGGTTCGCGAGGGCGTGCGTGACGAAGTTGTCCTCCTGCCCGAAGTCGTCCGCCGTGGACCAGTCGACGATCGGCATCAACTTGTCGACGTTCGGGGTCTGCCCGGGTTTGAGGGTGCAGATCTCGGTCAGCGGTACGCCGATGTCATACGTACGCAGGGTGACACCCGGCTCCTGCGGCGGCAGGTCAGCGACCTGGGCAGCGGCTGGTGACGAACTGACGGCGGTCAGTGAGGCGAGCAGGGCGGTGACAACGAATATTGCCGGGCCACGTGTTCTTGGCGGGCATGGAGACATTCCTCCCCCTTCGAGGGTGCTGATGAATGCCGCGATCGCAACCATCGCCGAGGGGTTGCCTGCCCGGTGGACGAGATGATCTCGAAGCACGGCTGCGGCACATCATGGGTTACATTCGCTGAAGTGGCAAGATCTTCTGAGCAATCGGATCAAACTTTTACTCTAGACAGACAAAAGATCCTGCAGAGGCCGCGACGTCCGTCGAAGGACCGGCCGTCAGGGCGGTCGGCGGAATGTGTGTCCACCCGGCACACCGGCACGAGACGGTAGAGTCGGCGGGCCGACCTGCGCCCATCAGAAGGAGTGCCGATGGCCGCGCGTTTCGAGGAACTTGACTGGCGGCAGACCCCGATGGGAGAGATCAGCCTGCGGCGGCGGCGGGACCCCGTCGTGGACCGCGACGTGTACGAGGTCAAACTGGGCGACGAGTACCTGATGTCGAGCCTGTTCACCGTCGCCGAGGTCGAGCTTGCCCGGCTCGCCCTGGCGGACCTGGTCGGCGAAGAACTCGACGTCGTCGTCGGTGGGCTCGGCCTTGGCTACACCGCCCACGCCGTGCTGCGGGACCCACGGGTCCGGTCGTTGATCGTCGTCGAGGCGCTGGCCGACGTCATCGGGTGGCACCAGCGGGGTCTGGTGCCGGGCGGAGAAGCGCTCGTCGGGGATCCCCGGTGCCGGCTGGTGTCCGGCGACTTCTTCGCCCTGACCGCGGCGCAGGGCCCCGACCCGGCTGCACCTGGGCGACGGTTCGACGCCGTCCTCGTCGACATCGACCACTCCCCCGGGCATCTCCTGCACCCGTCGCACGCCGCCTTCTACCGGCCGGAGGGTCTACGGCACCTGGCCGGCCATCTGCGGCCCGGCAGCGTGTTCGCGCTGTGGTCCGACGACCCACCGGAAGCCGGGTTCACCGCAGCGCTCGGACGGGTGTTCCCACAGGTCCGCACTGAAGTGGTGACGTTTCGCAACCCGCTGCTCGGCACCGACTCGGCCAACACCGTGTACCTGGCGCAGACCCAGGCAGGGCAGCCGGGGGACCCGGGTCAGCCTCCGTCCGGCTGAGCGGCGACCGGCGGAGCCGCCACCGGAACACGCAGGTCGCGAATCTGCAGCGCGGTTGGTGTGCCGACCGGGTCGGGACGGGCACACGGGGTCGCCGCGGTGGCCAACGCGGATCGGTCGTCCGCGCTGCTGATCTCGACGGCCACCTCGACGCACCCCTCGGTGGTCCGCAGGACGTTGCCGTACACGCTGTACACCTGGCTCGGCACCAGGTAGGGATAGTCGAACCGACTGACGGCCCCGTCGGACGGGCGGCTGATGGACAGCCGGATGGTGACCCCGGTCGGCACCCGCTCGGTGGAGACGAAGAGTGGCCAGGCCGCCTGGCATCGCTGGGAGTAGCGCAGGGTGAGGCTGCCGTAGGGCGGCTGGGCCGGATCCCGGTCGGGAACCTGCACGGTGTGGGTGCTCACCGCGTCGAGGTGGCACTGTTCCTGCTGCGGATCCGCGCCGTCCGCCGCCGGTGACACGGCGGCCGAGGTAGCCACGGGTTCCTGCGCCGCGCCGCCGAGCCGGTCGAGTACCGACGTCGGCACCAGGATAACCGCGGCGACGACAGCCGCGATCCCCCCGGTCGCCGCCAGCGCCCGGCGGGAGACGTGCGGCTCCCGTACGGCGGTCCGGTCGGCCGGTTGCGCGGCACCGTTGACGAGTGCGTCGACCTGGCCCCACCGCTGCCGCCAGGTGTCCTCGTCGCCGTCACAGGCACGGACGAACGCCAAGGTCAGCTCCAGAGAGGGCAGCCGGGTTCCGGACAGCACGCTGGACAGCGCGGTGTGCGAGTAGTGGGCCCGCTCCGCCATCTTGCGCAACGAGGGCTGCCCGGCGTCGCGTCGAAGCTGTTCGAGATCGGCGACGAAGGCACCGATCGGGCCGGCGGCGGAACCACGAGCGCCGGCGTGTCCATTTTCATCCGTCATGGCCTCTCCTGAACGCGTAAACCTGGTGTCAACAGCGGTCAAGCCAGTGCTTTACGAGCAGGTCCGCGCCAGTATCAGCCTCGACGCAGCTGCCCGTTGGATAGACGCCAGCGAACAGCGTCTCACAGTCCGTACTGGACCACGTACGCGTCCGCATCCTGACCGGCCGGCGCATTCGGGCGACGAGAGCCGCCCGCAACGTCGTCCGGCATGGACGCGGTATCGGGTGGACGGGCAGTCCGCTCTACGACAGGAGGACCACGTGCACCACCTCAAGGAATCCGAACCCGCCCACCGACCGGTGTCCAGAACTTTCCACCGGCTCGTACGGGGCGTCCTGGCGTCCCTCGCCGCGCTGGTGATGGTGCTGGTCGGAGCCACCGCACCGGCGATCGCCGGGATCACCGGCTACCGGATTACCGGCACCGGTGGCGCCGGGCTGATCGTGCGGACCAACCCGCACGATGCCTCGGCACCGGCGGTCACCGTCCTCGCCGACGGCACGTACTTCACCGCCGAGTGCGCGGTACGCGGCCGCAACATCTACGGCAACAACGTCTGGCACCAGATCAGCGCGCCGGTGAACGGCTGGATCAGCGACTACTACACCACCACGCCCGGCTTCAACCAGTACCTGCCGGGCGAGCCGGAGTGCGGCTCCGGCACCCCGCCGCCGACCGGCACCCGGGAGCAGCGCGCCCTCGCCTGGGCCCGGTCGGTCCTCGGACACACGCACACCAACGGCGACCTCGGCGACAGCAACCATCCGTGGGACGGCTGGTGCGACAACTTCGTCGGGCACGCGTACGGACGCGCCGCCAGTGGCTACGCCACCGCACTGGTCCACTACAACGCGTTGTACCAGCGCGGCCTCATCCACACCACCGGCACGCCGCCGCCCGGCGCCCTGGTCTTCTTCGCCGGAGCGCAGATCAACGGCTACGCCGGTCACGTGATGCTCTCCGAGGGCAACGGCAGTTACATCACCACCGCCCCCACTATCCGGCGTGTCTCGCTCAGTTGGCCCGGCGCGCCGTACCTCGGCTGGTCGTACGCGGACCCGGAGTGGCCGGGACGTTGACCACCGCGTCACCCGACCTCCGCTTCACCCGTCGTAACTCAGTCACTGCTCGTCGTTTCCAGGAAGGAACGTGATGGATCCCGATCGTCTCCCGCCCGCCTCCGACAGCCGCCGTCGGCGCCGTCCCCGACTTACGCTGGGCCTCGCCCTGCTTTCCGTCGTCGGCGTGCTCGCTCTCGCGGTGCCCGGCACGGCCAGCGCCGCACCGGCCAGCGGTGCCGTCGACGGAGCCGTCCCGGCCAGCGTCGGCGAGCCGGCCGCCACGCCGGCACCGGACACCGTCAACGTCAACGCCGTCGGTATCGACCTGTGCGCCCAGGTGGGGTACGCCGCCGGGTTCCGGGGCAGCCCACTGGTCACTGCGGTCGCGGTGGCCATGGCGGAGTCCTCGTGCAACCCGTCGGCGGTCGGCAGCAACGGCCCCACCGCCGGATGTCCCAACGGATCACTGGACCGCGGACTCTGGCAGATCAACAACTGTTACCACCCCACCGTGACCGACACCTGCGCCTACGACGCCCAGTGCAACGCGAACGCCGCGTACAACATCTCCAGCGGCGGCAGCAACTGGCAGCCGTGGTCGACCTACAACAGCGGCGTGTACGCCAACCACCTGTCCGCCGCGCAGGCGGCGGTGAACCGGCTCGGTGGCGGCGGGACGCCGGGCGGCGTGACCGGGACGATCCTGGCCAGCCCGTGGCTCAACGTCCGGGCCGGTCCCAGCACCACGTCCGCCGTCGTCGGATACACCTACTACGGCAGTACGGTGACCATCTCCTGCTACACCTTCGGTGAGTACGTCGGCGGCGGATACTGGCCGTCATCGACGTGGGACCGGATCACCGATCCGGCCACCGGTGTCACCGGATTCGCCGCAGACACCTGGATCAACACGACCCACGACGTCAAGAGCATGGTCCCGTCCTGCTGATCCGCGTCGGCGGAGGGCAGCGGTGATGACCTGGCGTGCTGTCCCGTGCCCCTGGCACGGGACAGCACGGCGGCCGGCATCTATGGAACGCCGGTGTGTCTAGTGCCCGACCTTGAGCTGCCCGGCGAGGGTGCCGTGGATCCGGGCGCTGGGCTGGTTCAGCTCGATGATCTCGACGCTCTTGCCGCGGCTGGCGTACTTGGTGGTGATGGCGTCGAGCGCGGCCACCGACGAGGCGTCCCAGATGTGCGCATGCGTCATGTCGATGATCACCCGGTCCGGGTCGCCGGCGTAGTCGAACTGGTAGACGAGGTCGTTGCTGGAGGCGAAGAACAGTTCGCCGTGCACCGAGTAGATCCGGGTGCTGCCGTCGGGGTCGAGCACGCTGGTGACCTCCACCATGTGTGCGACCCGGCGGGCGAAGATCACCATGGCGGCCAGGACACCGATGATCACGCCGATGGCCAGGTTGTGGGTGATCAGCACCGCGGCGACGGTGGAAACCATCACTGCGAGTTCCCCCCACGGCATCCGCTTCACGGTGGCGGGGGCGACGCTGTGCCAGTCGAACGTCGACACCGCGACGATGATCATCACGGCGACCAGGGCGGCCATCGGGATCCGGGCGACGACGTCGCCCAGGGAGACGACCAGGATCAGCAGGAACACCCCGGACAGGAAGGTCGACAGCCGGGTACGGGCACCGGCCACCTTGACGTTGATCATCGTCTGGCCGATCATCGCGCAGCCGCCCATGCCGCCGAAGAAGCCGGTGACGATGTTCGCCACGCCCTGACCCCACGACTCGCGGGTCTTGTTCGAGTGGGTGTCGGTGATGTCGTCGACCAGCTTGGCGGTCATCAACGACTCCATCAACCCGACCAGCGCGATCCCGACCGCGTACGGTGCGATCACCTGCAGGGTCGCCCAGGTGTACGGGATCTGCGGCACACCGAGCACGGGCAGGCTGTCCGGCAGGGATCCCTGGTCACCGACGGTCGGCACGGCGAAGCCGGCGACGACCGTGACGACGGTCAGCACGACGATCGCGACCAGCGGTGCCGGCACCGCCTTCGTCAGCCGGGGCAGCCCGACAATGATCACCAGCGCGACGACGACCATCGGATAGACCAGCCACGGCACCCCGATCAGGTACGGCACCTGCGCGGCGAAGATCAGGATCGCGAGGGCGTTGACGAAGCCGACCATCACACTGCGCGGGACGAACCGCATCAGTCGGGCGACGCCGAGCGCGGCGAGCAGCACCTGCAGCACCCCGCCGAGGATCACCGCCGCCAGCAGATAGCCGAGCCCGTGGTCGCGGGCCAACGGGGCGACGATCAACGCGATCGCGCCGGTCGCGGCGGAGATCATCGCCGGCCGGCCACCGCAGACCGCGATGGTCACCGCCATGGTGAACGACGCGAACAGCCCGACCCGTGGGTCGACCCCGGCGAGGATGGAGAACGAGATCGCCTCCGGGATCAACGCGAGCGCGACCACCAGGCCTGCGAGGACCTCGGTACGGAACACCTTCGGGGACAACCACGACGGGCGGGACAGACGCGGCCGCAACACCGCAGGCGAGAACGACGACATACAGCCTTTTCCGATCAGGGCGCGCGGCAACGCGCAGGGTCTCGCGGACGTGCCTAGGAGACAGTACCGTCGCGCGAGGGTAGACACGGGTGGTAAGTGTTCATCGTCACGACCCGACGGTTGACGTGGGCTGACACCGCACCGACCGAGAAACAAGCGCCTCGCACGTTAGAGTTCGGTCGTCGACCTGCTGCTGGGCAACGGGTGGCGAGAGGAGGACCTCAGGTGCCAGGAGTAGTGGAAGTCATACAACAAGTCACCACGGAGGCGGCACGACGGCGTACCTTCGCGGTGATCTCCCACCCGGACGCCGGCAAGTCCACCATCACCGAGGCCCTCGCGTTGCACGCTCGGGCGATCAACTCCGCCGGTGCCGTGCACGGCAAGGGCGACCGCCGTGGCGTGGTCTCCGACTGGATGGCCCTGGAGCAGCAGCGCGGCATCTCGATCACCTCGGCGGCACTGCAGTTCACCTACCGCGACACGGTGGTGAACCTGCTCGACACGCCAGGGCACGCGGACTTCTCCGAGGACACCTACCGGGTGCTGACCGCCGTCGACTGCGCGGTGATGCTGCTCGACGCCGCCAAGGGACTGGAACCGCAGACGCTGAAGCTGTTCGAGGTGTGTCGCCACCGCCGGGTGCCGGTGATCACCTTCATCAACAAGTGGGACCGCCCTGGGCTGGAGCCGCTCGAACTGCTCGACGAGATCGAGCAACGGATCGGGCTGCGGTGCACCCCACTGACCTGGCCGGTCGGTGTCGCGGGGCAGTTCCACGGGGTGGCCGACCGGCGCAGCGGCGGCATGGTCGCGTTCACCCGTACCCCTGGCGGAGCCACCGCCGTCATCGAGGAACCACTCACCGCCGCCGAGGCCGCCCGACGCTACGGCGCCGACTGGACTCAGGCGATCGAGGAGCTGGACCTGCTCGCCGCCACCGGCGCCGAGCACGAACAGGCCGGCTTCGTCGCTGCGACCACCACACCCGTGCTGTTCGGCGCCGCAGTCACCAACGCTGGCGTACGCCAGCTCCTCGACGTGCTGGTGGACACCGCCCCCGCGCCGACGGCCCGACCGGACACCACCGGCACCCTCCGCGAGCTGGACGCTCCGTTCGCCGGATTCGTCTTCAAGACCCAGGCGAACATGAACCCGGCCCACCGCGACCAGGTGGCGTTCGTCCGGGTCTGCTCCGGCCGGTTCGAACGCGGCATGGTCGTCACCCATGCCGGCACCGGCCGCCCGTTCGCCACCAAGTACGCCCAGCAGGTCTTCGGCCGCGACCGGGACACCATCGACGAGGCGTACCCGGGCGACGTGGTCGGCCTGGTCAACGCCACCGCGCTGAGCATCGGCGACAGCCTCTACGCGCCCGGGCCGGCGGTGACGTTCCCGCCACTGCCGTCGTTCGCCCCCGAACACTTCGTCGCCGTCCGAGCCACCGACGCGTCGAAGTTCAAACGGTTCCGCCGCGGCGTCGAACAACTCGACGGCGAAGGCGTGGTCCAGGTACTGCGATCGGACCGCCGGGGCGAGCAGTCCCCGGTGCTCGCCGCCGTCGGGCCGATGCAGTTCGAGGTCGCCACCCACCGGCTGGCGACCGAGTTCGGGGTACCGACCGCGGTCGACCATCTGCCGTACACCCTGGCCCGGCGCACCGACGCGGCGAGTGTGGCCGGGTTGAACGCGGCACCCGGGGTCGAGGTGATGACCCGGGTGCGCGACGGTGAACTGCTCGCCCTGTTCCCCGACAAGTGGCGACTGTCCACCGTGCGCAATCGCGACCCCGACCTGGTGCTGGAACCGTTGCTCGCCGATGCCGAGGGCTGACCTCCCGTGTCGCGTCAAGCGGCGGGCCGGGCCATGGACCGTCGCGCGGGGACCAGGTACGTGCGGACCTCGGGGTAGACGAGTGGCGCGGGGTTGAACTCGCACCCGAAGCCCTGGGACGCGAGGACAGCGAGCGGTGAGGTTCACCGGTCGGTACTGCTCGGCCACGTCCCAGTCAGGGCGTCTGCGGGCCACCACCGCCTTCTGGAGTTCCTTGTCCTCCGGATACCGGGTGGAGTTTCCCGGCATGTTCGGATAGTGCACAAAACTGGCGTTGCCAGCGGGCTGGTCGCCGAGGGCCTGCTGGATGACGGTAACGTCGGTCAGCTGGTGCCGCGCGATGTTGCGGCGCAGGTAGTCAGCGGTAGGGGCACCGGTTCAAGGGCCCGGACCGTCGCGTCGGGTCAGCGTCGTTTGGTGAACAACGTGAACAGGCCGATGTTCGCGCCGATGTCGAAGACGCAGGGCCGGGCCGGCAGGACGAACAGAGGGCCGGCCGGTGGCCGGGCGACGGCCGCCGGTATCGGACCGTCGAAATTGTCCTGTCAACGACTTCCGGAGATGCCCTGGAAACCTCCGGAACCCGTGGGCCCAACCCCGTACCGCTGGTATTGGCTGTTCTCCGCCAGTCGGTGGGTGCGAACGAGCCGGATGTCAAGAACCGGGGTGGGTGCCGCCGCGCCGCTGGCGACCGGGATGATCGAGCAGGTTTCCGGAGATCTCTCGGACCGCTCCTCAGCCAATGCCCGGTCGACGCAGCCCGGCGACGCTCGTTGGCCGCTGGTCGGTCCACTCCCGCTCGACCCAGGCCAGAGCGTCGGCGTGGCCGACGGGCCCTTGCACGACACGCCAACCGGAGGGCACGGCGAAGAACTCCGGTCACAGCGAATGCTGGCCCCTGTCGTTGATCAGGACCACGAAGCAGCCACTCTCGTCGTCGAGAGGATTCGTCATCGGGCTCCTCCTCGGCGCGGCCGACAGCCTTCCACCGTCACTCGCAGCGCCTGCTCGACCCGCTCGGCACCGACCGCGACCGAGAACACCTTGTCGTAATAGGACCGGCCAGCCTGCCCGAGCAGCTCGAGCTTCTCGCGGCCCAGGTCGCACACTTCGCGCAGCGCGGTTCCGATCGAGTCCGGGTCCCCCGCCCGGGCGACGAAGCCCGCGCCGCTGTCCAGGGCGACCGTCGCGGCGTCGCCCTCGGCCGCGACGAGCAGCGCCCGACCTGCCGCAAGGATCGCCTGCACCTTGCTCGGCATCGTGTACGCCGACATCCCACCGGGGCGCAGGCTCACGTAGTGCACGTCGCCTGCGGCCATCAGCGCGGGCATCCGGTCTCGGGGCAGCCGGCCGAGAAACCGGACGTTGGTGGCACCTGCCCGGGCCGCGCGGACACGCAGCCGGTCCTCGGTAGTGCCCGACCCGGCGATGAGACAGACCAGCCTCGGATCGTCGATCCGGACGCACGCGTCGATCAACGGGTCGAGGGCCTGTGCCTCACCGAGCGCGCCGGCGTACGACAGCACCACCTGATCGGGACGGATCCCGAGCTCGGCGCGCAGATCGGGGCGGCGGACCGGCACCGCCTCGTCGGCCCACATCGGAATGTGGATCAGCTTCTCCTGCGGTACGCCTCGCCCGGCGAGCAGCCCACCCGCACCGGGCGAGACGTAGGCCACCCGATCCGCGCTGCGGTACATCGCCGCGCACCAACGGGTCATCCCCCGCGCGAGACCCTGTGACAGGGGACCGTTGCCGAGGAATCCGCTCGCCACCGCACTGTCCGGCCAGATGTCCAGGACATGCAGCAGGACCGGTACCCGGTGGACGTACCGGGCATACCACATCGGAATTGCCACCGAGATCGGCGAGTTGCCGACCCAGAGTGCGTCGAGACCGCGCAGCGCGTCGGCGCCGGAGACCAGCGCCGAACCGGCGAACGAGCCGTAGTTGACCAGTCGCCGTGCGGCGGACCGGTCATGGCTGGGGTAGAGCGCCACCCGGCGGATCCGCACGTCGCCGTCCGTCTCATCGAGCCGGCGCGCCATCCGGTAGCCGGGAGCGAGCCGGCCGGTCGGATAGTTCGGGAATCCGGTGACCACCCGCACCTCGTGCCCCCGTCGAGCGAGAGCGTGAGCGAGCCGGCCAGGCAACGCGGCCGGCCCGGGCTCGGGATCGAACCACTGGGTGAGCAGACCGATCAGCATGCAATACAACTACCAGTCGCTACGGGCTGTTTTGCCCCTTTTGCGGTTAATGACGACTCGGCCCGGGATCGCGGGCCACCGGATCATCCGAGCCTTCCTCACCTTGCCGGAAAATGACCTCTACGCCACTTATGTGACTATATCGTCACGTACGACGACATCCACCGTCCCCCGGGGGGTGGCCCGACGGGAGAAGCAAGACAGGGGCAGATGTGGTTTCCTCGCTATCGGACCGGCGCTTCTTGATCACCGGTGGCACTGGGTCCTTCGGCCAGACGATGGTTTCCCGGTTGCTGGACGCCGGCGCCCAGGAGGTCCGGGTATTCAGCCGCGACGAGTCCAAGCAGGACGCCATGCGGCACCGACTCGCCGACGAGCGCGTCCGCTACTACGTCGGCGACATCCGGGACTACGACAGTGTGCTCAAAGCCGTACGGGGCATGGATTTCGTCTTCCACGCCGCCGCGCTCAAGCAGGTGCCGTCGTGCGAGTTCTTCCCACTCGAAGCGGTCCGGACCAACGTCCTCGGCAGCGCCCACCTGGTGGACGCGTGTGAACGGGTCGGGGTCGAGGCGCTGGTGCTGTTGAGCACCGACAAAGCCGTCTATCCGGTCAACGCGATGGGCATGACCAAGGCGTTGATGGAGAAGGTGGCACAGGCACACGCCCGGGACAACCTGACAGCCCGGACCCGGGTCTGCTGCGTGCGGTACGGCAACGTCATGTACTCGCGCGGCTCGGTCATCCCGCTGTTCATCGACCAGATCCGCCAGGGCAGCCTGCCGACCGTCACCGAGCCGTCGATGACCCGGTTCCTGATGTCCCTCGCCCAGTCGGTCGACCTGGTGGAACATGCGTTCCACCACGGCCGGCAGGGCGACGTCTTCATCCGTAAGGCCGACGCCTGCACCATCGGCGACCTTGCCACCGCGTTGTGCAACCTGTTCGGCGTACCGGCCAAGTTCGACGTGCTCGGCATCCGGCACGGCGAGAAGATGTACGAGACGTTGGCCAGCCGCGAGGAGTTGTCCCACGCCGAAGACCTGGGTGAGTTCCTCCGGGTCCCGGTGGACAGCCGCGATCTCAACTACGCCCTCTACGTCGACGAGGGCGACGTCGACAGCGGCGGGCTCACCGACTTCAATTCGCACAATGCCCGGCGGCTGACCGTGCCGCAGGTCGAGTCGCTGCTGCTCACCCTGCCGGAGGTGCGGGCACACCTCGATGCCGCCGCGAGCCCGGTCGACGCGAGCCTGGTCGGCGCGGCATGAGCGCCCTCGCCGACGCTGGCGGGCACCTGGATCGGGTGCCGCGGCGGCGGACCGACCGACCGGGTCCCGCTCGACAGCGGGTCCTCGTCGCCGGAGCCACCGGGATGCTCGGTCACACCCTGTTGCGGGAACTCAGCGCCGACCCGACGCTCGACGTTCACGGCACCGCCCGCGACCTGGCCGACCGCGCACCCCACTTCCCCGCGCCACTGGTCGGGCGGATCGCCAGCGACATCGACGCCTCCCGGTTCGACCAGGTCCGCCGGATCGTCGACGAGCTCCGGCCGGACGTGGTCGTCAACTGTGTCGGGGTGATCAAGCAACGCCCCGACGTGCAGGACGCCACGCACACCGTCACCCTGAACGCTCTCTTCCCGCATATGTTGGCGCAGACCTGCGGCCAGATCGGCAGCCGGCTGGTCCACGTCAGCACCGACTGTGTCTTCTCCGGACGCCAGGGCGGCTACGTCGAGGAGGACCTGCCCGACCCACCGGACCTCTACGGACGGTCCAAGCTGCTGGGCGAGGTCACCGGCGAAGGAACGCTCACACTGCGTACCTCGATCATCGGTCACGAGCTGACCAGCAACCGGTCGTTGGTGGACTGGTTTCTGTCTCGCCCCGGTGGCGTCAAGGGCTGGACCAGGGCGATCTACACCGGCGTGACGACCGTCGAGTTCGCCCGGCTGCTGCGGACCGTGGTGCTGCCCCGGACCGATCTCACCGGGTTGTACCACCTGGCCGCCGAGCCGATCTCAAAGTACGACCTGCTCCGGTTGATCGCCGAGGTGTACCGGTGGCCAGGTGACATCGTGCCGGACGACGGGTTCGCCTGTGACCGGTCGATGCGCGCCGACCGGCTGGCCGACGTCACCGGATACCGTCCGCCCTCCTGGCCGGAGATGGTCCGGTCGCTGTACGCCGCCCGGGCCCGCTGGGCCGGCGCCCCGGCCGAGGTGGACCGGCGACACCTCGTGGTCTGACGTGCCGGACCGACAGACAGACCGCTCGGGTTCACCCCGGCCCACCGCAAGCCGAAGGACGACACGTGGTAGACCGAATGAGCCGGCTGACCGTGCTGGTCGGCGCGGCGGCCCTGCTGGGGGTCACGACCATTCTTGCGGTACGGAATCCGCTGGTCGCCTCGGCCGCCGTCGCGCTGCTCGTCATGCTCATCTGCGCATCCCAGATGGACGGCTGGCGATGGCTCCTGGCGCTGACGATGGCGCTGCTGATCGGCGCGTCGTCCGATGTCGAGACGCTGGCCGACGCCAGCTTCTATCCACGGTACGTGGCCGTCGGCGGCCTGGTCGTCTGGGCGCTGTGCCAGCGCCGACCCGCCGCTGCCGCGCCGACGAGTCCGGCTACCGGTGTCCTGATCGGGTCGCTCTGGGTACTCGCCGGTCTCGCCACGCTCAGCGCGGTCTGGTCGATCGCTCCGTTCGAGTCCTTCCAACGTGGTCTGGCCCTGCTGCTGCTGGCCGGGCTGGTCCACGGGTTGGCTCGGCGGCGGTGGCCGGACCGGGCGGTCATGATGGCCGACCTGCGGGTGGTCTACCTGGTGCTGGCCGTATCCGTCGTGGTCAGCATCGGCTACGGAGCGGCCAACGGCACGTTGGCCCCCGCGTTGTCCGGCAGTTCCCGGTTCCAAGGGCTGTTCAGCAACCCCAACATGCTCGGCATGGTCTGTGCGTTGGCCGTGCCGCTCGGCTGGGCGGTCTACCGGGAGACCGGGCGACGTGCCGAACTGCTCGGCATCCTGCCGGTGGCTGGCGCCCTCGTGTTGTCCCAGTCCCGCACCGGACTGGGCGCCGTGCTCGTCGGGGTGCTCTGGGTGATGCTACGACATGGGATCGGTACCCTGACCCGGGTCGCCGTCGGCGCGACCGCGGCCCTGCTGGCCGGGTACCTGTCCGGCCTGTTGCCGTCCGTCTTCGCCGCGTCCTGGATGCAGCAGTTCGTCAGCCGGTTCACTCAGAGCGACCTGTCCAACGGCCGGATCCGGCTGTGGCACATGACGGTCGACCTGTGGTGGGAGAACCATCCGGCGCTCGGTTACGGGTACGCGTCCCGCGACCACCTCTACGAACTGGCCAACTACGACGAACTGCGCGGCTTCAACGTCGGGCTGGTGCACAACAGCTACCTGCAGATGATGCTGGAGCTCGGGCTGGTGGCCGCGGTGCCGCTGCTGCTCACCGTGCTCGCCGCCGGATGGGCCGCCGTCCGGGCTCCGGTGAACGGGGCGAACTCGGGTCTGGTCTGGCTCATCGTCACCGGCCTGCTGATCCAGGTCACCGAGTCGGCGATGTTCGGTACCGGGCAGACGTACCCGTACGTGTTCTGGCTCGCTGTGGTCGCCGTCCTGCTGCACCTGCCCGCCCGGCGACGGGCCGGACACCACCGGGCGGCGGCGGACGTCCCACCGCCGTCGCCCCGACCGGACGCGTCGCCACAGCCAGCTGCCTCGCCGCAGCCCGCACCGTCGGCCGAGCCGGGCGGGTCGCCCAACCGGGGGCGGACCCCGGTCCTGCGGTAGTCGTCAGTTCCGGCCCTCGGCCGGGACGACGAACGTACTGACCCGCTGCGACCAGGCCCGGTGGTCAAACGAACGGCGGGCCCGCGACCGGGCCGCCTGGCTCATCGCCGTCCACTGCTCGTCGCGCAGCCGCAACGCGCGCTGCACCGCCCGGCGGACGTCGTCCGGACCGCTGCCGTCGAGCACCAGCCCTTCGGTACCGTCACGCACGTATTCGGCCAGGTCACTGGTGTGGTTGAGCAGCACCGGGCACCCCGCGGCGAGACTCTCCGGCACCTTGGACGGAAAGCCGTTCGCCGCGTAGCCGCCGGTGGGCCGCACCAGCATGGCGAAGTGCGACTCGGCCAGCAGTTCCAACACGGTCTCCCGGGGTACCCGGCCGAGGAACACCACCTCGGCGTGGACGGACTCGAGCACCGCCGGGTCCAGGTCGGACAGGTTCGCCGCGTCGTCGCGGGTGATCCCGGCGATGGTCAGCCGGACCCGCCGCTGGTCCTGCGGTGCCAGTCGGCCGATCCCCGCGACGATCACGTGAAGCAGGTCCTTGCGCCCCGGCGTGCCCGCGTACAGCAGACGCAGGCCGGCGTCGAGCGACGGCGGCCCTGGCGGCGCGAACTCGTCGCAGTCCACCTGCGGTGGCACCACCAGCACGGCCCCGCCGCGGCGCTCGAAGTGCCCGGCCAGGGTGGTGGACACTGCGGTGAACCGGTCGACGAGCCTGGTCGCCAGAAACGTCGACCACCGGTGGCGCAGGAAGTAGGGGTCGGACCAGCCACGCCGGAACTGTCGCCGGTCGTGGCGTTCGCTGGCGTCGACCACGACCGGGCAGCGCAGCCCGAGACGCAGCACCGCCCAGTTGCCGAACGTCATCATCGCCATCGGCAGCAGGACCACGGAGACGTCGCCGCGGCCGACGCCACGGCGCCGCAACGCCCGCAGCACGCGGACCGGACGGGCCAGACGGGCCGACATCCGGCTGACGTGGTTGGCTCCCCGGATCCGCAAGGTGATCAGTTCGACGCCGCTGGCCCGTGGCCCGTCCGGCGGAAACGGCAGTTCGCAAGGCCAGTCGTTGACCACCAGCGTCGGCCCGCCCTCACCGGCGGCGCAGCGGGCGAGTTGCAGCAGCCGGTTCGAGGTGGCGTCACCGTGCGGAAACGCGTACGCGCCGATCAGCAGCGGCCGTGGCCGACGCTGCCGGTCTGCCGGCCGGTGACCGGCTCGTGGTCCAACCTCGACTGTCGTGGTCTGCTCGGTCATCAGACTCCTTCGGTGCAGGTCCGGACGCGGCCCGGACGCCGCCGGTAGATCGCCAGATGGGTTTCGGCCGCAGCATCGATCGCGAACGGGCTGTGGGCGAATCGATCGCTCGCGGCCGAGGGGGTGGTCGCGGCGGTGTACGCGGCCGCGACGAGCGCAGCCTCCGCCCAATCCGCCGCCGACGCCCCGGGATCGACGATCACGACGCCGGGCAGCCGCTCGTCGATGAACCGCACGCCGGGCAGGTCGCAGGCCACCGTGCCGATACCCAGCGCGACCGGTTCCAGCACCCCGCCGGGCAACCCTTCCAGGCTGGACGGGTGGACGACCAGGTCGGCCTGTGCCAGCAGGCCGCCCACGTCGCCTCGGGGGCCGAGCAGATGCACCCGGCCGGTCACCCCGACGGCGTCCGCCGCGGCACGCACCCGGGCGTCGTCGGCAGGATCGCCCGGCCCGACGAGTACGGCATGCGCGGTGACCCCCCGGTCACGCAACGCGGCCAGGATCGGCGGCAGCAGCCAGCGGCGCTTCTCCGGCGAGGCCCGTCCCACGCTGACGCAGACGAGATCGGCGACGCCCGCTCCGATCATCGCCCGCAGGTCATCGACAGACGGTTGACGCAGGCGGTCCAGGTCGAGCCCGTTGAGCACCACCTGACAGCGTGGATCGTCCCGCCAGGACCGATGGAAGCCAAAGGTCAGCGAGCCGGGCGACACGCCCAGGACGTCGGTGGCGAAGGTCCGCAGCAGCCGCCCGCCGAGCCACCGGAGGATCCGACGACGTGGGCTCCTCGGCGCGTTGTCGTCCCCTCGGAAGTGCGCGACGCGGCCGGGCACCCCGGCGACCGCGGCGAGGGCGAGCAGCACGCCGGAAAAGTTGGCGCAGTCGACGTGCACCACGTCGGGTCGCAGCTGGCGCAGCAGACGGTGGAACCGGACCGGAAACCGCGCACCGAGCGGTACGGCGGTCACCGAGCCACCGTACCGCTCGACCGTCCCGGCCAGCGGTCCCGGTCCAACGTGGTCGCTGAGAGTGAGCAGATGCATCACGGTGCCGCCACGGACGAGCCGTGGCAGCAGTTCCGCGGTACGCGTCTCGGTGCCGCCGTAGTTCAGTTCGCCCACCACCCGCAGGACACGGCGACGGGCCCCGCCCGGCGGTGGGGCGGTCGCCCCACCGCCGGGCGGGGCCGGATGGTCACGGACGTCGTCCGGGTCAACCGCCAACTCGGACACCGGTCCCCCTTCCGTCGACTGTCGGCCGGACCGCCGTGCCACCGCCAGCGCCCGGGTCGGGCGCTGCATTGTCGGGCGCTGCGGGAGACGGGCCGGCGCCGTGGCCGGCCCGGTCCATTGCCTGCCGGTAGCCGATCACCGCAGCGGGCCAGATGGTGAGCAGGTAAGCCACGCAGGCCGCCAACGGCACGGCCACCAGACCGAGATGGTGCAGGCCCCAGATCTTCAGGCCGGTCGCCAGGACCAGGAACGCGGCCCAGCCGACGGCCTGCGGCCGGAGCAGCCCGGCGCTGTTCTGCACCAGGATCAGCGGCGAGCTGACGGCGACCAGCAAGCTCCAGCAGGCGAGTCCGGCGAGGACCGGGCCCGGCACCACGGCAGGGTCGATGCCGCCGACCCACAACTCGATCAACGGGTGCCCCCAGCCGGCCAGCGCCGCGCCCGCCACCCCGACCACCGCCCCGTAGAGCAACACCAACCGTCGGGTGTGCCGGCGTACCCAGGCCACCTCGCCACGGGCCAACGCCGCACCGTTCACGGGCCAGACCGCCATGCCGACCAGGCCGACGAAGATGGACAGCACACCGAAGAGCTTCACCACGACGGCGTAGTGCGCCGCCACGGCGAGTCCGAGGATGTTCGCCACCAGCGGGCTGTCGACGTTGACAGCGATCGACGACATCACGGTGAGCGCGAAGAACCGCAGGCCGAGCCGGAGCAGGCCGGCCGCAGTCGCCCGGTCGACCAACCTGGGGCCGGGGCGCTTGGCCGGCTGCTGCACGCCGAAGTAGACCACGGTGTTGACCAGGTTGACGGCGGGCACCGCCAGTACCGCACAAGCGATCACCGCCAGCGGGTCCCATCCACCGACGATGGCGCACAGCACCGCCACCATGGCGGCCAGCGAGCCGGCCGACTGCCAGACGCTGCTCTGCACGACCTGACCGTCGGCGTACTGGATCCGTTGGATCAGCGACAGCGGGATGTTGACGGCGAACGCTCCGAACGACAGCAGGACCACCGTCGACGTCTCGGCGGCGATGTGCGGATCGGTCACCCCGAACAGTCGTTCCCAGGGCACCAGCGGATTGATCGCGAACAGGCCGCAGAGCAGGGCGACGGCGACCGTGCCGACCGTGGCGAACGCGCTGGAGATCTCCCTGGCCTGCTGCCCGACGTCGGTACCGAGCCGGCTGAGCCGGGTCAGCAGTCCGTTGCCCAGCCCCAGGTCGGCGAACCAGGCCATCCCGGTGAGCGCGGTGACCGCCATCCACAGCCCGTACCGCTGGTCACCGAGGTACTGGAAGCAGGCCGGGGTGATGACCAGCGGGGCCGCCATGCCGGTCGCCTTCGCCGCCATTGCCGCAGCGATGCCGGACCGTACGGCACGGTCACGGTCACGGCCGTCCGGTCCGGTCCGGTCGGCGGCCCCTGTCACCGGCTCGCGACGGGCTCGACGGCCAGCCGACGGGCCATCCACTCGACGGTCGCCCGCAGGCCGTCCCGACGGTCGACCGGGCTGATGCCAGGGAAGAGCGCCCGCAACGTGGCGGTGTCGGCGAGGGAGTGCGCGACGTCGCCGGGACGCGGCGGCGCGTGCTCGCGGTCGACGCGCCGGCCGAGCAGTCCGGCGAGGTCGTCGAGGACCTCCAGCAGGCTGGCCCGGGCGCCGAAGGCAAGGTTGACCGGGTGCGGGTGGTGCACGCGGCGCCGCAGCGCGTCCAGAATGACCGCGCACACCGTACCGACGTAGGTGAAGTCCCGGGACTGGGTGCCGTCGCCGTGCACCAGGGCCGGCTCGCCCCGCAGCGCGGCGTGGACGAACCGGGGGATGACCGCAGCGTAGGCGTGGTCGTGCCGTTGCCCGGGGCCGTACACGTTGAAGAACCGCAACGCCAGCGTGGGCAGCCCGAACGACGCCTGGTGGGCCAGGGCGTACGCCTCGGTGGCGAGCTTGCTCGCCGCGTACGGGCTCATCGGCCGGGTCCAGGTCAGCTCGGTCTTCGGCAGCGTCGGGTTCATGCCGTACACCGACGAGGAGGAGGCGACCAGCAGGTGGGCAACGTCGTGCCGGCGGGCCGCCTCCAGCACCAGCAGGGTTCCGGTCGCGTTCGCGTGATGGGAGGCCACCGGGTCGCGTAGCGACCGGGGCACACTGGGCAGGGCGGCGAGGTGGACCACGGCCTCCCGGCCGGCCATCGCGGCGTCCAGTGCGGCCGGATCCAGGATCGACCCCTCGACCACCTCGACGTCCAGCCGGGTGAGGTTGTCGCGCAGTCCGACCGACAGGTCGTCCAGGACGGTGACCTCCTTCACCGCCGGCTCGACCAGTGCGGCACGGGCCAGGTTGGAGCCGATGAAGCCGGCTCCGCCGGTGATCAGAATGCGCATGGGACAACTCCTCGCAGTGCCGCCCGGTCACCTGTACATCGAGCCGACCGAGGAGCGGGTAACGGGTTCATAACATCTTTTGTCAGAGATATCGCCTCACATTGTCTATACCGCCCGCAAGGATCGCCGAACGGCCGGCAGCGTTGTCATGTCACCGACCGAAAACCGTCCTGAACTGAGAAAAGGCGCACAGTGACAGCAGGTCGCGCGGCTCGCCATGGAGGTGCCGAGATGCCTGGACTGACGGTCTACCGGTCGAACGCCCTGATGTCGATCAGGTCAAGGTTCGACGGCACCCGGGACCTGGTGATGCCGGCCAACCTGGCCTACGCCGAGTCCATGGTCGGCATGTGGCACGCGGGCCTGCCCCAGGTCACCCTCGTGCCGTCGACCGCCACCGACGCCCAGGTCTGGCCGGTCATGTCGGCGGTGGGCACCCGGATCCACGACACCTCGGACGACAACTGCCCGATCCACACCGGCTGGTCGTACATCGGCGGCAACCACGGCTACAACATCGGCACCCAGGTCGCGCTCACCAACCACGGTAAGACCACCGCCGACCTGGGCTCCCGGTGGACCGACGGAATCCGGACCTTCACCCTGCTCGCCGTGCCGAACGGCAACAGCCTGCTGTTCGGCAACCCGTACACGATCGTCGACGGGGTCACCCAGGGCGTGCGGGTGCGGCCGGCGGCGGCACTCACCCACGTCGCCGGGGCGACGAACCGGACCTCGGTACCGATCACCTGGTTGACCCCGGACGTCCAGATCCGCCCGGCCACCCACTCGCACACCGTGGTCGTCGACCTCGACGGCCGGCCGGTGCCCGTCGGCCGGTCCACCGGTGAGCAGCTGCGGATCCGGGAGTCCTACGTGATCCCCTCGTACCGGGGGATGATCGACACCGCCCAGGCCAACATCGGCACACCGCTCGCCACCATCATGACCCGGATCCCGCCGATGTGTCGCATCGACAACGACTACCGCTGGTCGCCGGGGGGCCTGCTGGTCACCCAGCGGGTGACCGCCATGGACCGGTTCACCCTGAGTACCGGGGTCACCCAGTGCTCGGCGCTGACCGTGCCGGCGGGCGGCAGCCGCCTGCAGTTCATGCCGAACGTCGAGGCGGCCGGGACACTGAACTGGTCGTCCTGGGCGCGGATCGACACGATCACCGCGATCACCGCGATCACCGATATCACCCCGGCGAGTCTGCGGGACCCGACTATGCCGGCGACCGGCATGACCCAGTGGGCGGTCAGCGGCGGCGGGGTCCAGCTGTGGGGAATCGCCGCCGGTCTGCTGCCGGTCGACGACGGAGAGCCGGCGACCAGGGTGCGGCACACCACAGCGAAGAGCTGGTTCGTCTCGTCCAGCCTGAAGAAGAACTACCCGCAGCTGGTGTGGGGTCGCGAGCTCTGGCCGGGACAGACGGTCACCGGTACCGCGTACCGACGCTATCTGGCACCGCCGTCGGCCGCGACCGAGCTGGTCGTCTCGGACGGCAGCAGCGACTTCGTGATCATCGAGCGGGTGGGTACCGTCGTCGCCGCCCGGATACCAGCGCCGGAACTGTTCCACCGCCGGCTGGTCCCGGTCGGACCGACGAACCTCGCCGTCGCGGAGCGGGTCGCTGCCGACGGCATCGCCTACCAGGTGCCGGTCTCCCCCGGGTACGGCATGTGGCGGGCGGATCCCGACCAGGCCAGCCCGCAGCCGCTGCCCGGAGCCACCTCCGGGATCGGCAGCTACTTCCTGCCGTTGGCCGGCCCTACCGGGACCACCACCTGCACCGACGCGTTCCAGCGGCTGCTGCTGCACCCGATGTACTTGGCCGAGGCCACCCGGGTCGACCGGGTGTGTGTAGAGATTACGGCGACCGGTAGCGGCTGGTTGCGCCATGGCGTGTACGCCCACGACCCGACGACCGGTCGACCGGCGTCGCAGGGACCGATCGCCGACTTCGGCGCGCTCAGTGTGGCCACCGCCGGTATCCGGGAGTACGTGCTGACCACGCCGGTGACGCTGCCCGCCAGCTGGCACTGGTACGCCGTCGTGTGGCAGGGCTCCGCCACCACCCCGCCCACCCTGCGGACCAGCCAGGTCGGCGGTGCCACGACGTTGAACATCGGTTCCGGCCCGGCGGCGATGACCGGTAACCGATTCGGCTACCAGATGTCCGGCGTGGCCGGCCTGCTCGGGCCGGTCGCGGTCGCCGGTGTGCACCAGTTCCCGCCGCCGCGGATCGCCTACCGCCGGGCCTGATCACCGCGCCGGTACGCCGTAGATCCGCTTCATCTCCGCATGCTTGGCGGCCACCGGAAGGTGGCCGATACCCAGCGACTTGGCCTGCAGACTGCGCAGATAGTCGTCGGTCGTGCGCAGCGGTCGGGCCGGCACCCCCGCAGCCACCGTGTTGTCCGGGATGTCGCGGGTGACGACCGAACCCGCGCCGATGACGCACCGGTTGCCGATGGTCACCCCGGCCAGGATCATCGCCCGCATCCCGATGTAGACGTCGTCACCGATGACGATCGGAGCCGTCCAGTCCAGTTCGGGATGCTCCTTGCGGAGGATCAGGGTTCCCCCGTCGTGGGTGACGAACTGCACCCCGGAGGTGATGTAGACGTTGTCGCCGATCGTGATCAGCCACGGTTCCGAGCCGAACATCGCCCGGTTCACGCCGTAGAAGCGCACCCGGCCGGTCAGGTTGACTCCCAACGATCTGACGAACGCCTCGGGATCCCGGCTGGCCGCCAGATGGTCCCGCACCCGCCGGACGATCGTACGAAGACGACTGGACACACCCAGTCCAACGAGCCTGGCAGCACACCGGTGACGGCGGGTCACCGGCAGAAGTGGCGGGCGTGGTCGAGGACGTTGAGTTCGCGCGCCTGCCGCCGCCATAGCCGGTACCGCCGCCCCGCCGTCACCTTCGCCGCGGCCCGCTCACCCGCCGACCGGCCAGCCAGCTCGTTCACCGCCTCGGCCAGCGCCGACACCGTCAGCGGCCGGACCACCACCCCGCCGGCGCTGGAGATCAACTCACTGAACGGGGTCCGGTCGGAACAGACGACCGGGCAGCCGGCCGCCAGGCTCTCCAGGATGACGTGTCCGAAGTTCTCGCCCAGCGTCGGGAACAGGAATGCGTCGTACCGGGCGAAGGTCGACAGCACCTCGGCGGCCGGCAGTTCGCCGTGGTACCGCACCCGGACATGGCCGGGCACCGTCGCGATGAGCTGACCGCACCGCGCCCAGTACGGCTCGTCCTCATCGGGCCCGAAGATGTCGAAGTCGACCGGCCGGGTTGCCTGGGCCACCGCTGCCAACGCCGTGTCCAGGTTCTTCATCGGTGAGATCCGGCCGATGAAGACCAGCCGCAACGGACCGTCGTGCGCCACGACCGGTGGCGGCGGACGATCCGGGATCGGACACTCGTTGCCGTTGACCATCACCCGTGCCCAGGGCAGCGCCGCCGCGATCTGATCCGCCTCCAGCTGGCTGCACGCCTGCCACCGCACGCCGAGGCGACGCAGCACCGGTGCCCACACCGCCAAAAAGAGCCGCTTTTTGCCGCCCTTGATGCCCAGAGCGGCGGGGGCCAGTTCGCCGCGCGGGGCAATCATGATCGCCGGTATCCGCAGCAGTCGCAGGGCCACCGCCAGGATCGGGACCACCGAGTACATCGACCACAGGCTGTTGACGTACAGCAGATCAACCGGCCGCGACCGGATCTGCCGCAGCAGCCGCAGCCACTGCCGGGGGCGCACCGGGTCGAGATAGAACACCGCGGAGCGGGCGTCGCGGTGGACCAGTTCGCCGGACAGCCCCGGGTACCGGTCGCTCGCGTGCAGGTCCCGGTCGCGGGTGACCAGGGTGACGTCGAGGTCGTCGGGCAGGGTGTCCAGGATGAAGCGCAGCGACCGGATCGGGCCGCCGCCACGGAACCCCGGCTCGAACACCGCGGCCGTGGCGAGGATCCGGAAGGTCCTGGTCGCCGCCCCGCCGGCGTTCTGCCGGGTCGCCGCCCCGCCGGCGGCGGGGCGGACCCGGGTCGTCGTTTCACGCACTGTCGGCTCAGCCTTCGATTCGTACGGGGCTGCCGCGCTCAGCGACGCAGCCCGGCCCACTCGTGGTGGCGCCGCACGGTGGACAGGATGAAGTCGACGACCCGCCGCGAGGTGTCGGGCACCTGGTAGTCCGCCGGGCAGGGCACCCCGGCCGAGGCGACCTGCTCGACGGTCGCCCGGACGGCTTCCACCACGCCGGCCGGGTCCAGCCCGGTCATGATGATGCCGCCGGCGTCCAACGCCTCCGGCCGTTCGATCGACTCCCGCAGCGTCACCGCTGGAGAGCCCAGGATCGCCGCTTCCTCGCTGATCGTGCCGCTGTCCGACAGCGTGCAGCGGGCGGCGCACTGCAGGCGTACGTAGTCGAACAGCCCGAACGGCTCGTGGAAGGTGATCCGGTCGAGGCTGGTCGGGTCGGTGGCCAGCACCTCCAGCCGTTTGCGGGTACGCGGATGGGTGGAGACCAGCACCGGTAGCGCCCACTCGTCGCGTACCGCCCGCAGACAGTCGAGCAGCTGGTGCAGCCGGTCCGGCCGGTCGACGTTCTCCTCACGGTGGGCGCTGACCACGAAGTACCCGCCGGCGGTCAGCCCGAGTTGGTCGAGCACGGTGGACCTGGCGATATCCGCCCGATGGTGCTCCAGCACCTCCCGCATCGGTGAGCCGGTGTGCAGGATGCGGCGCGGATGGAGGCCTTCGGCGATCAGGTTGCGGCGGGCGTGCTCGCTGTAGACGAGATTGAAGTCGGAGACGTGGTCGACCAGGCGCCGGTTGGTCTCCTCGGGCACGTTCAGGTCGAAGCACCGGTTGCCGGCCTCCATGTGGTAGACCGGCACCCGCATCCGGCGGGCCATCAGGGCGGCGATGGCACTGTTGGTGTCCCCGAGCACCAGCAGGGCGTCCGGCCGGCAGTCGTCGAGGGCGGCCTCGATGCCGACCAGGACGCCGCCGAGCACCCGACCGAGCGAGGTGGTGTCCACGCCCAGCGACCGGTCCGGCGGGCGCAGCCGCAGCTCGGTGAAGAAGACCTCGGAGAGGACCGGATCCCAGTTCTGCCCGGTGTGTACCAGGACATGGTCGACGGTGCGGTCCAGCCGGTCCATCACCCGGGACAGCCGGATGATCTCCGGCCGGGTGCCGACAACCGTCATCACGCGGGTCATGACCGACTCCTTCATTGCCGATTCGGGACGCCTGGGGCACCACCACCCACGCAAAGCGGGCAATCTCCTCATATACCAACGAAGCATCGCACTACCGGTAACGACAGCGTTGATCGGGCCGATCTGGCCACGCCCGGGTCACGTTCCTGGACCTGGGCGCGAAGGACAATGCCGTTCGGTCTGTCGTCCACCTGACAACAGAACCTGTTGGTCAGGCCGGGTCGCTGCTCTCCCATCTGGTGTCCGGCATCAGCCGGACCATCGAGAGGAGCAGCAAACCATGAGATCCGAATCCGTACGCGGCACGGGAAGCCGCGTACTCGCCGCTCTGGTGATCGCGGCGACACGGTGGAGCAGGTGGCCAGCAACCGGGCCTGTGTGCGGCACTACGCGGGCACGGAGGCCGACGACGGCGCCGACCCGGACGACGTCGCGCAGTGGCAGGCCGAGGACACCGATCTCGGCACCACCTGGTACGCCAACGCCAACGCCACCGCGGCCGCGGCCGAGTTCTGGGACTCCGACCTGGTCTGCTCGATCGGTGACCCGCACTACAGCACCCACGGCTACACCATCCTGGGCGCGGCGTTGGAGGGCGCGACCGGCGCACCGGTGGGCGAGCTGACCGAATCGGAGCTGACCGCCGCGTTCAACCTGGGCACCCTGCGGCCCGAGAACCTGTCGGACACCTCGGTACGGCGCAGCACCTTCTACGACGGCGCCAACGACGAGTACGGCGGCGACGAGGTGAGCTGGAAGGTCCTCGGCGGCGGGATGGAGTCTTCGGTCGCCGACCTGGCCCGGTTCGGCGACAAGCTGACCGGCGGCGAGATCGTCGGCCCGGACTCGCTCGACGCCATGTGGGTCGACACCGGGTGGAGCTACGCGTACGGGTGGTCGATCAGCACCGAGGACGGGCACCGCCGGATCGGCAAGACCGGTGGCGCCGACGGTTCCACCGCGTATCTACAGATGTACCCGGACGACGGGATCGTGGTGGCGGTACTGATGAACCGGGCCGACGGGGTGGCCGGCGAGAACCGGGCCGGCGTGCTCGGCTCCGAGATCGGCACGCTGGTGCTGAACACCCTGCCCTGACCGGTGCCGGATCCCCGGTCCGCGGGATGCCCGAGCGGCGTCCTGCGGCCGGGGATCCGGCGTCGCCGCCGGTACGCCGGGCGGCCGGTGCCCGGCGACTTTGCCTCGATCAACGTTTAGGGTAGCCTCACCTAACATGATCGCGACGGCGTTGCACGGCGACGACCTGGTGCTCGGATACCAGCGCACCACGGTCGTCCACGGCGTGTCCGTCGCCATCCACCCCGGCGTGGTGACCGCCCTGATCGGCCCCAACGGCAGTGGCAAGTCCACCGTGCTGCGTTCGCTCGCCCGACTGCACCGGGCATCGTCCGGCCGGATCATGCTCAGCCGCGGCAACGGCGACCTCGAGGACGCGGCACCGCTGTCCGCCCGCGACTTCGCCCGCCGGGTGACGCTGCTGTCCCAGTCGCGACCGCACCCGTCCGGCCTGCGGGTCCGCGACGTCGTCGCCTTCGGGCGCCACCCGCACCGGCGCCGGTTCAGCCCGCTCACCGACACCGACCAGGCGATGGTCGACCACGCCATGGAGCTGACCGGGACCACGCCGATGGCCCACCGCGCGGTCGACCAGCTCTCCGGCGGTGAGCTGCAACGGGTGTGGCTGGCCGCCTGTCTCGCCCAGGACACCGGCGTGCTGCTGCTCGACGAGCCGACCAACCATCTCGACCTGCGCTACCAGGTCGAGATCCTCGACCTGGTCCGTGACCTCGCGGACCGGCACCGGACGGCGCTCGGCGTCGTCCTGCACGACCTGAACCAGGCCGCCGACGTGGCCGACCAGATCGTGCTGCTGAGCCAGGGCCGGGTGCGGGCCGCCGGCCCGGCGGCCGAGGTACTGACCACGGAGCACCTCTCCGAGGTCTACGGGTTGCCGATCGACACCACCGTGGACCCGGCCACCGGTCTGGTGCGGGTCGAGCCCCGAGGGCGACACCACCGGCGCCGCTGATCGCCCGGTCAACCAACGAGTGAGGAACCCATGAGAACCCGATCGATGACGGCTGCCCTGGCCGCCGTCCTGTTTATCCCGTCGGCGCTGGCCGCCTGCGGCACCAGCGACCCGCAGACCGCAGACGAGACGCCCACGGCCAACGCCTCCGGTGATTGCGCCGACGACACCACCGTGACCTCTACCGGACCGGTGGAGGTCACCGACGCGCTCGGGCGCACCGTGACGTTGGACGAGCCGGCACAGCGGGTGGCCGTACTGGAATGGCAGCAGATCGAGGACGTCCTCACCCTGTGCCTCACCCCGGTGGCGGTGGCCGACCCGGACGGCTACCGCACCTGGGACACCGCCGAGGAGCTGCCGGACGGCGTCGCCGACGTCGGACTGCGCGGCGAGCCCAACCTCGACGCGCTGTTCGCCGCCGATCCGGACCTGGTGATCGTCGAGGCCACCGCCGAGGACGACCCGGTCATCGCGCAGCTCGCCGAGTACGACGTCCCGGTGCTGGCCACCCGGGGGGCGGATGCCGCCGACCCGGTCCAGAACATGCTGGACACCTTCGCGATGATCGCCGAGACCCTCGGCCGCTCCGATCGGGCCGACCTCGTCGCCGACGAGTTCCAGGCCAGCCTGGACGAGGCGAAGCAGCAGATCGCCGGCGCTGAGCTCACGAGCACCGAGTTCGTCTACTTCGACGGCTGGGTCCAGGGCGGCAACGTCGCTATCCGGCCGTTCGGCCAGGGATCGCTGGTCGGTGAACTCGGCGAGGCGATCGGCCTGACGAACGCCTGGACCGGCGAGGTCGACCCGGCGTACGGCCTTGGTCAGACCGACATCGAGGGGATGACCACCGTCGGCGACGCCACCCTGTTGTACACCGGCACCACCGACCCCGCCAGCAGCGTCCTGACCGAGCTGGAGAAGAACGAGATCTGGGCGTCGCTGCCGGCGGTCGAGCAGGGGCGGGCGTACGCCTTCCCGGCCGGCATCTGGACCTTCGGCGGCCCCCGCTCGTCGCAGCAGGTGCTCGACGCCTACGTCGACGTCCTGGCCAGCTGACCATCGTGAACGACGGTCCACGGGTGCCCACGGGGCTCCGTCCGACGCCGGGCACCGTCGCCACCAGACCGGTGGCGGCGTCCGGTGCGGACCGCCGGGCCGTGGTCGGCGGGTTGGGCACCCTGCTGTCGCTCGGGCTGGCCCTGGTGGTCGCCGCCGGCTGGCACCTGACCCAGGGCACCTCGGGGGTGGGGCTCGCCGACCTGCTCGCGGCGGCGGGCGGCGGGGACACAGGTGCCGACGAGGCGGTCCGGGAGATCCTGCTCGGCTCCCGGCTCCCGCGGCTGGCGGCCGGAATCGCGGTCGGCTTCGCCCTCGGCGTCGCCGGCGCGCTGTTCCAGTCGCTGGCCCGCAACACACTCGCCTCACCGGACACCCTCGCGGTGACCGCGGGGGCGTACTTCGCCGTCAGTGCGGTCGCGGCGTTCGGCCTCGGTGTGCCGCTCTGGGCGTCGGGCGTCGTCGCCTTCGTCGGCGGGCTGCTGGCCGCCGGTCTCGTTCTGGGTCTCGCTGGCGGCGCGGGCAGCTCGACGACTCGTCTCGTCCTGGCCGGCTCCGTCGTCGCGATGGCGTTGCAGTCGGCCACGGCCGCGGTGCTGATCGGCTTCCAGCAGGAAACGACCGGGCTGTTCGCCTGGGGCAGCGGATCGCTGAGCCAGCTCGGGCTGACCGCCTTCGGGCAGGCCGCGCCGGTCGTGGTCGGCGCCACGGCTGTGGCCGGGCTGCTGGCCCGCCGACTCGACCTGCTGGGTCTCGGCGACGACACGGCCGGGGCGCTGGGCGTACCGGTCCGGGCGACCCGGGCGGTCGGGACGGTGCTCGCGGTGCTGCTCACCGCGGCGGCGGTGACCCTGGCCGGCCCGATCGGGTTCGTCGGTCTCTGCGCGCCGGCGGTGACCCGGATGTCGGCACGGTTCGTACCGGCGCTGCACCGGCACGCCGTACTGGTGCCGGCGGCGGGTCTGGTCGGCGCGCTGACGGTCGTCCTGGCCGACGGGGTGATCCGCGCCCTGCTCGGCGCGGACCGGGCCGGTCAGGTGCCGACCGGGGTGGCCACCACCCTGGTCGGTGCCGTCCTGCTCATCGTGCTGGCCCGCCGGGTACGCGACTTCGGCCCGACCCGGCAACCGCCGGGCAGCCGGATGGGGCCCCGGAGCCGCCGCCGGTACCGGACGGTCCTGGCGGTCGTCAGCGCGACCGCCGCCGGCGCCGGGCTGCTCGGCCTGCTCGCCGGCAACACCTGGCTGCTCACCGGCGACATCGCGCTCTGGCTGTCCGGTGAAGGACCGCCCGTCATCCGCTTCGCACTGGACGAACGGGCACCACGGGTGGCGGCGGCGCTGGCCGCCGGGGGTGCCCTCGCGTTGTCCGGTTCCCTGGTCCAGGCGACCTGCCGCAATCCGCTCGCCGAGCCGGGAATCCTCGGCATCACCGGTGGGGCCGGGCTGGCCGCAGTGATCGTGGTGACCGGCGGCGTCGGCGGCAACGCGACGATGATCGCCGCCGCCACCGGCGCCGCGCTGGCCGCCTTCGGTCTGGTCTACTCCGTGGCCTGGCGGGGCGGGCTGCACACCGACCGGCTGGTCCTGATCGGTGTCGGGGTCTGGTACGCGGCGACCGCCCTGACGACCTATCTGCTGGTGCGGTCGAATCCGTGGGACACGCCGAAGATCTACACGTGGCTGTCCGGCACGACGTACGGCCGCAGTTGGACCCAGGTGGTCCCGGTGGTGGTCGCCCTGCTGGTGGCGCTGCCGGTCGCCCTGGCCGCCCACCGCGAGCTGGACCTGATCGCGATCGACGAGGACTCGCCCCGGATCGTCGGTGTCGGTCTGGAACGGATCCGTCTCCTGGTGCTGGCGGTCGCCGCCGTGCTGGCCGCGTTGAGCGTGACCGCGATCGGTGTCGTCGGCTTCGTCGGACTGGTCGCGCCGCACGCCGCACGGGCGCTCGTCGGCGGCCGGCACGCGCGGATCATCCCGGTCGCGGTGCTGCTCGGTGCGGTCCTGCTCGGACTGGCCGACACCGTGGGCCGTACCGTCGTCGCGCCGGCCCAACTGCCGGCCGGCCTGGCGGTGGCGTTGATCGGTGCCCCGTACTTCGTCTACCTACTGGCCCGGTCCCGGGCCTGATCCCGGCGGCTCCGGACAGCTTCAGCCAACACTGTGGTCACTGCTCGTGACCTAACGCCCTTCCACACCTTCTGTCGACACTGGCGAAAGTCTGGGATGAACCACCGAAAGATGTAGACACCTCGATCCCAAGTCCGATAGCCTCCAGATCACCGAGGCATTCGGTTAGGTAACCAAACAGTTTGGCTGCCCCGACCGGACGCCGTCGGGCGGGCACGGCACCCGCCCGACGGCGACGACCTCGCCGGGGCCGTGGCACCCCCCGGAAACACTGGACGCATCCGATCGGCGCGGCGGCGCGCGCCCGCACCCCCGTCGCCCTACTCATTCCCTGGCCGCCAGGGCAGTCGTCACCTGTCGGACCCGCCCAACGTTTCCCGTCACCTACCTACCCGCACACCCGGTATCACCACCGCACCCGCCCGGCGTCGGCCGCCTGCCCCGGGTGCCGGTGAAGCGTGGCCGCACCCGTACCCCCACTGGTGCAGTTTCCGCGCGCCCGGATCACCCCGGCCGGTGGCCGACCATGCACCGAGTCTGTCCGAAACGGACCGGCCTGTGATGAAAGGTACGCTGAGATGGCAGTCAACCCTGACCAACACGGCGGAGCTGTCCGCCCGAGCAGAGCACCGACCCGACCGCGACGGTCGCTGACCGCGCTGGCGGCCGTGGTCGGCATGGTCCTCACCACCACATTGGCCGCGGCGCCGGTCAACGCCCGCCCGACCCACGGCGGTCCACCGGAGTACCGGGCCGCCCAGGTACTGACCTGGACCACGGGCAACGACGTCACCGCGTACACCTCGGCGCCGACCACCGCCGAGCCCGGCCCGGCGACGCTGGTCTTCGAGAACAGCGCAGCGACCGGCAACACCAGCGGCATGCAGCACACGCTCACCTTCGAGACCGCTGACCCGACCTACAACCAGGACGTGAACGTCAACATCCTGGCCGACCCGTACGACGCCAACGGCGGCCTGTGGACCGTCGACGTGGTACTCACTCCGGGGACGTACCGGTACTTCTGCGCCATCCCCGGCCACGGTCTGATGAACGGGCTACTGGTGGTCAGCGACGACAACACCGAGGACACCACCGCACCCCAGGTGACCGCGGCACTGTCCGGGCCGCGCGACGACGACGGGGCCTACCTCGGTGCCGCCACCGTCACCCTCACCGCCACCGACGACATGTCCGGTGTCGACACCATCGAGCACTCCCTCGACGGCGGCGAGTTCAGCGAGTACACCGCCCCGGTCACCGTCAACGAGCCGGGCCAGCACACGGTGGCCTACCGGGCGACCGACATCGCCGGCAACACCTCGGACCCGCGGTCGGTCACCTTCACCGTCACCACGCCCCCGGACCCGGACACCACCGCACCCACGGTGACCGCTTCCGTGTCCGGCGCGCAGAGCGAGGACGGTTCCTACCTCGACACCGCAACGGTGACCGTCACCGCGACCGACGACGACTCCGGGGTCGCCAGTGTCGAGTACTCCCTCGACAGCGGTGCCTACACCGGCTACACCGCCCCGGTCACGGTGAACAGCCCGGGTACGCACACGGTCAGCTACCGCGCCACCGACGAAGCCGGCAACACCTCCGATCCCGGATCGGTCACCTTCACCGTGGTCGCCGGCGGCGGCGATCCGCAGTGCCCGGTGCTGGACACCCGCCCGACGGTCTGGCTGGGCACCCGCAACAGTGCGGTGCCCAACCGGCAGGTGGGTCCCGGCTGCACCATCAACAACCTGATCGCCAGCGAACGGATCTGGCGTAACCACAACGAGTTCATGCAGCACGTCCGCGCGGTGGTCAAGAACCTGCGCGAACAGGGTGTCATCAGCCAGGCCGAGCGGGTCACCCTGATCGACACGGCCAAGCTGTCGGCAGTCGGCAAGTCGGACGCCCACACCGGCTACCAGCCGATCCTCAACCGGTCGGGCGCGTCGTTCGATCAGTGGGAGCAGGTCGGCGCGGGCGGGTTCACCCGCAACGCCGACGGTTCGATCACCAGCCGGCCGGTCGCCGGACTCGGCCTGCTCTGGTTCCCGATCCGCAGCTACGGCGACTTCTCGGTGAAGCTGCAGTGGCGCGACGACGCCCCGGGTGACGCCCGGGCCAACAGCGGCGTCTTCGTCCGGTTTCCCGGCGTGCACCAGCATCCGCAGGAGCCCCGGCCGGAATGGGTGGCCATCAAGTACGGCCACGAGGTGCAGATCTTCGACGGCCCGGTCGGCGACCGCTACAAGACCGGTTCGGTGTACGGGTTCGACGGCGTCGACGTTGACGCCGCCGGGGTCACCCCGAAGGGCACCTGGAACGACTACGAGATCCGGGTGGTCGGGCAGCACTACTCGATCTTCCGCAACGGGGAGCTGGTCAACGAGTTCGTCAACACCCCTGACCTGGTGTTCGACCCGCCTCGGGCCGACGACCCGGGCGGTGCCGGTCGGCAGCGGACCGAAGGTTACCTCGGCCTGCAGGTGCACGGCGCGGACGACATCGTCAGCTTCCGCAACGTCCGGATCGCCCCGCTGACGCCGTGAGCGGCCCGGGACCCCGACGGACAGACCACCACCCCCGACCGGCGATGACCGACGCGACGAACAGGAACGGACGTTGAACGAGACGACAGAGTTGAGCACCGGCCCGATCGACGAATCGGCCAGACCGGGTGGCCCGCCTGATAACGGCGTGGGCCGGGCCCTGGTGGTCCTGGCGGTCCTGGCGGTCACCTTCGCCAGCGCGGGTGCCGCGTACGCGGTCAACCACCGCGCCACCGACCCGGTGGCCGCAGTCGAACCAGCCGACGGCGTGGTGCCCGGGGGCTGCGTGGCTCCGGACCGGGAGCTGCAGCTGTACGCCGTGGAGCTGCCCCGCGACCCGGTGACCAACCAGATCCGGCTGGGCTACGGCCTGACCCCGCAGACCGCCTCCTACCCGGGCCCGACGATGGAGATGATCGAAGGCGAGTGCCTGGCGATCACCCTGCACAACCAGGTGACCGCCGAGACGCTGGGTCAGCTGCGGACCGATCCGGAGCACCCGCTCGGCGTCTCGTTGCACGCACACGGGGTGAAGTACACCCAGGACTCCGACGGGACCGTACACAGTGGCTCCTATGTCGGGCCGGGTGAGTCCCGGACCTACACCTGGTACGCGAAGCCGCGCAGTTCCCGGACCGGCTCGCCGGGCACCGCCGGCTACTGGTGGTACCACGACCACGTGGTCGGCGGCCCGCACGGCACCCAGGGCATCGGCTCGGGCCTGTTCGGCGGCCTGGTGGTACGCCGGCAGGGCGACCCCCGGCCGGACCGGACCTACGTGACGGTCTTCGGCGACCGCCAGTCGATCAACCTGCGTCGCGGGGCCGCGACCGACGACTGCGACCTGGACAACCCGGTGCCCGGCCCGGCCTGCTTCGTCGCGAAGGTCGGCGAGCGGGTCGAGTTCATCGTGGTCGGCACCGGCGACGACATGCACACCTGGCACGTCCACGGCCACTCCTGGGCGGACACCCGCACCGGCGTGGTCGCCGGCGACAACAAGGCGATCGTCGACTCCATCCCGGTTATCGACAACAAGACCCTCGGTCCCGGTGACTCGTTCGGCGTGACCATCGTCGCCGGCGACTCGGTCGGACCGGGCCACTGGATGCTGCACTGCCACATGCAGTTCCACTCCGACCTGGGCATGGCCACCACCCTGCACGTCCTCGACGAGAACGGACAGATGCCGCCCGGCGGTCACCAGCACCGTGCGGTGCTCGCCCAGTCGGGTGTCGACGTCGGCGGCGAGCCGGCCGCCGACATCCAGGCCGGTGCCGGACACGACGGCCACCAGAACTGAACCGTCCCAGCCACCCCACCCCGGCGCATCCCGCGCCGGCCGCTGTAAGGAGCAGGAATGGCCGACAGACGCCATTTCAGATTCCCCCGACTGCGCCACCGATCAGCCGCCGCGGCCGCGGCCGTCACCCTGCTGGGCGGTCTGCTGACCGCGCCGGTCTCCCCCGCCCAGGCTGACCCCACGCCACCCACCTGGGGCAACCGGGTCGTCAACGTGCTGGTCTTCCACGGCCCCGAGGCCGAACAGAGCGACCCGGTCCGCCGGGCCACCAACGTCATCCGGCGGCTCGGCAACGAGCACGGCTTCTATGTGCACTCGTCCGACGATCCGAGCGTGTTCAACCCCGACAACCTGGCCCGCTACCGCAGCGTGGTCTTCCTCTCCACTGCCGGCGTCACCCTCGACGACGCGCAGGAGGCGGCGTTCCAGGCGTACGTCAAGGGCGGCGGCGGCTTCGTCGGCGTGCACGACGCGGCGTACACCCAGCCCGGATCGGAATGGTTCACCGGTCTGCTCGGCACCCGGCCGGCACCCACCCTGCCGCCGGCGGAGACGGTGGTCGAGTCGAGCGCCAGCGGCAACAACCCGCCGAACGAGACCGCCAGCCACGCGTTCGACCGCGCCACCGGCACCAAGTGGCTGACCCGCTCCCCGACCGGCTGGCTGGCCGGTGAGCTGGCTGAGCCGACCGTGGTCAACCGGTACGCGCTCACCTCGGCCAACGACTTCCCCGGCCGCGACCCGCGGGACTGGACGCTGCAGGGGTCCAACGACGGCAAGAACTGGACCGATCTGGACCGCCGGACCGGGCAGAGCTTCCCACAGCGGTTCCTCACCCGGCAGTTCGCGTTCGACAACACCGAGGCCTACCGGCACTACCGGCTGGACATCACCGCGAACAGCGGCGAGCCGCTGACCCAGCTCGCCGAGCTCTGGCTGATCGGTGCCGACGCCGGCGCGGCACCGGAGACCCAGATCCAGCAGGCAGAGGTCGACGTCACCGACCGCAACCACCCGGCGACCCGCGACCTGCCGATGAACTGGACCCGCGACGACCAGTGGATCAGCTGGGACCCGAACCCGGTTGGTCGGGTGCACGTCGTCGCCCAGGTCGACGAGACCAGCTACGACGCAGGGCTCAGCGGCAACGGACCGTTCCACCCGGTGGCCTGGTGCCACGACTACGACGGTGGCCGGTCGTTCTACACCGGAATGGGCCGCACCGAGGCAAGCTGGGCCAAGGACCTCCAGTTCCGCGACCACATCCTCGGCGCAATCCAGTGGACCGCCGGCACGGTACGCGGTGACTGCCAGGCGACGATAGCCGCCAACTACCGGATCGAGCGGCTCACCGGCACCAACCAGCAGGGTGAACTGGATCAGGTCGGTGAGCCGCACGGCCTGACCATCGCGCCGGACGGCACGGTCTTCTACATCGGCCGCGCCGCCTGCCCCTCCGGGGCGATCCCCGACTGGTCGAACCCGGACATCGGCAAGGGCTGCGGCACCATCCACCAGTGGGATCCGCGGACTCGGGAGGTGAAGCTGCTCACCACTCTGGAGGTGATGGGCAACCGGGGCAGCGGCAGCGAGCTGGTCAAGAGCGAGGAGGGTCTGCTGGGCATGACCCTGGATCCGGCGTTTACCGACAACGGCTGGTTCTACGTGTACTGGATGCCCCACGAGTCGATCGACCGGGAGAACCGGATCGGCCAGCGGACCGTGTCCCGGTTCACCTACGACCACGACAACGCCAGCATCGACCAGGCCACCCGGAGAGACCTGCTCAGCTGGGACACCCAGATCCACAGCTGCTGCCACGCCGGGGGTGGGATGACCTTCGACGACGCGGGCAACCTGTACGTCAGCACCGGTGACGCCAACTCGTCCGGTGGCTCCAGCGGCTACTCCGGCAACAACTGGACCCAGGAGTACGCCGGCGTCTCGTTCCAGGATGCCCGCCGTACCGCCGGCAATACCAACAACCTCAACGGCAAGATCCTGCGGATCACACCGAAACCGGACGGCACGTACAGCATCCCGGACGGCAACCTGTTCACCGGCGAGGAGGAAGGCGGCGGCAAGACCCGCCCGGAGATCTACGTCATGGGGGTACGCAACCCGTCGCGCATCGCCTGGGACCCGGTCAACGACTGGCTGACCGCTGCCTGGGTCGGCCCGGACGCCACCAACCCGGATCCGGAACTCGGTCCGGCGAAGTACGAACACGCCACGATCATCACCTCCGCCGGTAACCAGGGCTGGCCGTACTGCATGGGCAACCGGCAGCCGTACCGGGACCGCAGCAACACCGACGCGTCGGTACTGACCGGCTGGTACGACTGCGACAATCCGCGGAACACCTCGCCGCGGAACACCGGGCTGGTGAATCTGCCGCCGGTGCGCGACAACATGATCTGGTACTCGCCGCAGGGCGGCGGCCCGGTCTTCCCGACCCGTGCCGGTGGCAGCGGGTTGCCCACGTACGAGCCGGGCGAAGAGACCTTCACCCGGCCCTACCTGCGCGGTGGCGGCCAGGCCGTGATGAACGGCCCGACGTACCACCGCTCACAGGTCGACACCGACAGCGGTGTGGCCTGGCCGGTGCACTGGGACGGCAAGTGGTTCATCGGTGACCAGTCCAACGCGGACAACCGGGTGGCGGTCACCGTCGACCCGGCGGTGGTGCCCGACCAGGGCGCCCCCGCCTACGCGGAGGACCTTCGGGCGATCATTCCCGGTGGCAACGGCGGCACCCAGTTGCAGCACTGGATGGACGCCAAGTTCGGCCCGGACGGCGCGCTCTACCTGCTGGACTACGGCGGCGGATTCTTCACCCTGCACGGCAATCAGAAGCTGATCCGGATCGTCTACGACGGCGGCGCGCCGACCCCGGGACCGGAGTACGCCTCGGCCCGGGTCCCGGATCCGAGCGACCCGCGAACGGTGACCTTCTCCAGCCACCGGGTGGGCGGGGTGGCCTGGGAGTGGACCTTCGGTGAGGGCAACCGGGTGTCGCACCTGCCGCACCCGACCCACACCTACCGCAAGCACGGGCGGTTCGAGGCGACGGTGAAGGTGACCTACGCCGACGGCGAGGTGGCCGAGCACACCGTCGTGGTCGACACCGGCTGCGATGCACCGGATGCCCGGGAAACGGTCTGGCTGCTGGACACCGACACCGGGGTGACGAACCACGACGCCGGTGCCGGGTGCACGGTCAACGATCTGATCGACGACGAGCGGCAGTGGCCGAACCAGGGCTCGTTCACCAGCCACCTGGACGAGGTGCTGGCGCAGCTCACCGACGGCGAGGTGCTCGACGAGCAGGAGGCGGCGACGCTGCGGACCGCCGGTGCCGACTCACCCGTCGGTCGGACCGCCGGCTACCGGACGCTGTTCGACGGCACCAGCCATTCGCTGTCAGGGTGGCGGCAGGCCCCCGGAGGCACGTTCCGGCTGCTACCGGATGGGTCGATCAGCAGCTCCGGCGGGCTGGGCATGCTCTGGTACGGCGAGGAGGAGTTCGCCGACTACTCGCTACGGCTGCGGTTCAAGGACGTGTCACCGGGTGACACCCGGGCCAACAGCGGGGTGTTCGTCCGGTTCCCGGATCCACGAGTGCCGGTGGACGAGCGGCCGGAGGGCAGCTGCGGCACGGTCGGCTCCGCCCGCAGTTCCCAGGCCTGGGTGGCGATCTTCTGCGGCCATGAGATCCAGCTCTACGACGGAGCGGGCGGAGAACCGCAGAAGACCGGGTCGATCTACAATTTCCAGCCCAACGACCTGGACCAGGCGCTGCCCGCACCGAAGGGCGAGTGGAACGACTACGAGATCCGGGTAGTCGGACAGCACTACACGATCATCCGTAACGGGGTGACGATCAGCGAGTTCGACAACGTGCCGGGCAAGCAGTCGTCCCGGGCGGGTGACCCGCCCACCGATCTGCGCCAGTTCGTCAGCGGATTCATCGGTCTGCAAAACCACGGTAACAGCGACGTGATGGAGTTCCGCGACGTACGACTACGGACTCTCTGACCGGTGACGTGCCGGGCCCGGACAATGCGTCCGGGCCCGGCACGTCAGGTCGTCCGGCCGGCGACCTTCGCCCACAGCTCAGTGACGACGACCCGCCGCAACGACGGCACCAGCACCGTGTAGCCCGACCAGATCAGGCCGATCGCGCTGCATGAGGCGGCTGTGTGGAGCAGTCCGTCCCCGGCCAGCGCCCAACCGACGACGGCCGTGGCTGCCACCGCTGGCGCCAGCAGCGACAGCAGCCGGACCAGTTGGCGCAGCAGCTGCAGCGACAACGCCGAGCCGACCAGCATCACGAGGCTGGCGACCGTCGCGGCGACACCGATGGTGACCGGACCCCAGTAGCGCCACTTGACAATCCTCCCCGCCCTGAAGGACTCCGTTGGGGAACGGCCAAGACATGATGTACCGCCTGTCAGCCGGCGAGGTCGAGTTGGGTGAGGTGACTGGTTCT
This sequence comes from Solwaraspora sp. WMMA2080, assembly GCF_027497395.1. Lineage (GTDB taxonomy): Bacteria > Actinomycetota > Actinomycetes > Mycobacteriales > Micromonosporaceae > Micromonospora_E. The sequence continues at coordinate 760,148 of NZ_CP114910.1, read as the reverse complement.
GGTGCGGCCGAGGGGCGTGTCGGTGAGCCATGCGTCGATGCGGATGACGTTGACGGCGGTCGCGGCGAGGAGGTGACCGAGGTGTGTCTTGTCCATGCCGAGGTAGCGGGTGCGTCGGATGCCGGTGCGTCGGGTCGTCTGGGAGATGGTGGCCTCGACACCAGCGCGGATGTGGTAGCTCTGTTGCCAGGCTTCGGTGGTCTGTTCGCGACGTCGGCTGTCCAGGATCTGCTGCTGGGCTGCGGGAAGCAGGGTGAGACTGCGTCCCCGTTCGCTGTTGACCGCGGCAGTGGTGCAGGCCGCGCGGACGGGGCAGCCGGTGCAGTCGGTGGCGGCGAAGTGGACCCGGGCCAGCTCGGTGCCGCTGTTCTTGCGCTGGGTGGACCAGCTGATGCTGGCCTTGCCCTGCGGACAGGTCACGGTCCTGGCCTGCCAGTCGACGCGGAACGCCGACTGCGGGAGACGTTCACCCTGGTGGGTATCGGGCCCGACGGGTCCGAGCAGGTCAACCCGGTGCTCATCGCGGGCGGTCAGAACATGCGCGGCGGTGACGTAGCCCGCATCGACCACATGCTGTTCGGGCATCAGCCTGCGCGTCGCCAGGTTCTGGTGTAGGAGTCGACCCGGGCGCCGTAGCGTTCGACCCGGCCGGCGTCGATCAGCGGCGTCAGCCACCCCGGTACGGTTGCGGCCAGGACCTCCAGGGCCGCCCGCAGGGTCTCCCCGACGAACTCCATCCGGTTCAGCGTGCGCACCGCCGCGAGGACATGCGTGGAGTCCGTCCGCTGTCGACCGCCAGCGCGCAGCAGTCCCTGCCGCGCGCACCGGTCCAGGACCACATCCAGTATCTTCTCCTCGATGCCGTGCTTGATCAGCCGGGCACGGAAGTCGCTGAGCACCGTGAAGTCGAACCCGGGATCGTCGAGTTCCAGGCCGAGCAGATACTTCCAGTCCATCCTCGCCCGGACCTGGTCGGCGGCCTGACGGTCGCTGAGCCCTTCGGCGTACCGCAGCACCGACACCAGCGCCAACGCCCCCGGCGACGCCGCCGGACGGCCTCCCGCCGGGAACGCCTCCGCGAACATGTCATCGGTGAACACCGGGCCCAGCGCGTCACGGATCCGCATGGCCAGGGTGCCCTTCGGGAACGACGCCCTGACCACCCGCGCGGTCCACTCCGGCATCCCACGGTCGTCCCACGACTGCAGCGACATACTGAACCCTTTCCACCCGATCAACCCGGTAATCATGCCAACGGACAAATCCAACGGGTTTGGCCGTTCCCCAACGGAGTCCTGAAGGCCGGAGTATCCACAGAAGGAATCCGATGACCGCCGGACGGCGCTCGGCCGCCGGGCGGCTGCCCCGCTGGAACACCGTGGTGTCGGCAACGTTCTCCAATAGCTCGATCCGGGAGAAACCGGATGATGCCAGGTGTACGCGTACCGCGTCACTGGTCGCGATCGCCACCACGTCGGGCCGGACGGCGAGGTCGCGCTCGCCGTTCGCCACGGCCCCCGGGTCGACGCCGGGAATCTGGCCAGCAGGTCGACGCAGTGGTAGACGACCACGTCCGCCGCGGCCTCGAGGCCGTAGGTCACCGGGGTGAAGGTCCACAGCACCCGCGGCCGGTCACTGGTGAGCCAGGTCGCCGTCGCCCGGCGCAGGACGGCCCGGTTCAATGGTCGCGTCGGTGCCCGGTGCACCGGTACCACCAGCGGCGAGACGATCGTGGTGTTCGCCGGCCTCGCTCTGGCCGGCTGGCGGGTGGACGGACCGGCCGACGCGCCGAAGGCCCGCCGGACGCGGCCGACCATCCGGGCGAGGTCGTCGGGACGCAGTGTCGGTCGACGTAGACCGAGCGACTCCACGAAGGTGACCTGCGCACCGACCGCCAACTCACGGGTGACGTAGTGCTGGTTGGTGGCGACAGCCGAATCCCATTCGGCCGTGCCCAGGATCAGCACGCTGACCGCGGATTCTGTCGCACCGCCCAGTGTACTCAGCATCGTCCATCCCAACGAGTCCGCCGGGCAGAGGAATCGACAGTTACTCGACCCACTGACGGCCTTCGTCGCACCACGGCCCGCCGACTGCGACAATCGCGCCATGGGTGACAGCGATGAGAGCCTCGACCGTGCCTCGGCGAGCGCGGACTTCCTGGAATGGAGCTTCTCCCTGAAAGGAGGAAGTTCCCCGTGGTCGGTAGAGCAGAGCATGACCCAGTTACTCGCCCACGAGAGCGCCGAAGGGATCAGCCTGCCACTCGCCGACGCCGTACAGGCCGACGCCGCGGTCATTCACGAACTTGGCCGGCGGCGGACCCCGACGGCGGTCGCCGCGCTACGCGGTCTCCAGGCGATGAGCACCATCGACACCCAACGGGAACTCGCCCGGCTCAACGCCGACCGGCTCGTCGGGCACGGGCTGCCGGAACCGCCCTGGACCGGCAGCATCGGCCGGGTCGACGTCGACTGCTGCCGGTGGGCGCACGACCCGTACGGTGAGACGGCGGTGCTGCTCTGCGGCTTCTCCTACGGCGGCACCGACGAACACGGCATCCTCACCGTGATCGACCAGGCGATCGGCGGTGGACGGATCCGGGAGATCCTGCTCGGCACCCGGGTCGACTCGCTGCGGCAACTGCTCGACCGGACACACGGGGGCGAGGACGGTTTCGTGACCGAACCGCTCGATCCGGCGCTGGCCCGACGGCTGATCGAGGACGCCGTCGCCACGTCGGACGAGCTGATGGAGAACCCGGAGTACAAACTGCGACCGATGCCCGACGCGTACCGGAAGATGCGGGCGTTGACGCTGGCCCGGGCCCGCGCGCTCAGTGACGTCGCGGCCCCGCCGGATCCGTTTCCGACCACCGTGGAGATCGAGCTGCTGAAGCGGGCGTTCCTGGCCTCCGAGGCGGCGGCCGGGTTCCCGACCGACGGCACCGCCAGCCGCGCGGTCGACCTGCTCGTCGAGCAGTTCGTCGAGCAGGCCGCCTGCCATCCGCTGCAGCTGGGGCCACGCCGGGTGCTCGCCGTGCTCGGCCTGCCGGCGCTCGCCGCCGAAGCCGGTGCCGATCCGGTGGCCGGACCGGTGCTTCCCGACGTCGCCGCCGCCTGGGTCGGCTGGACCGCCACCGAGCGCGGATTGAGCCCCGACGCGAGTGAGCGACTCACGCGTACGGCGGACCAGGCCTGCGCTCAGCTGCGGTCGGCGATCGCCGGCGGCAATCCGCCGGTCTGACCGCCGGCGCGCCGCACCGGCAGGTCGTTGACAGAGCACACCGCTGCCGGCCAGGATGATCGAATCCGTACTGGTCGATCCTTCTCGCCTACCCGTGGCGGTGCCGTACGGTGCGTCGTCGCGGGTCGTTCCGGCCGTCGCCCTGCTCCCACCCATGGATCAGCGGCACCGCGAGTGAAAGGTCCCACATGGTTCCCTCACCTGCATCCCAGTGGCGACGGCAACTCGCGGCGGCCGTGGCCGCCGCCGGTGCCGTCGTCCTGTTGGCCGGGCCGGCCACCGCCGTGCCGGCCACTGCGCCGTCCGTCGACCGTCCGCAGGCTACCGAGCGGCCGCGGATCCAGGCCCCGCTCGAACGGCTGGCCGACGAGCAGGCCAGCGTCGTAGAGGTCGTCGTGACCGACCGCGACGAGCTCGACGCTCTCGTCGCCACCGGAGTCGACCTGGATCACCACGTGTCGCAGACCGCCGCCGGGATCGTCGTCCACGCCGTCGTCACCCCGACCGAGATCGACGCTTTGCGGGCCGGTGGCTTCCGGATCGGCAAACTGCTACACGAGCCGGCCGACGCCCGGGCACGCGTCGCCGAGCGGGAGGCGACGATAGCCCGCCACCGCGCCGACAACCAGACGTTCACCGCGCGGGTGCGGCAGGACGCCGCGGTGGCCGACATCAGGATCATCCGGGCCGACTACTACACCTCCGGCACCGACCAGGTGCTGTCGGTGGAGGCGAAGTGGGCCCAGGGGCAGAGCTCACCGAGCACGTTGACCGTGTCCCGGGACAGCGGCCCGGGCACCGCCATGGGTTCCGGTGGCACACAGGTCATCACACGGTTCGTCGACGCCGGCGTCTATCTCTACCACCGGGGCGCCGGCACAGTCGGCGTACGGCCGGACCGGATCCAGATCGTCAGCCCGACCGGCGACGTGGCGGTGGCCGAGGTCGAGCAGTGGCTGCCGATCCCGGACGACTCCCCCGAGGGACCCGGATACCAAAAGGACTTCGTCACCAGCTACCTCACCCCGACCGAACTGTACGACCGGATCCAGCGGCTGGCCGACGAGTTCCCCCACCTCGCCGAGGTCGTCGAACTGCCGTACCGGACCAACGGGTACCGGCGCAAGGCACAGGTCGTGCTGGGTGACACCACGGCGAGCCGGGTCGCCGTCGACTCGCACGCGTGGGGGCACCAGGGCGGCAACGACATCACCGTCGAACTGGTCGACCCCGGTGCCGGCGACCGGCCCCTGTCGGTCACCGTCGACGGCAGCGCCATCCGGGTCGACCTGGGCACCGACGGTGGCGGCACGGTGGTCAGCACCGCCGCGCAGGTCACCGCCGCGATCAATGCCTCGGCGGGCGACCTGGTCAGCGCCTACACCTACCGGGGCGGCGCTGGCGACGGCGTGGTCACCCCGGCCCCGGTGACCCCGTTGAGCGACAACCTGACCGCGCCGGCCACCGTCTCCCGCGACCCGCACCCGGTGTACGCGCTGCGGATCGGCAAGTACCGGGACGGCTCGCGCACCGGGGTGCTCGCCTACGCGCAGGAGCACGCCCGCGAATGGGTTCCCCCGCTGGTCGCGATCGAGACCGCCGAACGCCTGCTCCGCAACCACCGTGCCGACGAGAACACCAAGCAGCTGCTCCGTACGCTGGACATCTGGATCGCACCGTCGATCAACCCCGACGGCGGCCACTACTCCTTCTACGATTACGGATTCCAGCGCCGCAACATGACGAACCACTGCGCCGCCGGTGGGGCGACCGACGCGCTGGCCCGCAACTCGTGGGGTGTGGACAACAACCGCAACTACACCGAGTACAGCCTTTTCGACGGGTACTCCGGCGCGTCAACCAGCTGCACCAGCGACGTGTACGCCGGCCCGAGCGAACTGTCCGAGCCGGAGAACCGGAACCTGGACTGGCTGGCCAGCCGGCCGAACATCAAGTTCTCGATGAACCTGCACTCGTCGGGCAACTACTTCATGTGGTCGCCGGGTGCATACGTCACCCCGGGCCGGGTCACCGCACCACGGCCGACCCTGGCGGAGGAGTCCTTTTTCTGGGGCGCGTCGTCGCGAATCCTCACCGCGATCAAGCGGCACCGCAACCTGGCGGTGACCCCGGCCAGGACCGGTCCCATCTCCGACGTGCTCTACTCCGCTGCCGGCAACTCCGGCGACATGCTGTGGTACAGGTACGGCATCTACGCGTGGAACTTCGAGGTCGGTACCTCGTTCCAGCCGGCCTGGGACGAGGCACACCAGCAGACCATGGAGTACGCCAACGGTCTCGTGGAGCTGATGCGGGTGGCCCGTGACCACGACAAGGACCGCAGACGGCCGACGAGTTCCCTGGTCACCTCGCCCGGTCCGGACGACACCCTGGTCGACGTCCGGTTCGAGGTCAGCGAACCGGCGGCGATCTTCTACACGTTGGACGGTAGTCAGCCGACCTTCGGGTCGACGCTCTACACCGCTGGCGGCGTACGGGAGGGCGGCGAGACCCTGACCGTGCCGTACGGGACGAAGGTCTTCTGGTTCTCGGTGGACGCGGCGGGCAACATCGAGAACAACTACAAGCCGGACACCGACGCCAAGAACTGGCGGCGTGGGTTCGCCACCGTTTCCGACAGTTGACCTGCCCGGCCGGCGGCGGTCACCAGCGCTTGCGCCGGTAGTGGCCGTGGTAGCCGTGGTGACCGCTGCCGTAGTGACCGTAGTGACCACCACGGTGCCGGCGGTTGAGCCGGTGGTCGACCTCACGGAGCAGGCTGTCGACCGGCGAGCCGTGCCCCCGCCGCCGGGCGTGCCGGCTCAGCTTCGACGCGAGCATCGACAGCAGAGAACGTTTGACGAAGCTGCTCATCGTAGGCTCCTCCAGCCCTGGGTCCCGACGCCCGCCACGGTAGCTCGCGGTGTCCAGCTCCACCTGGACGAAAGCTGACGGTCAACTGGCAGTACGACGGCCCACCTCCTGGCACGGTGCCGACGTCTGCCATGCTCGCAAGTGTGACCACCGGGTTTCCTACCGGCCGGCGTCGCGGCCGACGTCGCGGCCGGACCCTGCGTACCCTGCTGATCCTCGTCGCCGTCGCGACGGTACCGGCCGTCGTCGCGCTGGGTGTGGTCGTGGTGCCGTGGCTGCGGGAGCCGGGGCCGCGGCCGTTGTTCCAGCTCCCGGTCGCCTGCGGCGAGACCTGGCAGCTGGGCACCTACCCCGGCCACGACGACTACGACGTCGACCTGTTCCCGACCGAGGGCGACCCGTGGGGTAGGCCGGTGCTCGCCTCCTACGACGGTGTCGTCACCGTGGCCGGCGTCAACGGCTCGGTCGGCGGTCGTAACCCGGAGGATCCGGACGGGCCCCGGGGGCGCGGTGGCGGCTACTGGGTCAAGATCGACCACGGCGGCCGTTGGGAGACGCAGTACCTGCATCTACTCGAACCGCCGATGGTCCGGGAAGGTCAGCGGGTGGCGCGCGGCGAGCAGATCGGGCTGCTCGGCAGCACCGGCAACTCGGGCGCGCCACACCTGCACTACGAGCAACGGCGCGGCTGGCAGAAGGTGGAGACCTACTTCGACGGCCTGCCGTCGGGCATCACCCACGACGACTACGAGTACACCGTACGGCTGACCAGCAACAACTGCTGACCCCCACACGGCCCGGCGAGCCGGGCCCTCGACGTACCCGCTCCGCCCGGCTAACATTTCCGCCGTCTGGATCTGCTGGCGCGATTCACCAGGCACCGACCACACGTACGTACGTCCGTGCAGGAGCCTTCATGCGCCTCAGATACCACCCACCCCGTCCACCTGCGCGACTGGCCGCCCTCGCCGCGGCCGTCGCGACCGCGCTGGTCGCCACGATCGCGACCGCCCCGTCCGCGACGGCGGACACCACGCTGCTCGCCAATGATTTCGAGTCCGGCTCGTACGCACCGTGGGGCCCCCGCGGTGACGTGACGTTGGCAATCGCCGAGGAAGGCCGGGACAGCGCGGCAAGCCTGTCGGTCACCGGCCGTACCGCCGACTGGCAGGGCCCCGCGACCAGCGCGACCGACCTGTTCTCGCCCGGCGTCGTCCACTCGGTCACCGGCTGGGTGAAGCTGCCGGCCGGCACCGAGGGCGCGGCCGGTGTCCACTTCACCGTCGCAGCCACCCCGGCCGACGGCGGCGACGACACCTACACCTGGATCGGCGACGCCGCCGAGACCACCGCCGACACCTGGGTCCAGATCGGCGGTGAGTACACCATGCCGACGGGCCTGACCTCGGCGACGCTGTACGTCGAAGCCGCCGGAACCACTCCCTTCCTGCTCGACGACGTCCTCGTCACCAGCCCCGACGAGACACCCGGCGTAGTCACGGTGAGCGCGGTCGACTTCGAGGACGGCACCACCGGCACCTGGTCCGCCAGCGGTGGACCCACCCTGACCGTCGTGGACACCGAGAACGGCCGGGCGCTGCGGGTCAGCGACCGTGTCGAAGGGTTCGACGGGCTGCAGAGCCCGGCCGGAATCTTCACCGCCGGCGTCACCCACACGTTCTCGGCGCGCGTCCGGCTGGCCCCGGACGGGCCGGCGTCGTCCGGATTCCGGTTCGTCATGAAGCCGGACTACAACTGGATCGGCAACACCACGGTCACCGCCGACGACTGGACCACGGTGACCGGCGAGTTCACCGTGCCGACCGACGCCGACCCGGCCACACACCAGGTCTACCTGGAAGCCGCCGAGGCCACCGCCACGTACCTGGTCGACGACATCCTGATCACCGCGCCGGACACCGGACCGGGCGGGGCGCCGCCGGGCACCGTCGTCATCGACAGCGACTTCGAGGACGGCCTCGACGGTTGGGTGCCGCGCGACGGTGGCCCGGGAGCACCGACGGTCGAGCTGACCGGTGTCGCGCACGGCGGCGAGGCGGCCGCGCTCGTCACCGACCGGGTCAACCAGGGCGCCGGGATCGGGCGCGACGTCACCACCGCGTTCGAGCCGGGCGTAGGCTACGAACTGTCCGGCTGGCTGCGGTTCGCGCAGGGTCAGCCGACCGATGACATCTGGTTGAGCATCGCCGCCACCACCGCCGACGGTAGTCAGTCGTTCAGCACCCTCGCCCAGTTCGACACGGTCACCGACGACGGGTGGACCGAGGTGACCGCGAGCTTCACCGCGCCGACCTTCACCAGCGCGTTCCTCTACTTGGAGACCAGCTGGCAGGGAGCGGACGTCACCGGCAACACCAGCGACTTCCTGCTCGACGACGTCGTGGTGCGGGTGCCCGAGCCACCGGTCGTCGAGGACCTCACCGGGATACACGAGACCACCGACTTCCCGGTCGGCGTCGCGATCGACAGCCGGGAGACCGTCGGGTCCGCCGCCGAGCTGCTGACCCGGCACTTCACCAACATCACGCCGGAGAACCACATGAAGCCGGAGGCGTGGTACGACGCGGACCGCAACTTCCGGCCGCACGAGCAGGCGATCGCAATGATGGACTTCGCGCAGACCAACGAGATCGGCGTGTACGGGCACGTGCTGGTCTGGCACAGCCAGACCCCCGAGTGGATGTTCCAGGACGCCGACGGCGAGCCGTTGAGTTCGTCGGCCGCCGACCAGCAGGTGCTGCGCGACCGGCTGCGCGGGCACATCTTCGCGGTGGCCGAGTCGCTGAGCGACCGGTACGGCCGGTTCGGCTCCGCCGCCAACCCGCTGAACGCGTTCGACGTGGTCAACGAGGTGGTCAGCGACAGCGGCGAGTACTCCGACGGCCTGCGCCGCAGCGAGTGGTACCGGATCCTCGGCGAGGAGTTCATCGACCTGTCGTTCCAGTACGCCGAAGAGGCGTTCAACGACATGTACGCGGTGGCGGACACCGATCCGGTCGCCTTGTTCATCAACGACTACAACACCGAACAGAGCGGCAAGCAGGCGCGCTACCACGCGCTCGTCGAGCGGCTACTCGACCGGGGGGTGCCGCTCGACGGGGTGGGACACCAGTTCCACGTGTCGCTGTCGACACCGGTCGGCAGCCTCGAAACCACGTTGGAGAGGTTCGCCGGTCTGCCGGTGGTCCAGGCGGTCACCGAGCTCGACGTCACGATCGGGACCCCGGTGACCCAGGCCAACCTGATCGAGCAGGGCTACTTCCTGCGGGACGCGTTCCGGATCTTCCGGGCGTACAGCGAGAAGCTGGCCGTCGTCACCGTGTGGGGGCTGACCGACGGCCGGTCGTGGCGCTCCGACAACGGCGCCCCGCTGCTGTTCGACGACGGGTACCAGGCCAAGCCGGCGTACTACGGCGCGGTCGACGCGGAGCTGCCGGCCCGGCTGCGCACCGCGAACGTCTTCGCCGGCGACGTCGCGTTGTCCGCCGGGGTCACCTCGGATCTCACCTGGCGCAAGCTGCCCCTGCATCAGGTGGAGGAGACGGCGGGGTTCCAGCTGCGCTGGTCGGCCGACCGGCTGACCGCGTACGTCTCGGTCACCGACGCCAACCCGTCGTCGGACGACCGGGTCGAGTTCGTGCTCGACGGGGAAACGTACCCGGTGTTCCGGGACGGATCGGGTGACGTACCGGCGGTGGCGACCGAGCGGGACGGCGGTTACGCCGTCGTCGCGCAGCTGCCGCTGTCCGACCCGGCGGAAGGCGGCACCGTCCCCTTCGACGTGCGGGTCACCGACGACGCCGCCACCACCGGCTGGGCCACGGCCGGCACCGTCGGCACCCTCACCCTGGTCGAGGAGCTGTCCTACCTGGAGGTGGTACGGACGCCGAGCGCACCGGCCATCGACGGTACGGTCGACGCGGGCTGGTCGCACGCGACCGAGGTCACCACCGCCAAGCAGGTGTCCGGCACCGACGGAGCGGTGGCCACCGTCCGGACCCTGTGGCAGGACCAGACGTTGTACGTGCTGGCCGAGGTGGCCGACCCGGTGGTCGACGTCACCGGCTCCGATCCGTGGACGCAGGACTCGGTGGAGATCTACGTCGACGCCGGCAACGCGAAGAACGGCCCTTACCGCTACGACGACACGCAGATCCGGATCAACGCCGACAACGTCGTCTCGTTCGGCACCGGGGACGAGGCGTTCCAGGCCGGCCGGTTGACCAGCGCGGTGGTGCGTACCGACACGGGCTACACCGTCGAGGCGGCGATCAGTCTGCTCGAGTACGGCGGTCTGGACACCTTCCACGGGCTGGACTTCCAGGTCAATGACGCCGCCGACGGTGCCCGTACGGCGATCCGCAACTGGGCCGAGCAGAACGGTGTCGGCTACCAGACGACCGCGCGGTGGGGGGTCGGCCGGCTGGTCGACGGCACCAACGTCGACGTGGCGTTCGAGCCGATCACGCAGTGGGACTCGGACGGCGGCGGCGGGTACTGCACGGAGATCGTCGCCAGCAACGCCACCGATCAGCCGGTCGACTGGCGGGCGGCGGTCGAGCTGCCCGGCGACATCTACACCGCGTGGAACTTCGAGCGGGAGTCGTTCGGCGACGGGACCTGGCGGATCACCGGCGTGGACTGGAACCGGACGTTGAAGCCGGGTGCCCGGACGTTCAGCGTCGGGTACTGCGCCACCTGGTGACCACCGCCCGGGGGTGCGCCGACGGTCGTCGGCGCACCCCCGGGTCGCCCCCGGCTCGCCGTCGGCGGGCGGATTGCCGGGCCGGGGCATTGCCCGGTCGACCGGACCGGGCATACCATCAGGTCAACCAAGCACTTGCTTGGCGGGTTCTCGGGTCCCGCCCGGGCACCCGCACGCCCGCCGATCCCCCGGGAGCTCCGATGGCCCGTAGCTACCTCGGTCACGTCCTACCCGACCGCCTCGACCTGAAGATCGAACCGACCCGGACGGCGCTGCTCGTCGTGGACATGCAGAACGACTTCGTGCACGACGACGGATACTGCGCGAAGGCCTTCGGCACGGCGATGGTGGCCGGCTTTCAGAGCGTGGTGACGCCGATCGCCCGGCTCGCCGCCGCAGCCCGCACCGCCGGCGTCGCGGTGCTCTACTGCCGGGTGGTGCAGCATCCCGACGGGTCGCTGGCCTCACCGGTCTGGCTCGCCGACAACCTGCGGCACGGCTTCGAACCGCTGCACTGCATGCGGGGCACCTGGGGTTGGGAGATCGTGGACGAGCTCGCCCCGCAGCCGGGCGACGTGGTGTTCGAAAAGCTGCGGCGCAGCGCGTTCGTCGGCACCCAGCTGGAGAACCTGCTCCGCAGCCGGGACATCCGCAGCCTGGTGGTGGCCGGTGTCGCCGGCACCGGATGTGTCGAGTCCACCGTCCGCGACGCGATCGAACGGGACTACTTCACCGTCGTGCCGGCCGACTGCGTCGCCAACAACAACGCCGAGCTCACCGCCGCCTGCGAACCGGCGTTCCGGGCCCTGCTCGCCCCGGAGGACTGGACCACCAGCGATCAGGTCGTCGCGGTCTGGTCCGGCTCCTGACCCCGCACCGGCAGGCGAGCACGGCGTCACTGTCGTGGGGCCGAGGTACCGGTAGGGCGTGATGCCACAGGTGCATCTTGATGCACCTGTGGCCTCACGCTCGCGGAGTGACCTCGGGTTCCCGTCAGCCGAACCGGCCCGTCAGCCGAACCTGGTCGCGGCGTCGGCCCGCAGCCGGGCCTTGTCCGCCTTGCCGCCCGCGCTCAGCGGCAGCTCGGCCAGGGTGACCAGCCGTTCCGGCCACTCGTACTTGGAGACGCCCCGGGCGGCCAGCTCGGCCCGCAGCTCGTCGAGGGTCAGCTCGGCTCCGTCGGTTGTCACCACGTACGCACAGGCCCGCTCGCCGAGCACCTCGTCGGCGGCCGGCACCACCGCCACCTGGGCGACCCGTTCACAGCCGCCGACCGCCTCCTCGACGGCCAGCACGCTGATGTTGTGCCCACCCCGGATGATGAAGTCCGCCACCCGGCCGGTGACCGTCAGGTAGCCGGCCGGGTCGATCCGCACCAGATCACCGGTGAGCATCCAGCCCTGCGGGTTGACCAGCTGCCGGTTGGCATCCGGGTCGTCGTAGTAGCCGGGAGTCAGCCCAGGGCCTCGGGCGGCGCACTGCCCCGGCCCGCCGGACGCGGTCACGTCGGCGCCGTCGGCGTCGAACAGCCGCACCCGCATCTGCGGGATCACCCGGCCGGCGGTGCCCAACCGGTGCTCCCGGGAGTCGTCGACCCGGGTCACACTGATCGGTCCGGCCTCGTTGGAACCGTAGAACTGCAGCACGGCGCAGCCGGTCTCCTCCTCGAACCGCGCCGCCCGCTGCGCCGGCACCCGTTCCCCGCCGGTGAACAGCACCCGCAGCGACGACACGTCCCGCCCGGCGTACCCACCGGCGTTGAGCATCATCACGAACTGGCTGGTCACGGCGGCGAGCACGGTGACCCGGTGCCGTTCGATCAGCTGCCAGGTCTGCTCCGCGTCGAACTCCTCGGCGAGCACGGTCGGGTAGCCGTACATGGTGGGCACCACGTGCCCGCTCCACTGCCCGAAGCCGTACGGGGCGGGCAGCACACTGGCGAACACCTCGTCCGGGCCGAACCGGGCGGCCTCGGCCGCGAGCGGCCCGAAGTACTTGCGGGTGTTCATCGTCTGCATCACGCACTTGGGCAGCCCGGTCGTGCCCGACGTGGAGTTGAGGAAGAAGAGGTCGTTGGCGCCGAGGCCGCGGCCGGCGAGGGCGGCGGCCGCCGCGGCCACGTCCGGCAGCGGGAGCGGCTCACCGTCGCGCAGCAGGCTGACCTCGCCGGCGGCGGTGAGCTGCACGGTCAGGTGCGCCGGCCGGTCGGCCGGGGGTTCACCGGCCGGCGGTTCACCGGCGCGCAGCTCGGCGGCCAGGTCGGCGGCGGCGCGGCCCCGGTGCACCGGCCGGGTGAGCAGCGCGGTCGCCCGGGTACGCCGGATGAGGTGCCGTACCTCGGCCGTGCCGGTCCGCGGGCCGATGCCGACCGTCACCAGGCCGGCCTTCTGCGCCGCCAGGTAGGCGACGTGCACCAGTGCGCCGTTGGTGAGCAGGGTGGCGATCCGCTCCCCCGGCCGCAGGCCGGCCAGAACGTAACCGCCGGCCAGCCGGGTGCTCAGCGTGTCGTACGCCGACCAGCTCAGGGTGGCGTCGGTGGCGAAGAACGCCGGGTCGTCGGGGCGGGCGGCGGCGTGCCGGGCGACCATCGACGCGATGGTGTCGTCGTCCCAGTGCCCGGCCCGGGTGTACTCGTCGATGGTCGCCCGGTCGAAGACGGCCGGTCCGGTGGCTGCGGTCATACGTTCTCTCCTGTGGTGCGGCCGGTTCTTTCTCCTGCGGGACGGCCGGTCGGTGCCGGGTCGGGCCACAGCGACGCGAGCCGCTCGGCGACGGAGTCGAGGGCGGCCAGCCGGTCCGCCCGGGTGGCCGCCGGTGGCAGCCGGGTGAACGGCGCGACGACCAGGTGGTCCAGACCGGCGTCGCGGTACGCCTCGACGGCGGCGACGCTGATCTCGCCGGAGAGCCGGACGTGGTGGGTGAAGTCGTCGTCGGCCCGGCCGAGCTCCTCCCGTAGCGCGGTGATCCGAGCGCACAACCGGGCGGAGGTGGCCAGGTCGACGTCCGGCCCGAACCAGCCGGCGCCGTGCCGGGCCGCCCGGCGCAGCGCGGCCTGGCTGTGCCCGCCGACCACCACCGGCACCGGCGGTTGCGGCGCGGCGCCGAAGTGCACGGTCGGAAAGTCGAAGAACCGTCCGTGGTGGGCGACCGGCCGGCCCGACCAGAGCAGGTCGAGCACCCGCAGCATCTCGTCGGTGCGGGCGCCACGGGTGCCGAAGTCGGCGCCGAGCGCGGCGAACTCCTCGGCCATCCAGCCGACCCCGACGCCGATCACCGCCCGGCCGGTGGACAGCTGCTGCAGGCTGGCCCAGGCGCGGGCGATGTGGAACGGGTCCCGCAGCGGGGCGATCAGCACGCCGGTGCCGAGCCGGATCCGGGTGGTCCGGGCGGCCAGGTGGCCGAGCGTCACCGTCACGTCGGCCAGTGGGGTGCTCGGCCGGATGCCGGGGTCGCCGGAGGACCGGTACGGGTAGGTCGGTGCGTAGCTTGCCGGGGTGATCACGTGGTCGGCCAGCCAGACGGTGTGGAAGCCGAGCTGCTCGGCGTGCACCGCGAGCGGCGCGTACTCGGCGGCCGGCAGACCGAACAACTGCAGGTCGAACCGCATCAGCCGGCACCGTCCGTCCGCTCACGCATGCTGCGGGCGTCGTGGCCGGCCAGCGGATCATCGCCGACCTCCGCGTTGTGCGCGTGCGCCACGTGGTGCAGACCGAACACCGAGTCCATCCCGGCGCGCAGGCCCATCAGGTCCTCGGCCTGGTTGACCGCCTTCTTGGTCAGCGCCAGGCCGAGCCGGGGCATGGTGGCGATCCGCCCGGCCAGCTCCATCGTGTACGGCTGCAGCTCGGCCCGGGGCACCACCCGGTTGACCATGCCGAGTGCGAGCGCCCGGTCCGCGTCGACCCGTTCGCCGAGGAAAAGGAACTCTTTGGCGAACCGGGGTCCCATCACCCACGGGTGGGCGAAGTACTCGACGCCGGGGATGCCCATCCGCACGACCGGGTCGGCGAACCGGGCGTCGTCGGCGGCGACGATCAGGTCGCAGCACCAGGCGAGCATCAGGCCGCCGGCGATGCAGGCGCCCTGCACCATGGCGATGGTCGGTTTGGGCAGTTCCCGCCAGCGCCGGCACATGCCGAGGTAGACCTCGGACTCACGGGCGAACCGGCTCTCCGCGCCGGCCTTGCCGACGTGGTCCCACCACAGCCCGGCCCGGCGGGGGAAGCTGCGGTCGGCGTCGCGCCCGGGGGTGCCGATGTCGTGCCCGGCCGAGAAGTGCTTGCCGGCACCGGCGAGCACCACCACCCGTACGTCGTCGTCGGCGGCTGCCCGGGAGAAGGCGTCGTCGAGGGCGTAGGTCATCGCGGAGTTCTGCGCGTTGGCGTACCGGGGGCGGTTCATGGTGACCACCGCCACCGGCCCGTCGGTGGTGTACCGGACCACCGCCTCGTCGTCGTGGGCCGTAGCGTCGTCGGCGGCGTCGGTCACGGTCGTCCTCCTTGCTCGGCGGTGGCGGCGGGCAGTCCGATCGCGGTGCCGAGCCGGTCGAGGTGGTAGTCGGTGCCGGCGGTCGCGGCCACGATCGCCCACACCCGCTTGGCGTACAGGTGCAGGTCGTACTCGGTCGTGTAGCCGATCGCGCCGTGGCACTGCAGCGCGGCGCGGGCGGTCCGTTCGGCGGCGTCGGCGGCGAGCAGGTAGCCGGCCGAGACATCGGCCGGGCGGCTGTCGGCACCGGTGGCAGCGGCCCAGCCGGCGGCGAGCACGGCCGGGGCGGCGAGTTCCAGCCCGAGCAGGGCGTCGGCGAGCTGGTGCTGCACCGCCTGGAAGCTGCCGACCGGGGCGCCGAACTGGCGGCGGGTGCCGACGTGCGCGACGGTGAGGTCGAGCATCCGGCGGCCGAGCCCGACGAGCTGGGCCGAGGCGGCCAGGGTGGCCCGGTCGGCGGTCAGCGCCAGCAGGTCAGCCGGCACGTCGAGCCGGATACCGACGGACGGCCCGACGGCGGGGTCGCCGGTGAGCCGCAGCGCGGCCCGGCTGCCGTCCATGGTCGGCACCGGCGTGGTCGCGACCTCGGCCGGCCGGACCAGTCGGGGTCCGTCCGGCGGTGTCAGGAGCAGCAGCAGGTCGGCCCGCTGCCCGTACGGGACCAGGCCACCCGGCCCGGCGACGGCGATCCGGCAGCGGCCCTCGACGAGCGCGGCGAGCTGCCCGCCGGGGTCGCCGGCGGCGGCCAGCAGCGGGCCGGCGACGGCGGCGGTCTCGGCCACCGGCAGCGGCACCGCAGCGTACCCGGCGGCGGTGAGGGGCGGCACCAGGTCCACCTCGGTCAGTCCGAGTCCACCGGCGGACTCGGGCACCGCCGCGGCGAGCAGACCCATCTCGGCGAGCGCGGTCCAGAGCCGGTCCAGCGGGGCGGGGTCGCCACCGGGCCAGCCGGCGCGGACCACCGCCGGTGGGCATTCGGCGGTGAGCAGATCGTCGACCGCGTCACGCAGCGTGGCCTGCTCGTCGGTGAGGGCGAACCGCATGCCGTCTCCTCCTCAGCGTCGGGGCAGGCCGAGCAGCCGCTCGGCGACGATGCCGCGTTGGATCTCGTTGGTGCCGGCGTAGATCGGGCCGGCCAGGGAGAACTGGAAGCCGCGGGTCCAGTCGACGTCGACCTCGGCGTCCGGGCCGAGCAGGTCGAGGGCGGTACGGTGCAGCGCGATGTCCAGTTCGGACCAGTGGATCTTGTTGAGGCTGGCGGCCGCGCCCGGTGGGTCGCCGTCGAGCATCCGGGTCACCTGGGCCAGGGTGAACAGCTGGTAGGCGCGGGCGCCGAGCCAGGCCCGGACCACCTGCTCGCGCAGCCGGCCGGTGAGCCGGTCCGGCCGGTCGCCGGCCAACTGGACCAGCCGGGCGGCGGCCGCGGTGAACCGGCCCGGCGGGCGCAGGGTGAGGCCCCGCTCGGAGCCGGTGGTGGCCATCGCCACCCGCCAGCCGGATCCGACCTCGCCGATCACGTCGGCGTCGGGCACGAACACGTCGTCGAGGTAGACGTCGGCGAACCCCTCGTCGCCGTCGAACCGGCCGAATCCCCGCACGGTCACCCCGGGGGTGTCCAGCGGCACCAGGAAGTAGGTCAACCCCCGGTGCCGCTGTTGCTGCGGGTCGGTGCGGAACAGACCGAACAGGTGGGTGCAGAACGCGCCCCGGGTGGTCCACGTCTTGTGCCCGGTCAGCCGCCACCCGCCGGCCGCGTCGTCGCGGACCGCCCGGCTGGTCAACGCGGCCAGGTCGCTGCCGGCACCCGGCTCGGACCAGCCCTGGCACCACAGTTGGCGGGCGGCGGCCATCGCCGGGAGGATCCGGTCCCGCTGCTCGTCGGTGCCGAACTCGAACAGCGTCGGCGCGAGCAGGAAGATGCCGTTCTGGGTGACCCGCTGCGGCGCACCGGCGGCGGCGTACTCCTCCTCGAAGATCAGCCACTGCCAGAGCGAGGCGTCCCGGCCGCCGTAGCGGCGCGGCCAGGAGACCACTGACCAGCCGCCGTCGTACAGCGTGCGCTCCCACTCCAGGTGGGCGGCGAAGCCGGCGCGGGTGTCGCCGGAGGGCAGCGGGCCGGCCGGCCGGTGGGCGCGCAGCCAGTCGCGGGCCTCGGCGCGGAACTGTTCGTTGGCGGGATCCGGGCGCAGGTCCATCGGTCAGCCCTCCCGGCCCGGGTCGCCAGCCCGGCCATCGCCGTGTTGCTGTGCCGGCTCGGGGGCAGCCTGGTCGCCGAAGCCGTCGCGGACCCGGTGGGCGACACCGGAGAGGTTCAACTCGAAGGTGAAGCCCTGTTCGTAGCGGTAGCTGCGTTTGACGTCCCACGGATCGATGCCGTTGAGCGACTCCTTCGCCGCCCGGATCACCACCGGGTCCTTGGCGGCGATCTGCCGGGCGACCTCCAGCGCGGCGGACCGCAGCTCGGCGGCCGGGACCACGCGCAGCACCGAGCCGTAGGCGTGCAGCTCGGCGGCGGTGGCGGTGGCGGAGGTGTAGAGCATCGCCCGGGCGCGGTGCTGCGGCACCAGCCGGGACAGGTGGGTGGCGGCGCCGAGCGCGCCCCGGTCCACCTCGGGCAGCCCGAACGTGGCGTCGTCGCTGGCCACGATGATGTCGGCGTTGCCGACCAGGCCGATGCCGCCGCCGAGACAGAAGCCGTGGACGGCGGCGACGACCGGCACCGGGCAGTCGTAGACGGCGGCGAACGCCGCGAAGCAGCCCCGGTTGGCGCCGATCAGCGCGTCGTTGCCGGGGTCGGCCTGGATCTGCTTGATGTCGACGCCGGCGTTGAAGCCGCGGCCCTGCGCCCGCAGCACCACCGCCCGGGTGGCCGGGTCGGCGCCGGCGGCGGTGACCGCCTCGGCGAGGCGGTACCAGCCGGCGACCGGCAGGGCGTTGACCGGCGGCCGGTCGACCACGATCTCGGTCACTCCGTCGGTGCCGGTGGTCGCGACGACCATCGTGCTGTCCGCTGTGGATGTCATGGTCGGGTCCTCACGGGTGTTGGCTGCTGACCGAGAGCACCTCGCCCACCAGGTACGAGGCGTAGTCGCTGGCCAGGAAGACGATCACGTTGGCCACCTCCCAGGGTTCGGCGGCCCGGCCGAACGCCTCCCGGTCGGCCAGCGTGGCCAGCAGGGCGTCGTCGGTGACCTTGGCCAGGTTGGCGTGCATGGCGAGGCTCGGCGCGACGGCGTTCACCCGGACCCCGGCCTCGGCGGCCTCCACGGCGCTGCACCGGGTCAGCGCCATCACCCCGGCCTTCGCGGCGGCGTAGTGCGCCTGGCCCTGCTGGGCCCGCCAGCCGAGCACCGAGGCGTTGTTGACGATCACGCCGCTGCCGCGCGGCATCATGTGCCGCAGCGCGGCGCGGGTGCACCGGAAGGTACCGGTCAGGGTGACATCCAGGACCCGGTGCCACTGGTCGTCGGTCATCTCGGTGATCCGGGCGGTGCCGCCCAGGCCGGCGTTGTTGACCAGCACGTCGAGCTGGCCGTAGCCGGAGACGACCTGGTCGATCATGGCTTGGACCTGGGATTCGACGGTCACGTCGCAGACGACGGCGAGCGGTTCGACACCGGTGGCGGCGGCGAGCTCGGCGGCGGTCGACCGCAGCCGGGTCTCGTGCCGGTCGCTGATCGCCACCCGGGCACCCTCCTCGGCGCAGCGTCGGGCGGTCGCCGCGCCGATGCCGGTGCCGGCGGCGGCGGTGACCAGCACGGTCCGGCCGGCGAGCAGGCCGTGCCCGACCGGCGGCTGCGCCCCGGCCGCCCCGCCGGGCGGGCGCGGCCCGGTGGGCGTGCGTCCGGTGGGCATGCGTCCGGTGGGCGTGCGTCCGGTGGGCGTGCGTCCGGTCGGTGGTTCAACGGTCGCCATCGGCTCGTCCCTCCTGCAGTCCGTCCAGCACCGCCGACGCCTCGGCGACGATCCGGTCGATCAGTTCGGCGCAGCTGGGCAGGTCGTCGATCAACCCGGTCACCTGCCCGGTCGCCATCACCCCGAGGTCGGCCCGGCCGTCGACCATCGCGGCCCGCAGCAGCATCGGGGTGTTCGCGGCGAGCAGCACCTGGCCCCAGGTCAGCTCCCGGTTGCGGCGCATCGCCCGGCCCTCGGTGAGCAGGTGCCGCCATGGGGTGCCGGTGAGCCGCCGGAACCGGGCGGCGCTGCGGACCGAGCGGACCAGTCGGCGGGCCGGCCCGGCGCGTTCCAGCCGGTCGATGAAGTCGGTACGCAGCACCCGCTGTGGTACGCCGTCGAGCGCCCGGGTCACCACGGTGCCGTCCAACCCGGCGTCGAGGTAGCGCCGCAGTACCTGCGGGCTGACCGTGCTGTCGCTGGTGAGCAGGAACCGGGTGCCCATCGCCACCCCGGCCGCGCCGTAGGCGAGGGCGGCGACCAGCCCCCGGCCGTCGAAGAACCCGCCGGCGCCGATCACCGGGATGTCGACGGCGTCGGCCACCTGCGGCAGCAGCAGACTGGTCGGTACCGCTCCGGTGTGGCCGCCACCCTCGCCGCCCTGCACGATGACCGCGTCGGCACCCCAGGCGGCCACCTTCTCGGCGTGCCGGCGGGCACCGACCGAGGGCACCACCCGTACCCCGGCGTCGCGCAGCCGGGCGACCAGCTCCGGCTTCGGGGCCAGGGCGAACGAGGCGACCCGGACGTTCTCCCGGATCAGCAGGTCGATCCGCTGCGCGGCGTCGGCGGCGTCGGCCCGCACGTTCACCCCGAACGGCCGCGTGGTGTTCCGCCGGATCTCGGCGATCGCGGCGGCCAGGTCGGGCAGGTCGAGGGTGGCGCCGGCGAGGATGCCCAGCCCGCCGGCCTCGGCGGTGGCGGCGACCAGCCGGGGGCCGGAGACGAAGCCCATGCCGGTCTGCACGATCGGGTAGCGCACCCCGAACAGTTCGCAGATCGGGGTACGCAGCGCCGGGTGGGTCCGGGTCGGGCCGGCGGCCGGCCGCGCCGGGCGGTCGGTCATCGCCGCACCTCGGCGTCGCGGTGGCCGGCCGGGTCGATGACGGTACGGATGAGGGTCAGCTCCTGCGCCGTCGGCAGCCGGGTCTGCGGCACCTCCCCGTCGGTCCACAGCTCGAACCCGGTCGCCTCGTGGACCTGTTCGACGGTCACGCCGGGATGCGTCGAGACCAGTCGCATCCGGTGGTCCGGACCGGTGAAGTCGAAGACCCCCAGGTCGCTCACCACCCGGCGCAGCTGGTGGAAGCGTGCCGCGGACGTCCCGGCCGAGGCCGCCCGGTCGTAGCCGATGCCGCAGACCAGGTCGACCTGTTCGACGAAGGTCCGGCGGCTGTGCCGGGGCACCCAGTAGCTGCACGGGTGGCTGACCGTGTTGCCCGGCGCGCCCCGTACTCCGAGCAGGGCAACCTTGGGCCGGTGGAAGTCGCCGATCGCCGAGATGTTGATGTTGCCGTACCGGTCGATCTGGCCCGGTCCCATCATCACGTGCCGGCGGCCGGACCAGATCAGCTCGAAGATCTGCCGGAACGGCAGCGCCCCCTCGGTCTGTGCCGGGGATCCGCCGACCGGCCAGGTGCCGACGCCGAGCGCGGCCTCGCCGTCGGTGAGCAGCAGATCCGGGGAGAAGGTGGCCCGGGCCAGCCGGGCGCCGACCGTCGGCACCAGCCCGATCGGGCTGGCCAGGATCTCCCCGTCGCCGCGCCACGCCTCGGCGCAGGCGACGACGCACACCTCGGCGCGGGTCGGTTCGGCCGGTGCGCTCACCGGGCCACCTCCGTCCACTCGTTGCGGTCGGCGACGGCCCGCTGGTAGCCGGCCTCGTCGGTGTCGAGGTAGCGGTCCCGGAACGCGGCCCACTGCTCGGTGCCGGCCGCCGCGGCGTACTCCCGCTGGAAGGGTTCGTCGCGCGGGTAGTCCGGGTCGCACGAGGTGAAGTGGGCCCCCCGCGCGGCCGGGACCACGCCGCGGACCTGGTGGCGGCGGACCAGCACCGCCGACGCCGGGGTGAGCTGCTCGGTCGGCACGACCTGTTCGCAGGAGACGTAGGCGCGGTCGGCGGCCGCGCAGTACAGGTCGTCGAAGTACGGGTCGGGCCCGAGGCAGAGGGCGTTGCCGTGGATGTCGGCGCGGTGCAGGTGGACCAGGGCGGCGTCCAGCCGCAGCGCCGGCACGGCGAGCAGTTCCTCATCGTCGTACGGCGAGCGCACGGTCCGCAGGTCCGGGTTGATCCGCATCAGGTCGGAGCCGAGTCCGACCCGGGTGGGCAGGAACGGCAGTCGGCAGGCGGCGGCGTACAGGCCGAGGTAGAGCATGCCCTCGTCGTACTCGACGGCCTCGACGGCGCCGGCCTGGCGGGCGGCCCGGAAGTGCGGCTCCAGCGGGATCGAGTCGAGCGAGACGAAGCCGTACACCAGCCGGCGGACCTTGCCGGCGGCGAGCAGCAGGCCGGCGTCGGGGCCGCCGTAGGTGACGACGGTCAGGTCCTCGAGGTCCGACCGCAGGATCGCCCGGACCAGGGACATCGGCTTGCGGCGCGAGCCCCAGCCGCCGATGCCGATGGTCATGCCGGAGCGCAGTTCGCTCACCACCTGCTCGGCGGTCATCCGTTTGTCGGTCATCGCCACCTACTCGATCCTGGCTGGTCACGGGTGCGGGTACGCCGGAACCGGCGCACCCGCAATGTACCAAGCGCTTGATTGGTTGGCCAGCCCGGGTTCAGCTCGCCCGCTCGATCACCATCGCCATTCCCTGACCACCGGCCGCGCACATGGTGACCAGCCCGAACTGCCGGTCACGTTCGCGCAGCGCCCGGATCAGGCTGGTGGTGATCCGGGCACCGGTCATCCCGAACGGGTGACCCACCGCGATCGCCCCGCCGTTGACGTTCACCCGGTCGGGATCGATGCCGAGCAGCCGCACGCAGGGCAGCACCTGGGCGGCGAAGGCCTCGTTGATCTCCACCAGGTCGATGTCGCCGATGGTCAGCCCGGCGTGCCCCAACGCCCGCCGGGTCGCCTCCACCGGG
The DNA here is from genome assembly GCF_027497395.1 of Solwaraspora sp. WMMA2080. GTDB lineage: Bacteria > Actinomycetota > Actinomycetes > Mycobacteriales > Micromonosporaceae > Micromonospora_E. The sequence continues at coordinate 737,772 of NZ_CP114910.1, read as the reverse complement.
CCCAGGCCCATGATCTCCGGACTGAGCGCGGAGACACCGGTGGCCACGATCCGGGCCAGCGGGGTGACGCCCAGCTCGGCCGCCCGGGCGGCGCTCATCACCACCAGAGCCGCGGCACCGTCGTTGAGCGGGCAGCAGTTCCCGGCGGTGACCGTGCCGTCCGGGCGGAACACCGGCTTGAGCGCGGCGACCGACGCCAACCGGACCCCGGGGCGAGGGCCATCGTCGCGGTCGACGACCGTGCCGTCCGGCAACGTCACCGGGGTGATGTCACGGGCGTAGAAGCCGTCGGCGATCGCCTGCTCGGCCAGGTTCTGGCTGCGCACCGCGAACTCGTCCTGGTCGGCCCGGCTCACCCCGTACACCTGCGCGACGTTCTCGGCGGTCTCCCCCATCGCGATGTACGGATCCGGCAGCGCCCCGGTGTCCCGGGGGTCCTGCCACCGCCCACCGTCGCCGGCGGCGCGCGCCGCGCTGCGGGCACCGGCGGCTGCGTACCGCTCGTTGCGGGTGCCCGGCAGATTGTCCGACTTGCCGGCCTCGTACCGGGAAACCATCTCCACCCCGGCGGAGACGAAGACGTCGCCCTCCCCGGCCCGGATCGCGTGGAAGGCCATCCGGGTGGTCTGTACCGACGAGGCGCAGTAGCGCTGCACGGTGGTGCCCGCAGTGCCGTCCAGGCCCAACCCGACGGCGACCATCCGGGCCAGGTTGTGGCCGTGTTCACCGGCCGGCTGGGCGCACCCGAGCAGGACGTCCTGCACCTGCGCCGGGTCCAGGGCGGGCACCTGGGCCAGCGCGGCCCGGGTGATGTCCACGGCGAGGTCGTCGGGGCGCAGCGTGGCGAGCGAGCCCTTGCGCGCCCGGCCGATCGGCGAGCGGGCGGCGGCGACGATCACGGCCTGCGGGGTGGCGGAGTCTCGGGGCGACATGGCGGGCAGCGTACCCTAACAAGCGCTTGGTACGCCACGGTCGACCCGACCGGTAGCCCGACGACCGGCGGTCGTTCTGCTGACCAGAAACGCCGGTCGACGCAGATTCTTCTGAACAGAAGCGGGGTTAGCGTCGGGCAACCTCGGCCGGCCCCGCGTCCGCAGACCGGTCCCGCCCACACCCACCAGGAGGCACGTTGACGGCCAGCGACGGGCAGACCGATGAGTTCATCGTGGTCGGTGGCGGCATCGGCGGGCTCGGCACCGCTCTCGCCCTGGCCCGCGCCGGGCGGCAGGTCCGGGTGTTGGAACGGGCCGCCGCCTTCGGCGAGGTCGGTGCCGGCATCCAGCTCGCCCCCAACGCCACCCGGCTGCTGCGCGAGTGGGGCCTGCTCGACCGGTTGATCGCCGCCGGGCTGGCGCCCCGACACCTGGTTCTCGCCGACGCCCGCACCGGCCGGGAACTGAACCGGCTCGACCTCACCGGGCCGTTCACCGAGCGTTACCTGGCCCCGTACGTCGTCGCGCACCGCCGTGACCTGCTCGACCTGCTGCTCGCCGGGGCCGCCGAGGCCGGCGCGGTACTCGAACCCGACCGCGAGGTGACCGCGATCCGGCCCGGCCCGGACGCCGTCGAGATCGACTGCGCCGGCGGGCAGCGCTACCGCGCTCGGGCGGTCGTCGCCGCCGACGGCCTGCATTCCCGGTTCCGCGCCCTGGTCAGCGACGACAAGCCGGAATGCAGCGGCTACGTCGCCTACCGGGGCGCGATCCCGATCGAACAGGCCAGCCGGACCGCCGACCTGTCCGAGGTGGTCGCCTTCATCGGCCCCGGGATGCACTTCGTGCAGTACGCCCTGCGCGGCGGCAGCTACTACAACCAGGTCGCGGTGTTCCGCAGCGAACGGTACCGGCAGGGCGACCCGGACTGGGGCGGCCCGGCTGAGCTGCAGGAGGCGTTCTCCCGGGCCTGTCCGCACGTGCGGACCGCCGTCCAGGCGATCCGGACCGACCAGCGGTGGCCGATGTACGACCGAACGCCGATCGACGACTGGGTGCACGGCGGCCGGGTCGCCCTGCTCGGCGACGCCGCCCATCCGATGCTGCAGTACCTGGCCCAGGGCGCCTGCCAGGCGCTGGAGGACGCCGCCGCGCTCGCCGCCGCCGTCACCCGGCACCTGCCCGCCGGGCCGATCAACGCCGACGCGCCGGTCCACCTCGCGCTGCGGGAGTTCGTCCGCGAACGGGCCCCCCGCACCGCCCGGGTGCAGCGCAACGCCCGCGCCTGGGGCGACATCTGGCACGTCGACGGCGTCGCCGCCGCACTTCGCGACGACGCGCTGGCCCACCGTGGACCGACCGACTACCGGTCCACCGACTGGCTCTTCGGCCACACCGCCGCCCAGCGCGGCTCCTCCCCCACCGTGAACCCCACTGCGAACCCAACTACTAGTCCCACCGCGCACCTGGCGCCGGACGCGCCGACCGCCACCCCGACGACGAGCCGAGACGAGGCGCGATGATCCCCGACCCCGGACGCGACTGGCGTCTGCTGATCGACGGTCGGCTGGTCCCGGCCGGCGACGGCGGGGCGACCCCGACCCGGTCACCGGCCACCGGCGCGGTGCTCGGCCGGGCACCCGCCGCCACCGTCGCCGACGTCGACCGGGCCGTACGGGCGGCACACGCCGCACAACCGCAGTGGGCGGCCACCCCGCCCCGCCAACGGGCCGCCGTACTACGGTCGATGGCCGACGTGCTGCGCGCACACCGCGCCGAACTCGGTCACCTCGACGCGGCCGACGGCGGCAACCCGGTGACCGCGATGACCGCCGACGTCGACCTCGCCGCCGAGCTGCTGGACCGGTTCGCGGACTGGGCCGACCAGCTCGGCGGCCGGACCCTGCCCGGCGGCGACGACCATCTGCACTACACCACCCGACGGCCGTACGGCGTGGTCGCCCGGATCGTGCCGTACAACCATCCGGTCATGTTCGCCGCTTCCCGGGTCGCGGCACCGCTGCTGGCCGGCAACTCGGTGGTGCTCAAGGCCCCCGATCAGACGCCGCTGTCCGCGCTGCGCTTCGGTGAGCTGGTCGCCGAGCTGCTCCCGGCCGGGGTGCTGGCGGTGCTGACCGGCGACGGCGCCACTGTCGGGCCGGCGCTGGTCGGCCACCCACTGGTGCGGCGGATCGCGTTCACCGGCAGCACCGGTACCGGCCGGGCGGTGCTGCGCACCGCCGCCGCGCACGGCGTCAAACAGGTGTCGTTGGAGCTGGGCGGCAAGAACCCGATGGTGATCCTGGCCGACGCCGACGTGGCCGCCGCCAGCGCCGGCGCGGTCGCCGGGATGAACTTCCACTGGACCGGGGGGCAGTCCTGCGGCTCCACTTCCCGGCTGCTGGTGCACCGCTCGCTCGTCGACGAGGTCGTCGAGCGGGTGGTGGCCGGCACCCGCGCCGTGCGGGTCGGTGACCCGCTGGACCCGGCCACCGAGATGGGCACCATGGTCTCGGCCGCCCACCGGGACCGAATCGCCGGCTTCCTGCGGCAGGGTCGCGACACCGGGCTGACCGTGGCCACCGGCGGTGGCCTGCCGGACGGGCCCGGCGCGTACGTGGAGCCGACCGTCTTCGTCGACGTGCCGCCGGACAACCCGCTGGCCCGCGAGGAGATCTTCGGGCCGGTGCTCTGCGTCACCCCGTTCGACGACGAGCGGGAGGCGCTGCGGATGGTCAACGACTCGCCGTACGGCCTGACCGCCAGCGTGTGGACCGGCGACGTCGGTCGGGCGCACCGCTGGGCCCGGTCGGTCGACGCCGGCTACGTGTGGATCAACACCGCGTCCCGGCACTTCGCCGGCCTGCCGTTCGGCGGGGTCAAGGACTCCGGCCTCGGCAGCGAGGAGAGCGTCGAGGAACTGCATTCGTTCACCCAGCCCAAGTCGGTAACCGTCCACCTGGGACCGACGAACGACCCACGAGGAGGCGACCGTGGCGACCACTGACCACCCGGCCGACACCTACGACGGCATCATCATCGGGGCCGGCCAGCACGGCCTGATCCTCGGCACCTACCTGGCCCGGGCCGGGCTGCGGGTGCTCCTGGTCGAACGGCGGCTGCGCCACGGCGGCGGGCTGAGCACCGAGGAACGGACCCTGCCCGGTTTCCAGCACAACCTGCACTCGATCAACCACTTCAGCGTCACCTCGACGCCGTGGTTCCGTGACCTGGGGCTGTCCGCCCGGGTGCGCTACCTGACGCCGCGGTACGAGTTCGCCCAGCCGCACCGCGACGGCAGCGCGCTGGTCTTCTCCCGCGACCTCGACGAGACACTCGCCAGCATCGGCCGGTTCAGCAAGGCCGACGCCGACACGTTCCGGGAGTGGAACGCCAAGGCGGAGGAGATGACCCAGCGGATCTTCCTGCGCGAGCGGTTCAGTGAGCCGCTGAGCCCGGACGACCGCGACGAGCTGCTCGGCCGTACCGCGTTGGGTCGTGACTTCCTGGAGCTGACCCGGCGGCAACCCGGCGAGGTGGTCGAGGAGCTGTTCACCGACGAGCGGGTCAAGGTGCTGTTCCTGTTCAAGTTGTCACTGTTCGGCACCGTGCTGCACGAGACGCTCGGTACGCACAGCCCGCTCGGCTCGCTGATCCGTGCCTTCGACCTGACCACCGGCTACGAGCTGTGCGCCGGCGGCAGTTGGAACCTGGCCCGAGGGCTGATGGAGGAGTTCATCGCCGCCGGCGGACACTTCGTCAACCAGGCGCACGTCGAGCGGATCGTCGTCGAGGGCGGCCGGGCCACCGGCATCGAACTCGCCGACGGGCGCTCGATGCGGGCCCGCCAGTTCGTGGCCAGCACGCTGGACCTGCACCAGACCCTGGAGACGCTGGTCGGCCGCGACCAGCTGCCCGCCGACTACCTGGCCCGGCTGGACAAGTTCCACTACACCGGCTGGACGTTGTTCGGCCTGCACCTGGCGCTCGACGAGGCCCCGGCGTACACCTCGGCGGCCTTCGACCCGCACGTGAACGGGGCGCTGAAGTACAACATCGGCTCGGAGACCATCGCCAGTCTGATGGCCGCGCACGACGACGTGGACAACGGTCGGGTGCCGACCAACGTCCAGTTCGGTGCCGGGGCGCTGAGCGTGCTCGACCCGAGTCAGGCGCCGCCGGGCAAACACACCGCGTACGCCTGGCACGTGGTGCCGTGGGCACCCGACGGCGACCACGAGAACCTGCGCCGCATGCAGGGCGACATGGCCGCGTCGATCATGGACAGGTGGCGGGAGTACGCGCCCAACCTGACCGACGCCACCGTGCTGGGCTCGTACACCTACACCGCCTACGAGTACGCGCAGGAACTGATCAACATGCGGCACGGCGACATCTTCATGGGGGCGCTCAGCGCCGACCAGGTGCTGCACAACCACTTCGGCTACCGCACCCCGCTGCCGAACCTCTACCTGGCCGGCTCGGCCTGCCACCCCAACGGGGCGATCAGCGGCGGCGCCGGGTACATCGCCGCCGGGGTGATCGCCCGCGACCTGGGTGTCGAGCCGTGGTGGCAGCCGATGGACGCCCGTACCGAACTGTCCCGGCTCGGCGATGGCTGACCGGCTGGCCGGCCGGGTGGCCATCGTCACCGGCGGCGGACAGGGGCTCGGCCGGGCCTTCGCGCACCGGCTGGCGGCCGACGGGGCGCGGGTGGTGGTGGCCGACCGCAACACCGGGGCGGCCGGTGCCGTCGCCGCCGAGATCGGCGACGGCACGCTCGCCGTCGAGGTCGACGTCGCCGACCCGGACAGCGTGGCGGCGATGGTCCGGCGCGGCACCGAGGCGTTCGGTGGGATCGACGTCCTGGTCAACAACGCGGCGATCTTCTCGACTCTGGCGATGCGGCCGTTCGACCAGATCGACCCGGCCGAGTGGGACCGGGTGATGGCGGTCAACGTCCGTGGCCCGTTCCTGTGCACCCGGGCGGTGGCACCGGTGATGCGCCAGGCCGGCTACGGCAAGGTGGTCAACATCTCGTCGGCCACCGTGTGGATCGGCCGACCACACTACCTGCACTATGTGACCTCGAAGGCGGCGCTGATCGGGATGACCAGGGCGCTGGCCACCGAGCTGGGCCCGGCCGGGGTACGGGTCAACGCGGTCACCCCCGGCGCCACCCGGACCGAGATCCCACGGGCCACCGTCACCCCGGAGCAGGAGGCGGCGATCGTCGCCGGCCAGGCGATCAAACGGCGGCAGGTGCCGGCCGACCTGGTCGGTGTGGTCGCCTTCCTGGCCGGGCCGGACAGCGACTTCATCACCGGACAGACGGTCAACGTCGACGGCGGCGCGGCGTTCCACTGAGGATGTTTACATCGCTGCGAGGATTGGAGGCACCATGGCACACCGGCTGCCGATCAGCCTGGCCTGCTGGGACTACGACCGCACCCGGGCACTGCGGGAGGGCACCGTACGGCCGACCGGCGTGGACCTGACCTACCTGCCGCTGTCACCGGAGGAGACCTTCTTCCGGATGCTGCGCTGGCAGGAGTTCGACGTCGCCGAGATGTCCCTGTCGTCGTACGTGCTGTCGCTGTTCGCCGACGAACCGCCGTTCGTGGCGATCCCGGTCTTCCCGTCGCGGGTGTTCCGGCACGGCTCGATCTACCTGGCGCCGTCGTCGACGGTCCGCGACCCGGCCGAGCTGGCCGGCCGTACCGTCGGGATCCCGGAGTACCAGATGACCGCCGCCGTCTGGATCCGCGGCATCCTGGCCGAACACCACGGACTGCCGGTGGACGGGGTCGGCTACCGCACCGGTGGTCTGCACCACGCCGGCCGGCAGGAGAAGCTGCGGCTGGACCTGCCGGACCGGTTCGACGTACGGCCGATCGGCGTGGGCGAGACGCTCGACGGGCTGCTGCGTACCGGCGCGATCGACGCCCTTTACACCGCCCGGGCACCCCGGTCGTTCGACCCGAGGGGCGGACCGGACCAGGTCCGTCGACTGTTCGCCGACCCGGCCGCCGCCGAACGGGCGTACCTGCGGGCCACCGGCATCTTCCCGATCATGCACACGGTGGTGCTGCGCCGCGACGTCTACCAGCGGCACCGGTGGCTGGCCCGGGCGCTGCTGGACGCGTTCACCGAGGCGAAGGACCGGGTCTACGCCGAGCTGCGGGAGGTGACCGCGTTGAAGGTCAGCCTGCCGTGGGTGGTGCCGGCCGCGGAGGAAGCGGCGGCGCTGCTGGGCGACGACTTCTGGCCGTACGGCGTCGAACCCAACCGGACGGTGCTGGAGACGTTCCTGCGCTACTCGCACGAGCAGGGCCTGGCCCGGCGGCGGCTGGACCCGGCGGAGCTGTTCGCCCCGGAGACCCTCGCCGACACCCTCGTCTGAACCCGACACCCGACACGCTGGTCTCGGTCCGGGCCGCTACGGCACGGCGGACCGGCGCAGCAGGGCCCGCAGGGCCGGCTCCTCCACCGGCCGGGACAGGCCGAACCCCTGCCCGAACTCGCAGCCCATCGCGGTCAGCTCGGCCCGCTGATCGTCGTTCTCGATCCCCTCGGCCACCGTGCTGAGCCGTAGCCCTCGGCTCATCGCCAGGATCGCCCGGACCACCGGCAGGCAGGTCGGATCCTCGGCGCCGATCCGGCCCACGAAAATCTTGTCGATCTTCAACTCGTCGATCGGATAGCGGTGCAGGTGGCCGAGGGAGCTGAATCCGGTGCCGAAGTCGTCGAGGGCGATCCGCACGCCGAGTCGACGCAGCGCGGACAGCTGCGACTCGATCGCGTCGTGCTCGGTGGCCAGGACGCTCTCGGTCATCTCCAGGGTCAGCGTGGCCGGCGGTAGGCCGGAACGTTCCAACGCGGCGAGCACGTCCGCGACCACGTCGCCCAGCATGAACTGGCGCACACTGACATTGACGTTGATCTGCAGCGGTCGGCCGCTGAGCCGCTGCCATCCGGCACCGGTGACACAGGCCTGGCTGAGAATCCAACGGCCGAGTGGAACGATCAGCCCACTGTCCTCGACCAGCGGGATGAACTGGTCGGGCCGGACCATGCCGCGCTGCGGGTGACGCCATCGGACCAGCGCCTCCACGCCGCGTACCGCACCGTCGGACAGGGCGTGGATCGGCTGGTAGTGCAGGACGAACTCGCGCCGCGACAACGCGTCCTGCGCCTCCACCTGCAGGCGCACCCGGTCGACCGCAGGCTGGTGCAGTTCGGTGCGGTACCGCACCCGTCGGGCCCGGGACGCGCCCTTGGCGATCTGCAACGCGATGTCGGCCTCGCGCATCAGCCGGTCGGCGTCGGCGTCGCCGTCGCTGACCGCGATGCCGACCCGGGCGCCGATCAGCCGCAGGTGGCGGGCCACCTCGATCGGCCGGTCGAAGACCGCCAACAGGTCGTCGGCGATCCGCTCGGTGTCGCGGGCGGCGGCCCGCTCGGCAGTCAGCAGCACCGCGAACTCGTCACCGCCGAGGGCGGCCAGCAGGTCGGTGGCCGCCAACCGGCGCCGCAGCAGGCCGGCGACCTCGACCAGCAGGTCGTCACCGGCCTGGTGGCCGAGAGCGTCGTTGACCACCTTGAACGAATCGATGTCGACCAGCAGCAACGCGACGTCGGTGGTGCTGCCGAGCGCCGCGGCCAGCCGTTCCCGCAGCAGGGCCCGGTTGGCCAGGCCGGTCAGCGGATCGTGGTACGCCTGATGGCGCAGCCGCTCGGTGAGCCGCACCCGCTCGGTGATGTCACGGACGGCGAACAACAGCCCGTGGACGTTCGGATCGTGCAGCAGGTTCTGCCCGCTGATCTCGACCGTGGCCGGCTGCCCGGTGTCCGGGGCCGGGACCCGGCACTGCAGCGTCTCCGCCGCACCGGCTTCGCCGAGCAACCGCGAAATCCAGGCGTCGGCCACGGGCCGGTCCGCCGGGACGATCCAGGACAGCAGCCGGTCGCCGGGCAGCCCGTCGGTGAGCCGGAACACGTCCGCCGCCGCCGGGCTCAGGTAGCTGACCGTGGTGTCCCGGTCGGTCAGCACGATCACGTCGCGCGACGACCGGACGACCGCCTCGAACCGGGCCGCCGTGCCGGCCTCGTACCGGCGGACCGCGAGCAGCACCAGGCGCAGCGCCAACGACGACAGCAGCAGTCCGGGGCCGTACTGGCCGAGCTGCACCTCAGTCAGGGTGCCGCCGGCGGCGAGCACGCCGGTGGTCATCGCCGCGAGGGTGAACCCGACCGAGAGCAACGCCGCGGGCAGGCCGCCGTAGAGCGCGCGCAGCGCGGTGCCGACGAACAGCACCCCGCCGGCCGGTAACGCCCCGACTGCCCAGATCACCACGCCGACAGCGACGGCGGCGAGCAGGTCGTGGGCGATCGTCGGGCGTTCCCGCCGGTACAGCCGCACGGCGAGCACCGCCAGTACGCCGACAGCGGGCAGCACCGGCCAGGACCGGCTCGGCTCGACGACCGGTGAGATCAGCCACTGTGGAACTACAATGGCCAGGCAGGTCAGTAGGAAGGCCAGGAAGGCCCGGCGCACCACCGGCAGCAACGGCTGGTTCGCGCCGACCTTCACCCAGGATCGCAGCGCGGTCAGCCACTGACGGTGGCGTCCAGGGGCCATGTACGCCAGACTACGGCCTACGATCATGGCCTGGGGGGCCGACACTCCAGCGTTCGGTGTCCCTGGTGGACTGTTCGGTGGATACCGTGAGCCGAGCTACCGGTGGTAGCGACCAGTACGTCACAACAAGTTGGACCGGTGGAATCCGCCGTCGACCGGGACCATCGCCCCGGACAGGTACGACGAGTCCTCCGAGCACAGGAAGGCGATGGCTGCGGCGAACTCGTCGTACCCGCCGACCCGGCCCAGGTGCACCGCACGATCGAGATGCTGCTGGCGGTCCGGGCTCCGGTTGGGAAACGGCGCGTTGCCGACGACGATCCCGTTCGACGAGACCCCGCGGGATCCGTACTCCTTGGCGATCGAGGCGACCAGGGCGCTCATCCCGGCCTTGGCGGCGGCGTAGGCCGCACCGTTGACCTGGCCGTTGGTGCCGGAGATGGAGCCGATGCCGACGATGTGCCCGCGCCCGGCTGCCAGCATGCCGGGCAGCACGGCCCGGGCGCAGAGGAACGCCGAGGTGAGGTTCAGAGCGAGGAATCCGCTCCAGTCCTCGATGCTGGCGTCGGCCACCGCCGCCCAGGCGGCTCCGGGCAGTGCTCCACCGGCGTTGTTGACCAGGATGTCGACCGGGCCGTACCGGTCGGCCACCTCGGCGACCAGGTCGGCCACCTGGTCGGCCGAGGTGACGTCGGCCCGACCGGCGACCGCCCGACCGGGCAGGTCGTCGGCGGCCGCCCGGGTCTCGGCGATGCCGTCGGGATTGATGTCGTTGACGACGACCGTCGCTGACTCGGCGGCGAACCGCAGCGCGGTGGCCCGACCGATCCCCCGGCCGGCGCCGGTGACCAGAGCAACCTTTCCGGTGAAACTTCCGGGCATCGCGTCAGCCCTTCTGGAACAGGGGGTTGCGGGCGTTTTCGCTGATCACGACCATGGTGGCGAAGCGCCAGCCGACGTCGGGCTCACGTCGCATGCCGAACAGGTAGGCACCTTCGTGCTCACCGCGGCGAAACTGCGGACCGTCGCCGCTGGTCGCGACGAGGCTGTACACGGCGGCGACCGAGGCGGTCCGGCCGTCATCGGCGACCCGGATCACTGGAGGGTGGATGAGGTGACGCAGTTCGTAGGAGTTGATCACGTCGGCGGACGGTGGCCCGTCGGCGTCACCGGAGCGGGGCAGGACCGGGCGGAAGTACAGCTCGCGGAGCTTCTCCTTGCCCTTGACGGTCTCGTTCAGGGTGCCGCGCAGCTGCCGCTCGAAGTCGTCGGTGTAGTACTCCAGCAGGTCGTCCCAGCGGCGCCGGTCGCACAGCCAGCCGTAGAGCATCACCAGGTCGGCGATCCGGCGGTGGTCCTCGGCGAGGGCCACCCGCTGCTCGACCGTGTCCGGGGTCCGCTCGGGCAGTTGGACTACGGCGATCAGTTCGTCGAGTTCGTCGTCGGTCATCGGGTCTCCACGTTTCAGGCAGGTAACGGGGTCTCGCTCAAAGTACCAAGCGCTTGTTAGGCTGGCAACGTGCGATCCGATGAACCGGCTCCGTTGCTCGCCGTCGAGAACCTCGCCACGAGCTTCCCGACGCCGCGCGGTGTGCTGCGCGCCGTCGACGGGGTCTCCTTCACCCTCGCGCCCAGCGAGGCGCTCGGCGTCGTCGGCGAATCCGGCTCCGGCAAGTCGGTGCTGGTCCGCACCGTCATGAACATCCTGCCCCGGCAGGCGCAGGTCGCGGCGGAAAGTCGGATCCTGTTCGAGGGACACGAGGTCCGCGACCGTCGAGGCGCCGCCGCCCGGCACTTCTGGGGCGCCGAGGTGGCCATGGTGTTCCAGGATCCGATGACGTCACTCAACCCGGTCCGCACCATCGGGCGGCAACTCACCGAGCCGATGCGTCACCACCTCGGCCTCAGCAGACGCGCCGCCGACACCCGCGCCGCCGAACTGCTCGCCGAGGTCGGCATCAGTGAGCCGGTCCGGCGGCTGAGGCAGTACCCGCACGAACTCTCCGGCGGTATGCGGCAACGCGTCATGATCGGCATCGCGCTGTCCTGCTCACCCAAGCTGCTCATCGCCGACGAGCCGACCACCGCGCTGGACGTGACCGTGCAGAAGGAGATCCTCGACCTGCTCGCCCGGCTGCGCACCGAACTGCGGATGGCGATGATCCTGATCAGTCACGACCTGTCCGTGGTGTCCGGCCGCACCGACCGGACCATGGTCATGTACGCCGGCCGGGTGGCCGAGATCGGTCCGACCGCCGAGCTGTTCCGGCACACCCGGCACCCGTACACGGCGGCCCTGCTGCGCTCGACCCCCCGGATCGACCAGCCCAGCCACACCCCGCTGGAGGTGATCGCCGGCGGCGCCCCCGACCTGGTGCACCCGCCGCCCGGCTGCCGCTTCGCCCCCCGCTGCCGGCAGGCCCGGCCCCGGTGTCAGCAGGAGGACCCGGCACTGGCCGACGAACCCGGGCACCGGTACGCCTGCTTCTACCCGGTCGGCACCGAGGCCGGCGACCGCGCGCTCGCCGAGAACCTCGCCGACGGCCGGACCGGGGCCGGACTGGACCTCGCACCGGTCCCCACCGACCGGTCCACCCTCGACGGGGCGGTGAACTGATGGCCGGCACCGGCAAGGCGCACCTGCGCGACACCGATGACGTGGTGCTGCGGGTCGAGGACCTGACCGTACGGTTCCCGGCCGGGCGGGGACGCAGCGTGCAGGCGGTCTCCGGGATCAGCCTCGACGCCCGGGTCCGGGAGACCGTCGGCCTGGTCGGCGAGTCGGGTTGCGGGAAGTCCACCACCGGCCGGGCGATCCTGCAGCTGCCCCCACCGACCAGTGGTTCGGTCCGGTTCGACGGCACCGAGTTGACGGCGCTACACGGCGAGCGGCTGCGCCGCACCCGCACCCGACTCCAGATGATCTTCCAGGACCCGATCTCGTCGCTCAACCCCCGCCGGACCGTCCGGGACATCGTCGCCGAAGGTCTGCGGATCTGGCACCGCGAGGGCGGTCCCGCCGCCCGGCGGCGGGTGGACGAGGTCCTCGACGCCGTCGGGCTGGACCCCCGGCTGGTCGGCGACCGGCGACCACACGAACTGTCCGGCGGGCAGTGCCAGCGGGTCTGCATCGCCCGCGCCCTGGTGCTGGAACCGGCCGTGGTGCTCTGCGACGAGCCGGTAAGCGCGCTGGACGTCTCGGTACAGGCCCAGATCCTCAACCTGCTGGAGGAGATGAAACAGCGGTACGGACTGACGCTGCTGTTCGTCGCCCACGACCTGGCGGTGGTGAAGCGGGTCAGCGACCGGATCGTGGTGATGTACCTGGGCAAGATCTGCGAGGTCGCCCCGCCGGACGTGCTGTTCGCCCGGCCCGCCCACCCGTACACGGCGCTGCTGCTGCGCTCGATCCCGGAGCTGGACGACGGCTCCCCGGCCCCGGCCCGCACCAGCGGTGAGCTGCCGTCGGCGCTCGACCCGCCCAGCGGCTGCCGGTTCCGCACCCGGTGTCCACGCGCGGCGGATGTCTGTGCCCGTACCGAGCCGCAGCTGCGCCAGACCGGCCCGGACCAGTACGTCGCCTGCCACTTTCCGCAGGACGCGCCGGCCGACGGACCCACCGCCGGCCGGTCGCGGCCGTGACGGGCGGGTCAGTCCGCAGCGGCCGGCGCGACGAGCAGGTCGTCGCGGCGCATCCAGTCCAGCACGTGTTCCCGGCGGCTGATCAGCCAGCGGCCGTCGACCCGGACCAGTTCGTCGAGGTAACGCAGACCCCGGGTGCGCATCCGGGGGCCGGCGGCCGGCCGGTCGATCAGGTGGGCCTGGGCGTAGGTCTGCGCCACCGCGCGGTCGCCGGTCACCTCGGCGAAGTGGTTGCCGATGAAGTGCATCGACGCCCGCAGGTCGACGATCTCCAGTGGGAACCGGACCGGCGACTGGCCGGTGAAGAAGGCCATGATCCGGTCGATCCCGCCGGCCACCCGTACCCCCTCGTAGATCCCCTCCACGTCGTCGGTGAAGCAGCCGCGCAGCCGGTCCCAGTCCCGGCTGTCGATCGCCATGAAGTACCGGTTGACCACGTCGGCGATGGCAAGCCGGTCGGCGGTCAGCGGGTCGATGACCCGACCCTGCGTCCGTGACGTGTCCATGACCCGATCTCCTGTCCTCGAATTGACGGTGCCGCGCCGCGGCGCCCCGTCGAAAGGTGTGCATGATGCCCGGATACGCCGATGACCGAGCGGCCATCGTCGAGTTGTTGAACCGGTACGCGCAGTGCTGCGACCGGCGTGAGTTCGAGGCGGTCGGCGGCTGCTTCACCGACGACGCCCAGGCCGAGTACTCCGGCAAGCGGCTGCCGCGCGGGGTGCGCCACATCGTCGCGCACATGGCGCCGCTGGCCCGACTGGCCGCCAGCCAGCACGTGGTCGGCTCGGCCACCGTCGAGGTCGACGGCGACTCGGCGGTCGCGAGCTCGTACACGGTTGCCCACCTGGTCCGGCCGGTGCCCGACGGCCACGAGGTGGTGCACCGGGGGCTGCACTACGCCGACCGGCTGGTCCGCACCGGCGACGGCTGGCGGATCAGCGAACGGGTGCACCAGGTGCTCTGGAGCACCAGCTCGCCGACCACCTGGCCGGTGCCCCGGTTCACCACCGCCGCCCAGCCGGCCGACTGACCGGTCGTCGCCGCCCGGACCCGCCCGGTCCCACCCGGCATGTCCGGGCGGGTCCGGCATTGCCGGACTCACCCGGACGCCGTCAGGTCGTCGAAAGCATCCCCGAGGCGGTCGACCGCGGCCACCAGACCCGCCGGGCCCAGCATGCTGAACGACAGGCGCAGCTGCCGGGGGTAGGCGTCCGCCAGCGAGAACTCGTTACCCGGGACCACCGAAACGGCCCGGCGCATGGCGGCGCGGGCCAGGGCCAACGCGTCGATCTCCGGGGTCTGGACGCCGGCCCAGACGAACATCCCGCCGTCCGGCATCGAGGTGACCAGCCGACCGGCCAGCCGGTCGGCCACCGCCCCGGTCAGGGCCTCGGCCCGGGCCCGGTACAGGTCCCGCAGCCAGGCCAGGTGCCCGGCGAACCAGTCCGGGTCGGTCAGCAGCTCGACGAGCAGCCGTTGGCTCAACGCGGCGGAGTTCAGATCGGTCGCCTGCTTGGCCACCGCCAGCGCCCGGTGCAGCCACCTCGGTGCGACCAGGTAGCCGACCCGCAGCCCGGGTGCCACCAGCTTGGAGAAGCTGCCGAGGTAGACCACCTGCTCGGCGTCGTCGGCGGCGACCGGCGGCAGGTCGACTCCGGCGAACCGCAGCTGGCCGTACGGGTCGTCCTCGACGACGAGGAAACCGTACCGGGCCGCGAGCTGCGCCAGTCGGGTACGCCGTCGCGCGGTGAGGGTGCGTCCGCTCGGGTTGGAGAAGTTCGGCACCAGGTAGCACAGCTTCGGCCGCAGCCCGGCCTGTAGCCGCCCGGCCAGCACCTCGGTGTCCATCCCGTCGTCGTCGACCGGCACCTCGACGATCCTCGGCTGGTAGCCGGCCAACGCCCGCAGCGCCCCGACGTAGGCCGGCGACTCGACCACCGCCACGTCACCGGGGTCCAGCAGCACCTTGCCGATCAGGTCGAGCGCCTGTTGCGAACCGGTGGTGACCAGCAACCGCCCGGTCGGATCGGGCAGCCGCAGCCGGCCGGCCAGGTCGGCACCGACCAGGTCGAGCAGGTCCGGGTCGCCCTCGGTGGCCGAGTACTGCAGGGCGGAGCCGGCCCCGCCGGCCAGCGCCCGCTCGGCCGCTGCGGCGACCGCCCGCGCCGGGAACGCCTCGGCCGGCGGCAGCCCGCCGCCGAGCGACAGCAGCGCCGGCCCGGGTACGTCGCCGGCGGACGGCCGGGCCGCCGCCGCGACCAGCTCCCGCAGCTTCGACGGACGCATCCCGGCGGTACGGGCGGCGAACTCGGGTCGGGACGTCATCGCATTCCTTCCGTGGACGCTGGTCGGCGTCACCCCATCGACCATCCGCCGTTGGCCCGGATCAACTGCCCGGTGACGAACCGGGCGGCATCGGAGACCAGATAGAGCACCAGCAGCGCCTGGTCCTGCGGCTCCCCGACGATGTTCAGCGGCGAGCGGGCCGCCATGCCGGCCAGCCACTGGCTGCGCCGCTCCTCGTCGACGGTGCCGTCGGCGGCGGTGAAGTTGCGGGCGCTGAAATTGGTCAGGGTGGCGCCAGGCGCGATCGCGTTGACCCGTACCCCTTTCGGGCCGAGCTCCAGGGCGAGGGTCCGGGTCATCCCGACGACGGCGAGTTTGCCGAGGTGGTAGAGCCCGTAGCCGGCGGCGGGCAGATCGGCGGCGGTCGACGAGATGTTGACGATGGCCCCGCGGCCCTGGCGCGTCATCACCGTCGCGGCGGCCTGGCAGCCGTACAGCACGCCCTTGACACTGATCGCGAGCTCGGCGTCGAGGTCCGCGCCGGTGACCTCGGTCAACTCGCGGACCAGGGACGGCACGCCGGCGATGTTGCACTGGATGTCGAGGCCGCCGTACCGGTCGACGGCGGCGGTGGCCAGGGCGTCCAGGTCGGCCCGACGGCTGACATCGGTGTACTGGAAGCTGGCCCGTCCGCCGGCGACGGTGATGTCGGCGACGGTCGCCGCGCCGCGTTCGGCGTCGATGTCGGCGACCACCACGGCGGCGCCGGCGCGGGCGAGGGTCTGTGCGACCGCCTGGCCGATTCCGCTGCCGGCGCCGGTGACCGCGGCGACGCGGCCGTCCAGCCGGAACGCCGACTCGTCCATCCGCATGACGTACCTCCTGCTGCTCGGGTCGAGGGCGGCCCGGTCCCGGACGTTGCCGTCAGACCTGGGAGTCCCGGGGATCCCAGCGGGCCCGGGCACGTTCCCCGACGATGTTCAGGCTGAAGACGGTGAGGAACATGAACACGCCGGGGATCAGCGGTACGTGCGGGTGCCGGCGCAGCTCCCGCAGGCCACCCTCGGCGATCATGTTTCCCCAGGACGGGGCGGGCTGCTGCAGCCCGAGGCCGAGGAAGGCCAGCGATCCTTCCGCGACGATCAGCACGGCGGCGACGATGAAGGCGTAGGAGACCAGCGGCAGTGCCACGTTGGGCAGCAGTTCGCGGATCAGGATCCGGGTGTGCCGGGCGCCCATCGCCCGGCTGGCGGTGACGAACTCCCGTTGGGCGAACAGCAGCGTGTTGGCCCGGGCCAGTCGGATCATCGTCGGGATGCCGACCACGGCCAGGGCCAGACCGCTCTTGAGCACCGCCTCCGGCACGGTCCGGGGCGGGCCGAGCACCGCGGCGAAGGCGATCAGCAGGACGAGGGCGGGGATCACCAGGGCGGCGTCGGCGAAGATGCCGATCACCACGTCCACCCAGCCACGGAAGTAGCCGGCGACCATTCCGACCGCACCGCCGATCAGCAGGCTGACCAGTACGGTGCAGCCGACGGTCAGCAGACTCACCCGGGCTCCGTAGATGGACCGGGCCAGCAGGTCGAGACCGAAGCCGTTGGTGCCCAGCGGGTTGGCCGAGAACAGGTCGGGGCGGGCGTAGCCGGCGATCCCGATCGTCTGGGTGGTGTCGTCGGCGTTGCCCAGCGGCAGCAGGTCGGCGAGCAGGGCGCAGCCGGTGAGGGCGACCAGCCAGCCGAGGCTGATCCAGAAGGCGAGGTCGATCCGACGGCGTCGGGTACGGCTGGGCTCAGGCATGCCGCCTCCGGATCCGTGGGTCCAGATAGCCGTACAGCACGTCGACGGTGAGGTTCAGCAGCAGGTAGATGATCGCGATCAGCAGTACGCCGCCCTGCACCAGCTTGTAGTCGTTGCTCTGCGCGGCGTTGATGATCACGTTGCCCACCCCGGGCAGCACGAAGACCGCCTCGACGATGATGGTGCCGCCGAGCAGCCGGCCGGCGCTCACCCCGGCCAGCGTGATCAGCGAGAACGACGAGGGGCGCAGCGCCTCGCGGAGCATGATGTGCCAGCCGGGCATGCCCTTGGCCTTCGCGGCCAGGATGAAGTCCTCCTGCAGGGTGGCGACCAGGTCGCCGCGCAGCAGCCGGGCGAAGACCGGGGCCTCGGCCAACGCCAGGGTGAGCGCGGGCAGGAAGGCGTGCCACAGGTTCTGGCCGAGACCGTCGTCGGACGGCCGGGACCACTGCCCCAGCGGGAACCAGTCCAGGTGGATGGCGAACACCAGCAGCAGGAGCAGGCCGACCAGGAACGGCGGCACCGAGATGACGCCGATGGTGCCGGCCGAGATCCACCGGTCGACCAGCCCGCCGGCCCGGTACGCCGACCACATCGCCAACGGGACGGCGATCAGCAGGGCCAGCACGATGGCCATCGCGGCGAGCTGCAGGTTCACCGGGAACGCCCGCAGCAGCCGGTCGGAGACGTCTTCGATCGGCGGGACCAGGTTCTGGCCGAGGTCGCCACGCAGCACACCGCCGAGCCAATCGAGATAGCGCTGCACCGGCGGCTGGTCCAGCCCCATCTCGGTCCGGATCCGCTGGTAGTCGGCGGGCGTACCGGTGTTGCCGAGCACCTGCGCGGCGGGGTCGCCCGGCCCCAGCTGGAGCAGGACGAACGTGCCCACGCTGACCAGGAACAGCACCGGGACGAGCAGGGCCAGCTTGATGGCCACCGTCCGTAACATCAGTGCTCCTCCTCTCGTCGCCGCCGGCTCACACCAGCGGGGCCGGGCCGCCGTCGACCTCGATGGTCTGACCGGTCAGGTACGACGCCGCGTCGCTGGCCAGCCACCGGATCGCCGCGGCGATCTCGGCGGGGTCGCCGATCCGGCCGAGGACCGCGATCCGGCCCATCGCGTCGATCTCGGCGGCGCTGCGGTTGCGCTCCATCAACGGGGTACGGACCGGTCCGGGTGCGACGCAGTTGACCCGGATCCCGGCGGGACCGTGGTCGATGGCCAGCGCCCGGGTCAGTCCGACGACCCCGGCCTTGGCGGCGCAGTACGCCGGGTTGGCCCGCATGCCGCGCAGTCCCGCCCCGGACGAGACATTGACGATGGCCCCGCCGACCGCCGTCAGCTGCGGCAGCGCGGCCCGGCACATCAGGTAGACCGAGGTGAGGTTGAGCGACAGCCAGCGGTCCCACTCGGCGAGGTCGATGTCGATCACGGTACGGCCGGGCCGGCTGCCGCCCACCACGTTGATCAGCGCGTCCAGCCGCCCGTACCGGGTGGTGGCCGCGTCGACCGCCGTGGCCGCGCCGGCCTCGCTGGTCGCGTCGGCGACCACGGTCGTCACGCGGTCGGCACCGGCCAGGTCGGCGGCGGTCGCTGCCAGCCCGGCCGCGTCGACGTCGGCCAGCACCAGCCGGTAGCCGGCCTCGGCGAAGGACCGCGCGGTGGCCGCCCCGATCCCGTGGGCGGCTGCGGTGATCAGGGCCACCGGGGGTGCCGGGGTGGCGCCGGCAGCGCCGGCACCACCCCGCCCGGTGACCCGCGCCGACGGGTCAGCGGCGTCGGTCGCGGATCGTCCGGTCATCCCCGCGTCGCCCTACCGAGCAGCACCACGGTGTTGACGCTCTGCAGCACGTCGCCGACCTCGTCGGAGATCAGCACGACCTCCGGCTGCGCGGTCAGCGCGAGGAACGGCACGTCCTCGGCGTACGCCCGGGCGATGGTGCTGATCGCGGCCTTCACCTCGGCCTCGCTGCCGGCGGCCCGGCCGGCGGCGATCGCCTCGTCGACGCTGGGGTTGACGTAGCCGGAGAAGTTGCCACCGCCGGTGGTGACGTAGGTCGAGTTGAAGTCGCGGTTGAGGGCGAAGAACGGCTCGGCGTCGGAGATCGACGAGCCGAAGCAGGCCAGGTCGAAGTCCTTGCGCACGATGACCGCCGAGGTGTTCGCGGCGATCTCCTGCTGGTCGGTGAGGTCGACCTGCATACCGGCCGCCTCCAGCATGCCCTGCACCGCGGTCCCCCAGGTCGGCAGGCCGGTGTGGCAGCTGACCCGGATCCGCCCGTCCCAGCCGTCGGCCTTGGCCTGCTCGACCAGGTCGCGGGCCCGCTCGATGTCGTAGGCCGGACCTTCGACACCGTCGTACCAGCGGGAGTCCTCGGAGATCAGGGCGCTGGACATGAAGCCGGCGCCGCCGTACACCCGCTGTTTGAGCGTCTCCAGGTCGATGGCCGCGGCCACCGCCTGCCGGACCCGCTTGTCGGCGGTGGGTGCGGTGGACTCCAGTTCGGTGCCGTCCGGCTGGCCCTCGCACTGCGGTGCCGGCTCGCCTTCCTGGCAGGTGATCGGGAATCCGTTGTTCATGATCAGGGTGTCGTTGGCGGAGTACTGGACCCGGATGCCCTCGGCACCGTCCGCCTCGGCGTCCGCGATCGCCCCGGCGTCACGCAGGAAGGCCAGGTCGACGCTGCCCGCGCGGAACGCCTCGTAGGTCTGCGGCCCGTCACCGGCGTGGATGAACCGCACCCCGTCCAACGGGACCTCGCCGCCCCAGTAGTCGGGGTTGCGGGTGAGGGTCAGCGACTCGTCGGGGCGGAACTCGTCGAAGACGAACGGCCCGGCACCGGCACCCTGCGGGTTGGTGCCGAACGCGTCGCCCTGGGCGGCCACCGCCGCCGGGTTGACCACCATGCCGGGGGTCCCGGCGAGGGCGAACGGGAAGTTGTTCCACGGGAAGGCGAGGGTGAACACGACCGTCAGATCGTCGGGGGTGGCGTAGTCGGTGATCGGCGCGACCAGCGAACTGGCGTTGGACCGTGCCTCGGTGTGCCGTTGCATGTTCGCCACGACGGCCGCCGAGTCGTACGGCGCGCCGTCGCTGAAGGTGATCCCGGACCGCAAGGTGAGGGTCCACTGGGTGAAGTCGTCGTTGGGGGTCAGCGACTCGGCGGTCTGCGGCTCGAAGGCCCCGCTGGCCGGGTCGTACCGCATGATCGTGTCGTAGAGCGCCGCGAGTTCCGCGCCGCCGGAGTTGCCGGTGCCGGCCACCTGGACCGGATCGAGTGACTGGGTGGCGGACCAGGTGGCCATGGTGATCGTGCCGCCGGTCTCGTTGGTTTCGTTGTCGTCGCCGCAGGCGGCCACGGTGGCGAGCAGCAGCCCGGCCACCGCGACGCGGACGGGCGCCCCGTTCCACTTGTATTTCCGACCAGTTGCCATCTGCTTCTCCTGGTAGCCGTGAAGCCCGAGGCTTTGTGAATGCCATGTAAACTAGCCACGTACCGGCCACCAATCAAGCGCTCGCTTGGAGATTGTTACCCGAGCTCGACCTGGGGCGACCAGCCCAACCCCGACACCCGTCGCACCAAGCGCTTGATTGACTCTGCTATGCTGACGCCCGCCCGTTGCACCGCAGACCCGAAAGAGGCACCGTGGCAGAGTCGCTGGATCGACGACAGCAGATCATCGCCTGCGCGGCGGCCTTCTTCGCCAGTCGCGGCGTGGCCGCCACCACGGTCCGGCAGATCGCCGACGAGGTCGGCATCCTGTCCGGCAGCCTGTACCACCACTTCGACTCGAAGGAAGCGATCGTCGAGGCGATCCTCGGCCCCTACCTGGAGGATCTGCGCCACCGGTACGCCGGGGTGCTGGCCGGGGAGAACGATCCGGCGACCCGGCTGCGCGAGCTGGTCCGCGCCTCGCTGGACACCGCCGCGGCGCACCCGCACGCCACCGAGATCTACCAGAACGACGTCAACTACCTGCGTGGCCTGGCCCGGTTCCACTACCTCAAGGACGTCGCCCGCGAAGTGCAGAGCGCCTGGCTCGGGGTGATCGAAGCGGGCGTCAGCAGCGGAGCGTTCCGCCCCGACATCGATACCCGGGTGTTCTACCGCTTCATCCGCGACGCGGTATGGCTGTCGGTCCGGTGGTTCCACCCGAGCCCCGACAATCCCACCAGCCGGCTCGCCGACCAGTGCACCGCGATCTTCCTCGACGGCCTGGCCGCACGCCCGACCGATGCCGCCGCGCCGGCCCTGCCGACCCCACCAGCCGCGGTTGACGCGGTCGGTGGGGCGGCGCCGGCACCGGCCGGCTGACCGGCCGGTAACCGGCCGGCTCATCCGGCGGCCAGCGAGCGCCCGCTCAGGTATCCGTACGTCATCCCGGCGGCGAGCGTCGCGCCGGCACCCGGATAGCCCGGTCCGAACGGGCTGGCCGCCACGTTCCCGCAGGCGTACAGGCCGCCGATCAGCCCACCGTCGACGTCCCGCACCTGGCCGTGCTCGTCGCAGAGCGGGCCGCCCTTGGTGCCCAGACAGCCCAGGTGCAGCCGTACCGCGTAGTAGGGACCGTCACCGAGCGGACGCAGGTTGCGGTGCGGAGTCACCGTCGGATCGCCCCGGTACCGGTCGTACACCGTCGTGCCCCGACCGAACTGCGGATCCCGGCCCTGCGCGGCGTGCCGGTTGAACTCGGCGACCTGCTCGGCCAACCCGTCCGGGTCGATGCCGACCGCGCCGGCCAGCTCCGCCAAGGTCGGTGCCGTCGCCATCCACCCCGGGGTCGGCGCGTCCGGGGTCGCCGTGGCGACCGAGTACGACGACCGGAACCGGTCGTCGAACACCAGCCAGCAGGGCAGGTTGGCGTACTCGTAGCGGATCGGGTCGAACGTGGCCATCGCCTTGCCGAGGTCGTTGTAGTTCATCGCCTCGTTGGAGAACCGCCGGCCGTGCCGGTTGACGATGATCCCGCCGGGCAGCGCCCGCAGACCTGACGTGGGCCGGAACAGCGGCGCGCCGTCGTAGGTGTCGCCGACCGCGTACACCATCGGCCCCCACCAGGCCTCGTTCATGTTGCCGAGCGCGGCACCGACCTCCATCACCATCCGCAACCCGTCACCGGCGTTCGCCGGTGGGCTGGCCGGTGCGTCCATCGGTACGCCGAGGAACTGCCCGACCATCGCCGGGTCCCACTCGAACCCACCGGAGGCCAGCACCACACCCCGCTGCGCGACGATCTCCACCTCGCCGTCGCCGGTGGCCACGGTGATCCCGTCGACCCGTCCGCCGGTGCGCCGCAGCCGGACCGCCCGGGTGTCGGTGTGCACCGTGGCGCCGAGTTGCAGGCAGCCGTACAGCAGCTCACCGACCAGGGCGGCGCCCATGCCGACCACGCCCTTCGCGGTGCGTTCGGCGATCAGCGCCCAGTCCCACCGGTCCAGGGTGTCCATCCCCCACTGGTCCAGTTCGAGCTTGGTGACCGGCACCGTCGAATGCGTCGGCCGCAGCTTGCCGCGCAGCTCGCCAAGGACGGTCGCGTCGAACAGGTCGCTCTGCAGGGTGCGTCCGCCCGGATGCGCCCCGGGCAGGTCCGGCTGGTAGTCCGGGTGCTCCCGGTTCGGGGTGAAGCGCAGCCCGGTGCGCGCCACCACCAGGTCCAGCATCGGGTTGACCTGGTCGACAAAGGCCTCGATGACCTGGTCGGGGACCCGGTCCAGGGCGAGTCGTCGCAGGTAGGTGAGCGCGTCGTCGCGGCTGTCCGGCACGCCCGCCTCGGCCAGCCAGCGGTTCGCCGGCGCCCAGATGGAGCCGCCGGAGACCACGGTGGTGCCGCCGATCACCGGCGCCTTCTCCAGGATGGTGACCTGCCGGCCGGCCGCGGCGGCGGTCAACGCCGCGGTCAGCCCGGCGGCGCCGGTGCCGACCACCACCACATCGGTACGGCGTGGCAACTCGTGCATGGCTCGTCTGCTCCCCTCGTCAGGCGCTGGCCCGCCGGGCTTCGAGTGCCTGGCGGATGTTGCGCAGGAAGTCCTCGGCGGTCGGCTCCACCATCGGCCCCATCAACAGCTCGACCATCGGGGCCATCGGACCGCCCGGGGTGAGCTGCAGATGAAAGCGCAACCGGGACCGGCCTGTCCGGGCCGATGTCGGCGGGCCCGCCTCCCGGCCGACCGCGGCGGCACCGGTAGCAGCGGCCGGCTGGCCGTGCCCGGCCGTCGGACCCGCCTGCTGGCCGTCGACCGCCGGCGGGTGGGTTGCCCGGCGGCGGTTCAACCAGCGCAGCAGGCGGCCGGCCACGGCGAACCTGATCCGGCGCAGCAGTCCGGGACGGGTCTGTTCGTCGCCGCGCTCGGGCCGTCGCTGCTCTCCCGAGGCCGGGGAACCGTCGGTTGGGGAACCGTCGGTTGGGGAACCGTCAGTCGGGCCGACCGCAGCGGCGGCGCCCGGCACCGACGGCGCGTCGACCGGCTCGATGTCGAAGCTGCCCTGCCCGGTGATCCGTTCGGTCAGCCCGGTGATGGTGAACTCCGCCCGCCGGCCCGGCTCCCAGACGGTGATGTCGGCCTGCAGGTCCACCTCACGGGCGAGGACCCCGACGTCACCGCGCAGCGTCCAGATCGACCGCCGGTCGTCGACCAGGTCCAGCTTCTGGAAGCCGACCAGGAAGTGCGCCCAGTTCGGGATCACCTCGACGAACGACCACACCTCGTCGACGCCGACGTCGATGTCCAGGGTGTAGCTCGCCTCAATCATGGTCGGGCCGACCTGGCAGGATGGAGATCGGCTGCTGCCGCATGCTCCAGGTGAACTCGATGTCGATCGCGCCGGCCGGGCACTCCACCCGGCAGACGTCGCAGTAGCTGCACTCGTCCGGGTAGCGGACCATCTCCGCCACGCCCCGGTCGATGTGCAGGATGTCGCCCGGACAGACGTCCTGGCAGATCCCGCAGAGCGTGCAGAGGTTCTCATTGATCCGTGGTGCCATGCCTATCCCACCTTTCCGGCGAGCCGTGCTCCCCGCTCACCGACCAGTTCCACGACCGACCGGTTCTCCAGTTGCGCCGCACGCCAGGACGGGGTCGGCACGGTGTGCTCCAGCACCGGCTGCTCGCCGTCGTGTCCGGCCAGGATCGACACGCCGAGCCACCGCTGGTCGTCGGCGCCGGGCCGGTCGGTGCGGTAGTGGCCCATCAGGAAGCTGAACCGGCTCTCGTCGCGCTCCAGCGCGACGGCGGTCATCATCTCGTCGAACAGCCGCAGGTCGAACGCCTCGTGGGCGCGCATCAGCTCGTGGCCGTTGCCGGCGTGGACCTCGCCGGCCGCCGCCGCGTACCCGCGCAGGTACTCGGCGGCCTGCCGCAGCCCGATCTCGTTGCGGTCCATTCCGACGTACTTGGTCATCAGGTCCTGCAGCTGGTGCTCGTACTCGCGCCAGCCGATCCCGCTGGTCCGGTTCAGCGGTGCCAGGGTCCGCCGACGTTCGGCGGCCACCGCCGAGGCGTCCAGCACCGGTGCGGCGGCGGACCGGGCGAACTCGGCGGCGGTCCGGCCGATGACGTACCCGCTGGCCAGTGAGCCGGCCAGGGCGTACGCCGGGGTGGCCAGGTCACCGGCGGCGAACATGCCGGGAACCCGGGTCTGCCCGTCCGCGCCGACCACCACGCCCTTGGGCGATCCGGTGGCCGACCAGGCGCCGTTGAACAGTTCGAACTCGACCGGGTGCCGGGACAGGTCGATGCCGGACTGCTCCAGGAACTCCAGGAACAGCGGGGCGTCGTAGGAGATGTAGTCGCTGATCGCGGCGATCTCAGCGGGCGGCAGATGGGTGCAGTCGATGTACACCGGGCCACGGCCGGCGAGCACCTCACCGGCCGCCTTGCCGACGATGCCGAACCCGAACCGCCGCTCCCCCGCGACGTCCGGCAGGTCGGCGATGAGCTGACCGTTGCCGTTGACCAGCCGGCCACCGGCCTCCAGCAGGTTGCCCATCGCGCCGGTGGCGAAGCCACGCGGGAAGAGGAAGGTCCCGAGGAACTCGATGTTGGCGGCCACCGCGCCGGCCCGGGCGGCGAGGGCGAACCCGGTGGTGGCGTGGTAAGGCCGGTGGTAGGTGTGGAACGCGTCGCGGCGGGGCGAGTTGAAGATGACCCGTTCGGCGTTGCCGGTGGCGACGATCACCGCGCCGGCGCGGAAGGTCAGAAACTCGCAGGACCGGATGTCGAAGCCGGTGGCGCCGACCGCGCGGCCGGTGTCGTCGAGCTGCACGCTGGTGGCGTGGACCCCGCCGATGATCCGGACCCGGTCGGTGGCGGCCGCCCGCTCGGCCAGCCGGGGCTTGATGTCGGCGCCGTCGAACTTGAGCACGATCGGACCGGGCGTCCACATCCGCCCGACCCGCTCGTAGTCGCCGTCGGCGTTGCGCAGTGGCACGCCGGACTCCTCCAGGAACCGACAGACCGCCGGCAGCGGTTCGATGCCCAGCGGCCGGGCCACCTCCATGTCGACCAGCCCGAGGGCGATGTCGCAGTACCAGTCGGCGAAGACCTCCGGGGTGTCCCAGGGCTCGCCCAGATCCAGGTAGGTGGTGAGGAAGGCCAGTCCCCGGCCGGCGTCGCCGGAGCGCCGTACCGACCTGGTCTTGTCGACCAGGACCACCGAGGCACCCGCCTCCGCGGCCCGCACGGCCGCCACGCAGCCGGCGATTCCCCCACCGATGACGAGTACGTCGGACTCGATCACGTTGCCGTCCACCGGTGCCTCCCTCCTATCGTCGGTGACTCGCCGTAGTCGGCGGCCACCAGAAATCGATCATGTCATCGTGCCTGGTCAGCGGGGTCCGACGAGCGGACCGGGTCATATCCACGGCGGCGGTGGCGCGACCACGGCACCGGCCGGTCGGACCGTCAAACGGTCCGCCGGCACTCGCCCGATCAGCCAGCCGAGCAGCTGCCAACCGGTTGCGGACAGCTCCACCGGCAGGACCGGCGCGGTATCACCGGACCCGGCCGTACCGGCCGTCGCCACGTTGTCCGGGCCGGTGCGCCAGACCCGCGACCGGTCGGTCGCCCGCAGCTCGACCGCCGGGCCGGTACCACGGCCGGTGAAGGTGGCGGTCACCTCGTCGAGCAGCGCGTCGGTGAGCGGACCGGGCAGGTCGGCCAGGGTGCCGCCGAGGTCGAGGTCGGCCTGGTGCACCCAGACCTCCCGGACCCGCAGCCAGAGCACCTGGTCGGCGGGGACCTCGCGGCCCTGACCGGTACGGACGGTGGCCGACCAGGCGTCGTCGGGCATCGCCCGGACCGCGTCGGCGAGCCGACCCGCCGCGCCGGCCAGGTCGGCGCGCAGCTCGTCGGCACCGCGCCCGGCACCGGCGTCGATGTCCGCGCCGCGCTGGGCGGCGCTGGCGTACATCGGGGTCGGCACCCCGGTCCGCGCCCAGGTCAACAGGTTCACCAGGGCGTCGGCGTTGCGGGCCAGGTGGGTGACCAGGTGGGCGCGGGTCCAGCCGGGCAGCCGGCTCGGTGCCGCCGCGTCGGCGTCGGTGAGCTGGTCGACCAGTTCCCGGCACCGTTGTTCCCCGGCGGTCAGCCAGCCGATGGTGGCGTCGGCCCCCGCGCCGGTCACGGTCGCTCCGCCCGGCAGGTGTTGCGGCACTCGCCGACCCCACCGATCCGGGTGACCAGCACGTCACCGTCGGCCAGGTACCGGGGTGGTTTACGGGCGTGGCCCACGCCGCCGGGCGTCCCGGTGGCGATCACGTCGCCGGGCCGCAGGGTGCAGATGGTGGACAGGTACGCCACCAGTGCGGGCGGGTCGAAGACCAGCTCGGTGCTGTCGGAGCTCTGCACCACCTCGCCGTTGACCAGGCATTCGACGCTGAGCCCGGCGTCGAGGTCGAGGTCGTCCGGGGTGACCAGGCTGGGTCCGAGCGGGGTGGTCGCCTCGAAGGTCTTGCCGGCCAGCCACTGCGGGGTGCGGTACTGCCAGTCCCGGGCGGTGACGTCGTTGAGCACGGTGTACCCGGCGATCGCGGCGGCGGCCTGCTCGGGGTCGGCGTGCCGGACCGTGGTGCCGACGACGACCGCGAGTTCGGCCTCCCAGTCCATCGCGGTCGAGGCAGCTGGCAGTACGACCGGGTCGGTGGCCCCGATCAGCGCCGGCGGGTACTTGGCGAAGATCGTCGGGTGTTCCGGGAGCTGGCGGCCCATTTCCAGGATGTGCCGGCGGTAGTTCAGCCCGACACAGATGATCTTCTCCGGTCGGCTGACCAGCGGAGCGTGGTCGAGTCCGTCGACCGGGTGCCGGGTGCCGTCGGCGGTGGCGGCGCGTTGCGCCCAACCGGGGTCGGTGAGCAGCTCGCCGAGGTCGGCGGCACCGATCTCGACCGCCGCGTCGGTGTCGACCCGGACCGCGGCGGTCCGGTCGCCGGTACGGATGGTGGCCAGCCTCATGCCGGGTCACCCACCTGGTGCCGGTCCAGGTGCAGAGCCTGGTAGCTGGGTGCGTCGCTGAACCGGAACAGGTCGGCGCCGTCCGGTGACCGCAGGCTCACCGGGCACCAGGACGGTACGGCGAACAGATCGCCAGTGCCGACCTGGTGTTCCCGGCCGTCGAGCAGCACGGTGGCCTGCCCGCTGAAGACCTGCCACACCGAGGAGCCGACCTCCCGGCGGGTCGCCGTGGCGGTCCCGGCGGCCAGCCGGTGCATCTCCAGGCGCAGCGTCGCCAGGGCGTCGCGGCCGGTGGTCGGGTTGACGAACCGTACCGCCGCGTGGCCTGGCTCGACGAGTGCCGGATGCCCTTCGTCGGCGAGTTCCAGCTGCGCGGTGAGCGCGGCGTCGGTGTGCGTCCAGCGGTACGCCGGCAGCGGCGAGTGGACGGTGTCCGCCTCGGCCGACAGCGGGCGCAGCCCGGGGTGGGCCCAGAGCCGTTCGCCCCGCGAGGCGGCCGGGGTCGACGTGTCGGTGAGCTGGTCCGGGCCGAACTCGAAGAACCCGGCGTCGAGTTGAGCGTTCAGCGGGATGTCGAGTCCGTCCAGCCAGACCATCGCGGTGTCGGCGGTGTTGTGGTGTTCGTGCCAGGCCCAGCCCGGGGTCAGCAGCAGGTCGCCCCGGCGCATGGCGACCGGGTCGCCGTCGACCACCGTCCAGACACCTTCCCCGTCGAGCACGAAGCGGAACGCGTTCTGGCTGTGCCGGTGGGCCGGGGCGACCTCGCGGGGCCCGAGGTACTGCACCGCCGCCCAGAGGGTGGCGGTGGCGAACGGGTCACCGGGCACGCCGGGGTTGGCCAGGGCGATGGCCCGTCGTTCGCCACCGCGCCCGACCGGGACGAGGTCGCCGGCGCGGGCGGCGAGCGGCAGCAGCCGGTCCCACGGCCAGACGTGGGGCACCGCCCGGGGCGTCGGGGCGACCGGCATCAGACCGTCCCGAACGGTCCACAACGGTTTGAGTCCAGCGGCGTCGAAGTCGGTGTAGAGCTGCTGCAGAGCGCGGTCCTGCACCGTGCCGGCAGCGGCCTCGGAGTCCAGGTCAACCATGCCGCCAGGTTAGGAACCTTCTTTACGACGGAATGATCACGTGGTCATAATTCTCTGGTGCAGAACGCCGTGCCGTACCCCATCGAGTCCGTCGACAACGCCCTGCGCCTGATCCTGCTGCTGCGGGAACGGTCCCGGCTCGGGGTGGCCGAGGCCGCCCGCCACCTCGGGGTGGCGCCGTCCACCGCGCACCGGCTGCTCGGCATGTTGAAGCACCACGGCTTCGCCGTCCAGGACGGCCGCCGGGCGTACCTTCCCGGGCCGGTCTTCGCCGACCTGGGGCTGCTCGCCGGCCGGGCCGGTCCGGACCTGCGCACCGTGGTGCGGCCACATCTGGAGCGGCTCAGCGGTGAGCTGCAGGAGACGGTGCACCTGGCGGTGCTGCAGGGCACTGCGGTCCGGTTCCTCGACGGCGTGGAGGCCACCCACGGCCTGCGGGTCGGATCCCGGGCCGGGATGTCGATGCCGGCGCACTGCACCTCGGGCGGCAAGGTGCTGCTCGCCCAGCTCAGCCCGGCGGAGCTGGAGGTGCTCTATCCGCGGGGGCTGCCGGCGGTGTACGGCCCTGCGGTCGAGGATCTGGCCACCCTGCGTCGCCAGTTGACCACGGCACGTCGCCTCGGCTACGCGGTGAACCGCGAGGAGAGCGAGCGGGGCATCACCGGGATCGGGGTCTGCCTGCGCGACACGACGGGGCGGGTGCGCGGCGCGTTGGCGGCCGGGATGCCCACCGCGCGCTGCCCGAACATCCGGATCCCCGAGGTCGCGGCGGCGCTGCGGACCGCCGCCGGGCTGATCGCCGCCGAGCTGGGCGGGAACTGACCTTCGGCATCGGGCGGCAACATCGGCGCAACGTGCCGTTGACGAAGCAAGCGCTTTGTTGGTAGCTTCCTCGCCTACTCTCGCCGGCGCCGTGCCGTGCCGCACCGCTGGTAGAGCAACTGCCGCCTACCGAAGGTGGGACCGAAAAGTGAGATCCCTACACCGCACACTCGCGCCGATGCTGGCGTTGTCCCTGCTGCCGCTCGCCGCTTGCAGCACCAGTTCCGACACCGACTCCGACACCACCGACGACAACGCCACCGCCGCGCCCGGCTGCCCGCAGGCGACGTCCAGCACGGTGGCCCACGACCCGACCGCGATCCTCAAGTACGGCAGCGTGCCGGCCAGCTCGCTCGACCCGATCCGGATGGTCGAGGCCAACGAGATCACCGTGCTGCAGACGATCTTCGACCCGCTGGTCAAGCTCGACGCCAACGACCTGCCCATCCCTGGCCTGGCCACCGAGTGGAGCGTCGTCGACGACGGGGGCATGGAGTTCAAACTCCGCGACGGCGTCGTCTTCTCCGACGGCACCCCGTTCGACGCCGAGGCGGTGCGCTTCAACATCGACCGGGCGATGAACGACGAGGAGTCGAACATCAAGGGCGACCTGGCCAACGTCCAGGCCGTCGAGGTGGTCGACGAGCACACCGTACGGTTCGAGCTGGACCCGCCGAACCCGGCCGCCTTCCCGATCGTCCTGTCCGACCGGCCCGGGCTGATGGCCTCGCCGACCGCAGTGCAGGCCGCCGGCTCCTCGACCGCGTTCAGCGACGCCCCGGTCGGCGCCGGCCCGTACGCCGTCGACGGCCCCTGGTACGCCCGGGAGAAGGTCAGTGTCCGGGCCTGGGACGGCTACTGGAACGCGCAGGAGCGGCTGCTCGGCGGGATCGACTTCATCGAGACCTCCACCGACGCCAGCCTCGGCGCGCTGCAGGCCGGTGACCTGGACCTGCAGTACATCGAGGACGACAAGGTCGCCGCGGCCTGCGCCGACGACCGGCTGCGGGTGATGTCCTCGTCGACCAACGAGGTCCGCGCGCTGCTGATCAACCAGGCGATGGAGCCGTTCGACGATGTGCGGGTCCGGCAGGCCCTGCAGTACGCCCTGAACCGCGAGGCGATCACCGAGGCGCTGACCGACGGCCGGTCCGAGGCGGCCACCCAGTGGTTCCCGGAGGGATCGGTGCCGTACTCGCCCGAGTTGGCCGACGCCTACCCGTACGACCCGGACCGGGCCCGCGAGCTGCTGGCCGAGGCCGGCTACCCGGACGGGGTGACCTTCACCGCCGAGATCGGCGGCACCTTCACCGCGTACGTCCGGATGGGTGAGCTGGTGCAGGCGCAGCTGGAGCAGGCCGGGTTCACCATGGACCTGCAGCTGATCGACCCGGCGCAGATGCTGGCCCGGCTCTACGGCACCGCCGACTCGCCGCCGCAGATCGCGGCCGCGCCGCTGGCGATGGCACCGGCCCGGTCACCGTCCAGCCGGTTCCGGGAACGGTTCTTCGAGGACGGCCGGTACAACCCGTCCGGCGAGACCATCCCCGGCCTGCGGGACCTGGTCGTCCAGGCGGACGCCGCCGTCGACCCCGACGAGCGGGCCGACCTGCTGCGCCAGGCGGCCACCCTGGTCTCCGAGGAGGCCGCCGCCGGCGTGCCGCTGTTCTTCGTCGCCGGACACACCGCGATGGGTGCCCACGTCGGCGGGGTGCAACGCGGCTCCACCCGGTCGAACATGATCTTCGACGGGTTGTACATCACCGAGGGCCGGGTACCGGTCGGCTGACCACCCGGACCGCCCTTCGCGGGCGGACGCACCAGCGGCGCCGCGGGATCCGTCGGACGGATCCCGCGGCGCCGCGGTGTGCATCGGGAAGTCCTGTTGCTGGCCGGTGAGGTTGCCGGACCCGCCGCTCTACCCTGGACGGGCAGTCGGAAAAGCGCAGCGGAGGGAGCGACTATGTCCGTGCTGGTGGCCTTCTCGGTGACGCCGTTGGGCGTGGGCGAGGACGTGGGTCGGATCGTCGCTGAGGGGATCCGGGTGGTCCGGGCCTCCGGCCTGCCGAACCAGACCGACGCGATGTTCACGCTGGTCGAGGGGGACACGTGGGATGAGGTGATGGGTGTGGTCAAGCAGGCGGTGGAGGCGGTGGCCGCGTTGGCGCCACGGGTGAGCACGGTGGTGAAGGTCGACTACCGACCAGGTGTTTCCGGGGCGCTGACCGCAAAGGTCGAGGCCGTGGAGCAGTACCTCAGTAAAGGCGTCGACGAGTGACTCGTCCCGGTGTCGGCGCTTCAGCGTCTGGCGCAACGGCACCGTAGTAGGGAGTCACGGCCGGTCAGGCCAGCGTCCCACCGTCGGCGCGCAGCACGCTGCCGGCGACGAACGACGCATCCGGCGAGGCCAGGAACGCGATGGTACGGGCGATCTCGGCCGGTTCGGCCCGCCGACCGGTCGGCCGCGCCGGGGCCGGGGCGGCGGCCGCACCGCCGGTCGACGCGGCCGCACCGCCGCTCAACGCGGCCCGCATCTCGTCGGCCAGCCGGGTCCGCACCGCACCGGGGCAGAGCACGTTGATCCGTACCCCGGCCGGACCGTACTCGGCGGCCAGCGAGCGCATCAACGCGATCAGCCCACCCTTGGACGCCGCGTACACCGCGCTGCCGGACCAGCCGCGCAGCCCGGCCACCGAGGAGACCGCCACGACGGTGCCGCCGGTGGCCACCAGGTGCGGCATCGCGGCCTGGGCCAGCAGGAACGGCGCCCGCAGGTTGACGTCGAGCACCCGGTCCCATTCGGCGACGGTGACCGCGTCGGACGGGCCGGCCTGACCGACGCCGGCGACCAGGGCGAGCACGTCGATCCGGCCGTACCGGCGCAGGCAGGTCTCGACGACGGTGGCCGCCGCCGCAGGGTCGACGAGGTCGGCGGTGAGCGTCCCGACCCGGCCGCCAGCGGCTCTCACCTGCTGGCGCAGCGCGGCCAGACCGTCGGTGTCGACGTCCACCCCGAGTACGGTGTCGCCGAGCGCCGCGAGGTGCTCGGCGGCGGCCCGTCCGATGCCGGCGGCGGCCCCGGTGACCACCGCGACCCGCGTCTCAGTCACCCGGCACCGCCCGCAGCGCGGCGAACACCTGCCCGGTCGCGGTCCGGCAGGTGCCCACCTGGCGAGGCTGAATGAGGAAAGCCGTGCACCACACCGGTCATCCCTGGCGACGCTAATCAACAAAGCGCTTGTTCGTCAACCTCACGATCGGCGATGCCCGGCGTTGACGAACAAGCGCTCGTTAGGTACCTTGCCCGGACAGTCAGATGCTGGTCAGCCAGCGTTCCGGCGGCCAAAGGATCACCCACGAATGGTCACCCTCGTCCTCCGGCGCCTCCTGTCGGCGATCCCGCTCCTGCTGATCGTCTCGCTGGGCGCGTTCTCCCTGGTCGCGTTGCTCCCCGGCGACCAGGCGATGGCGATCGCCGGCGAATACGCCACCCCGGAACAGCTGGCCGCGCTGCGCCAGCAGCTACGCCTCGACGACCCCTTCCTGGTCCGCTACGCGCACTGGCTCGGCGGCATCGCGCAGGGCGACCTCGGCGACTCGCTGGTCACCGGCCGGGCGATCAGCGACGAGATCCTGCGCCGCGCACCGCTGACCGCGAGCATCGCCCTGGGCACCCTCGTCGTGGTGCTGCTGATCGGCGTACCGACCGGCATCCTGCAGGGCGTCTACGCCGGCCGCGCCGTCGACCGGCTCGGCCTGCTCGGCAGCGCCGCCGGTCTGGCCGTCCCGAACTTCTGGCTGGCCACCATGCTGATCACCATCTTCGCGGTGCAACTGCGCTGGCTGCCGGCCACCGGCTACAGCCCGCTCAGCGAGGGTGTGCTGCCCTGGGCCCAGCACCTGATCATGCCGTCGATCACCCTCGGCGTGTTCACCGCCGCCGAAATGGCCCGCCAGCTGCGGACCGGTTTCCTTCATGCGTACGCCCAGCCCTACATCCGTACCGCCTGGTCCAAGGGGTTGCCGGCGCGCACAGTGATCGGCAAACACGCGCTGAAGAACGCGGCGGCTCCGGCGATCACCGTGCTCGGCATCCGCCTCGGCCACCTGCTGTCCGGCGCGGTGATCGTCGAGTCCATCTTCGGCATGCCAGGGCTCGGCAAGTTCGCCATCGACGCCATCCTCAACCGGGACTTCACCGTCGTACAGGCCGTCGTCCTGGTCTCCGCGGTGGTCGTGCTCACCGCGAACCTGCTCGTCGACATCGCCTACGGACTCCTCAACCCGAAGGTGCGGATCTCTTGAGCCGACCAGTGAGCACCGACGACACCGCGTCCACCGCCGCCCCCGCCAAGCCCGGTGCCGGGCCGGAACCGGACGGGCTCGACCGTCGCGACCGCGGCGACACGCTCGTCGCCCGGATCCGCAGTCAGCCGATGACCATGGTCGCTCTCGGCTACCTGGTGCTGCTCAGCCTGTTGGCGGTCGCCGCGCCGCTGGTCAGCCCGTACGACCCGTACGCCACCGACTTCCGGGCGATCCTCGACCCGCCATCGGCCGCACACTGGCTCGGCACCGACGACCTCGGTCGGGACATGCTCAGCCGGCTGCTGTACGCCTCCCGCTCCTCCCTACTGGCCTGCCTGCAGGCTGTCGGCCTCGGCCTGCTCGGCGGGGTCCTGCTCGGGGTGACCGCCGGCTACTTCGGCGGCTGGGTGGACCGGCTGGTGATGACGCTGATCGACGCCGTGCTCAGCGTCCCCGGCCTGCTGCTGGCGATGTCCATCGTCGGCGTGCTCGGGCCCGGACTGCGCAACGCCATGTTCGCCCTCGCGGTCATCTTCGTGCCGATCTTCGCCCGGCTCAGCCGCATCCAGGCACTGGCGGTACGCGAGGAGACCTACCTCGAGGCGGCCCGCTCGATCGGGGTCTCCCACCTGCGGTCGGTGCTGCGGCACGTGCTGCCCAACATCGCGGGTCCACTGGTCGTCCAGGTCTTCATCACCATGGCCGTGGCGATCGTCGCCGAAGGCGCGATGAGCTACCTCGGGCTCAGCATCCAGCCGCCGGAGGCGAGCTGGGGCAACCTGCTGCAACGGGCGTTCTCGTCGGTCGCCTCGGCACCCTGGCTGATCTTCATCCCCGGCCTGACCATCACCCTGACGGTCGTCGCCTTCCAGGTGCTCGGCGACGGACTCAGCCAGGCCCTGTCCGGCGGGCACCCGCAGAAAGCAGGCCGCAGATGAGCGCCGCCACCACGACGACCCGCCCGCTGCTGGAGGTCGACGGCCTGACCGTCAGCATCGGCTCCGGACGTGACACCGTCCACCTGGTCGAACAGGTCGACCTGAGCGTCGCCGCCGGCGAGACGCTCGGCCTGGTCGGCGAGAGCGGCTCCGGCAAGAGCATCACCTGTCTCGCCCTGGCCGGGCTGCTGCCGCCCGGTGCCCGGATCACCGGCGGTTCGATCCGCTTCGCCGGGCAGGAGCTCACCGGCCGCTCCCCCGCCGAGCTGACCCGGTTCCGCGGCAACCGGGTCGGCATGGTCTTCCAGGAGGCGTTGAGCAGCCTGAACCCGGCGTTCACCGTCGGCAACCAGATCGTCGAGAGCCTGCTGCGGCACACCGGCATGAACCGCCGGCAGGCCCGGGCCCGTGCGGTGGAACTGCTCGACCTGGTCCGGATCCCGGACCCGCAGCAGCGGGTGGCCAGTTACCCGCACGAACTCTCCGGCGGGATGGCCCAGCGGGCGCTGATCGCGATGGCCATCGCCGGCGAACCGGAGCTGCTGATCGCCGACGAACCGACGACCGCCCTGGACGTGACGGTCCAGCTGCAGATCCTGCAGCTGCTCGGCGACCTGCGCGACGCGCTGGGGATGTCGCTGCTGCTGGTGTCGCACGATCTCGGCGTCATCGCCACGATGGCGCAACGGCTCAGCGTCATGTACGCCGGTCAGGTCGTCGAGTCCGGCCCGGTCCGCGACGTGTTCGCCGCGCCCCGGCACCCGTACACCTCGGCGTTGATCTCGTCCAGTGCGGAGGTCGCCGAGAAGGCCACCCGGCTGCCGGTCATTCCCGGCCAGGTGCCGCGCCCAGGTAACTTCCCCGCCGCCGGCTGCCGGTTCGCCAACCGGTGCGCCCACGCCAGGCCGGAGTGGACCCGCATGGACCCGCCGTGGACGGTGCTGGACGGCGGCGACCGGGGTACCCGGTGCGGCCGGCACGCCGAGCTGGAGCTGCCCGGCACCGGCGCGGCACCGGCCACCGGTCCCGAGGACCCGGCGGCGGGCGAGGACCTGGCGGCGGGCGAGGACCCGGCCGCGATCGAGGCAGCCGTCGAGGATGCCGGCGCCGGTGATCCGACCGACGCCGGGGACGGAGCCGTGCTGCGGCTGCGCGGCCTCGGCAAGCAGTTCCCGGTCCGGCGCGGAGCGCTCGGCCTGCGTCGGGTGGTGGTGCACGCGGTCGACGGCGTCGACCTGACGGTGGCCCGTGGCCGGACGCTCGGCCTGGTCGGTGAGAGCGGCTCCGGCAAGTCGACCGTCGGCCGGCTCGCCCTGCGGCTGATCGAACCCACCAGCGGGGAGGTCTCCTTCCTCGGTCGGGACCTCGCCGCGATGAGCCGGGGCGAGCTGCGGTCACACCGACGGGGCATGCAGATGGTGTTCCAGGACCCGTACGCCTCGCTGGACCCGTCGATGACGGTCGGGCAGAGCATCGCCGAACCGCTGGTGGTGCACTCCCGGCTCACCCCGGCCGAGCGCCGCCGCCGGATCGGCCAGCTGCTGGAACGGGTCGGCCTGGACCCGGCGCTGGCCCGCCGGTCGCCGCGAGCGCTCTCCGGCGGCCAGCGACAGCGGATCTCGTTCGCCCGCGCGCTGGCGCTCGAACCTCAACTGATCATCTGTGACGAGCCGGTGAGCGCGCTGGACGTCTCCACCCGGTCGCAGATCGTCAACCTGGTGCAGGACATCCAGGAGGCTGAGGGCATCGCCTTCCTGTTCATCGCCCACGACCTCGCGCTGGTCCACCATGTCAGTCACGAGCTGGCGGTGATGTACCTGGGGCGGGTGGTGGAGAGCGGTCCCGCCAGCCGGGTGTACAGCCACCCCGCACACCCGTACACCCGGGCGCTGCTGGCCTCGATGCTGACCCCGGCCAGTCACGGGCTCGCCGGCCGGACCACCCCGACCGGGGAGATCCCCAGCCCGATCGACCCGCCGTCGGGCTGCCGGTTCCGCACCCGCTGCCCGCACGCGATGCCGGTGTGCGCCGAGGTGACCCCGCAGCCGGTGCCGGTCGCCGGCGGCGGCTGGTCCGCCTGTCACCTCACCGGCTGAGCAAGCTACCGGGCCGCTTCCTCGCCGGCGACCAGGCCGAAGACGGCCGCCTCGAGCAGTCCGCCCGCGTAGCCGGCGCGCGGGCCGCCGTGCAGCCCGCCCATGGTCGCCCCGGCCGCGTACAGCCCGCCGATCGGCTGGTCGGCGGCGTCGCACAGCCGGGCCCGGCCGTCGACCCGCAGCCCGCCGAGGGCGAACGTCACCCCGGCCACCAGCGGCACCGCCCGCAGCGGCGGTACGGCCAGCCGCAGCCGGCCGGTGCGCGGCGGCGACGCGTCCTCCGGCGCCGCCAGCACCTGCGCCACCGTGGCGGACAGCCCGGCCGGGTCGATGCCGGCTCGAACGGCCAGGTCCGCCGGACCGGAGCCGGTCAGCACGGTCGCGCCGCAGTCGAGCAGGTACGGGTTGGGTGCCGGGTCGCCGATCCGGCCCTCGGTGCGCCACCCGTCGTCGTCGACGATCAACCAGCAGCCGTCCGGCACCGGGCCGTGAGCCACCGCGTTGGTCGTGGTCACCCCGTGATGGCTCTCGTCGACCAGCCGCCGACCGTCCGGGCCGACGACGATCCCGACCGCCGCCAACGGATCCAGGATCGGGTACGGCCACAGTCGACTGTCCTGTCGCGCCTCACGGACCAGCAGGTGGCCGTAGAACCCGGCGTCCGGGACCAGCGCCGCGCCGGCGGAGCAGCCCATCCGCAGGCCGTCGCCGGTCGCGGTGCCGGCGCCGCGCAGCAGCACCTGGTCGGTGTCCAGCAGGTCGCGGCGCAAACCCGGATCGGCCTGGAACCCGCCGTCGGCGAGGACCACTGCCCGGCTGGTGATCCACCCGGTGGCACCGCCCGGCAGGTCCAGCCCGACCTGCCAGGCCGCACCGGGCGCGGGCCGCAGTCGTCGGGCCCGGGCCGGCTGCCGCAGGGTGCCGCCGGCGGCGGTGAACTCGTCGGCGAGCCCGCGCAGGAAGGTCCAGACGCCGAAGCCGGCGTACCGCCGACCCGGCTCGGTGCGGCGCACCGGGGCGAACACCCGCGCCCGGTGCGCGGCGTCGCCGTCGGTGACCAGTTGGGCACCGTGCTCGACGAGCCAGTCCAGGGTGGGCCGCAGGCGTTCGCTCCAGGTACGCAGCACCGCCTCGTCGGCCCAGCCGTCGGTCGACTCCCGCACCAGCGCCCGCAGCCGGCCCGGCGGGGTCTGCGGATCGCGCAACGCGGCATGCAGGGCACCGCCGGACAGCACCGAGTTGCCCCAGCCGGGGCGCCGCCGGGACCGCTCGACGACGACCACCGACGCGCCAGCCTGCTGGGCGCGGACCGCCGCGCACCAGCCGGCCAGGCCGGCACCGACCACCAGCACGTCGACCCGCGGTGCGGGGCTATCGCCGGTCGGCGGCGGACAGCGCGTATCCAAACCTGGCTCCTTCCAGCACGGCGTGCGTCAGCCGGCGCGGCGCCAACGCGTCGCCGACCACCTGACATTCGAGGTCCGCGGGCAGCGCGGCGCGCAGCCCGTCATCGGCGGTACGGCCGTGCGCGAGAACCACCGCACCGGCGTCGAGGATCGACCGCTGCCCGGTGAACAACTGCTCCACCTCGACGGCCCCACCGGACCACCGGTGCACCCGGCTCATCGGGGCGAACACCACCGCCCGGCCGTACAGCCGACGCAGCACCGCCGGCCTGGTCCGCTGATCCAGATCGGGTCCGATGTCGACGCATTCGGTGCACACCTGGACCGGCCAGCCCTCCCCGGCCAGCAGGTCGGCGGCGATCAGCGGCTCGAGATGCCGCTCGGCGCCGCCGACCACCAGCACCGGCACGCCCGGCGCCGGTCGACGACCGGCCAGCAGGTCCATCGTGGTCAGTACCGGTCGGTCGACGGGGAAGCCGGCCGGGCCCGGCCGGCCGCCGGTGGCCAGCACCACCAGGTCCGCGCCGAGCAGGTCGGGGTGGTCGGCGGTGGCGGTGGTGGCGGTACGCAGGACCACCCGCCCGCCGGCGGGAGACGGCCGGTCCAGCAGCGGGGCCAGCCGCCGCTCGAGCCGGTGCAGCAGCGGCGCCCAGTCGGCGAGCAGCGGCGTGCCGACCAGGTGGCGCAGTGTCCCGCCGACCACGTCGGCGGCCTCGATCAGGGTCACCTCGGCTCCGGCCGCCGCGGCACCGACCGCCGCCTCCACCCCGGCCGGCCCGGCACCGACGACGGCGATCCGCCGACGGGCCCGCCGGCGCCGGACGAGAGCCGGCCCGGCCGGCGGCGCAGCTGGCCGGGGGGCGAACTCGGCTTCCCGACCGGCGGCCGGGTTCGCCGGGCAGGAGAACGGCACCCGTACGCACTCGTTGCAGGCGACGCAGCGGACGATGCCGGCGTCGTCCCCGCTGACCGCGCGCCGGGGGAAGGTGGGGTCTGCGATCAGCGCCCGGGCCAGTCCCACCAGGTCGGCAGCGCCGTCGGCGACCAGGCCGCGGGCGATCGCCGGGTCGGTGATCCGGCCGGAGACCAGGACCGGCACGTCGATCACGGCGCGGACCCGCCGGGCGGTCTGTGCCGCCGGTGCCGGCGGCACCAGCCAGGATCCGGTGTACGCGGTGGCCGGCCGGCCGTCGCGCAGCCCGTCGTGGTTGCCCAGCGACAGGTTGACGTAGTCGACGAGGTCGGCGAGCCCGGCGGCGATCCCGGCCACCCCGGCGGCGTCGATGCCGCTCGGCACCTCCTCGCCGGCGGTCAGCCGGACGCCGAGCAGCGACCGGTCCCCCAGTTCGGCGCGCACCGTACGCAGGATCCGGCGGATCAGCCGCAGCCGGCCGGCCGGGGAGCCGCCGTACCGGTCGGTGCGCCGGTTGTAGTGCGGGGACAGGAACCGGTTCAGCAGGTACCCGTGGCCGGCGTGCAGTTCGACACCGTCGAACCCGGCGGCGACGATCGTCGTGGCGGTGACGAGGTAGCCGGTCGCCAGGTCGTCGATCTCGGCGACGGTGAGCGCGTGCGGGACGGCTCCCGTGTCGTCGGCCCGTACCTGCGACGGGGCGAGGGTCGGCTGGAAGTTGTCCCAGCCCCGCTCCGCGCCGGGGTGGTGGATCTGGCCGACGGCGAGCGCCCCGCCGCCGTGCGCCGCGTCCGCCAGTCCGGCCAGGTGCTCGTGCGCCGCCGCGAGCAGCACCTGGCGGTGCCGGGGGTCGCGGACGTGGAACGAGACGGCGTCGGGGTCGGCGTAGCCGTCCGGGTCACCGGCGCAGACGTTCAGCGGGTAGACCGGGTTGGCGTACACCCCCTGGCCGGCGGGGAGCACGATCATCGCGACGCCGCCGGCGGCCCGCTCGGCCACGTAGCGCCGCAGCCGCCGGGGCGGCAGGCGGCCGAGGTGCGGGGTCATCACCATCCGGTTGCGCAGCCGGTGCCGGCCGACGGTCAGCGGCGTGGCCAGCGGGTCACCGCCCGGCCCTCCGGTCATGCCGGCAGCAGCGTCTGCAGCGCGACGCCCAGCCCGCCGTCGACGGCGATCACCTGGCCGGTGACGTACCGGGCGGCGTCGCCGAGCAGGAAGACCACGACCGGGGCGATGTCCGTGGCGGACCCGGTCCGACCGAGCGGTACGGCGGCGCCGCGTCGCTGCGCGGCCTGCGGGTCGCGACTGCTGGCCGAGAAGTTGGTGCCGCTGACGATGCCCGGCGCGACCGCGTTGGCCCGGATCCCGTCCGGGCCCCACTCCAGCGCCATCTGCCGGGTCAGTGAGATCACCGCCGCCTTGGCGGCGTTGTAGGCGCCGGCGCCGGGCGCGACGTGGATGCCGCACAGCGACGAGATGTTGACGATCGCGCTGCCCGACGTCATCGCGGGCAGCGCTGCCTGGCTGCAGTAGAGCGCGCTGGCGCAGTCGATCCGCATGATCGCGTCCCAGTCGTCCGGGCTGACCGATCGCAGCGCTCCGCCGCGTACCACGCCGACGTTGTTGACCAGGCCGGTGAGCCGGCCGAGTCGGTCGACGGCGGCGGCCACGACGTCCGCGGCGGCCCGTGGATCGGCCACGTCCCCGGCGACGGGGTGGGCGGTGCCGCCAGCGGCGACGACCGTGTCGGCGGTGACCTGGGCGGCGGCCGGGTCGAGGTCGTTGACGGCGACCGCCGCTCCGGCCGCCGCGACCTGTAGTGCGGTCGCCGCCCCGATCCCCGATCCGGCACCGGTGACCAGCACCGCTCCGTCCGCCAGTGTTGTCATCCCGACCCCTCTTTCTCCGCCGACCGACGGTCCGCCGGACAAGCTCATTCGTCGATCGCCAGCAGTACGTTCTTGACCCGGCTGAACTCCAGCAGTCCGGCGAGCCCGCCGACCTTGCCGTAGCCGCTCTGTTTCACCCCGCCGAACGGCGCGAACGGCCCGGCGGGCGCGCCGGCCCCGTTGACCCCGACGTTGCCGACGGCCAGCGCCGAGGCAACCCGCATCGCCCGGTCGACGTCGCGGGTGTGCACATAGCCGGCGAGCCCGTACCGGCTGGCGTTGGCCGCCTCGACCGCCTCGGCTTCGCCGTCGAACCGGCAGACCGACAGCACCGGGCCGAAGATCTCCTCGGTGGCGAGCTCACTGTGCGGGTCGACGTCAGAGAAGACGGTCGGGGCGACGTAGTAGCCGTCGGCCAGGTCGCCGCCGAGCCGGTGCCCGCCGAGCACCAGGTCACCGGTGTTGTTCTCCCGGGCCTGGTCGATGGTCCCGACGACCCGCTCGCAGGCGGCCGCGTCGATCAGCGGTCCCATCCGGGCCGCCGGGTCGAACGGGTCGCCGACGGTGACCGCGCGCAGACCGTCCAGCAGCCGGCCGAGCACCTCGTCGTACACGTCGTCGTGGACGAACATCCGGGTCGGGATGGTGCAGCCCTGGCCGCTGTTGGCCGTGATCAGCAGCGCGAACCGGCAGGCCCGGTCGAGGTCGGCGTCCGGGAAGACCAGCGACGCGCTCTTGCC
The DNA here is from genome assembly GCF_027497395.1 of Solwaraspora sp. WMMA2080. Taxonomy (GTDB): domain Bacteria; phylum Actinomycetota; class Actinomycetes; order Mycobacteriales; family Micromonosporaceae; genus Micromonospora_E. Next base: position 695,814 of record NZ_CP114910.1, on the reverse strand, counting down.
GCCGAGTTCCAGCAGCAGCGGCTTGAGCGTCGGGGCGGCCGCCGCCTGGATCCGGGCCGCCGTCGCCGGACCGCCGACGAACCCGATCTTGTCCACCTCGGGGTGGCGGACCAGGGCGTCGCCGACCGCCGGGCCGCCGGGCAGGACGTTGACCACGCCGGGTGGCAGCCCGGCCTCGGCGCAGAGTCGGCCGAACCGCAACGCCGCGAACGGGGCCTGCTCCGGTGGTTTGACGATGACCGTGCACCCGGCGGCCAGCGCCGGGGCGACGGTGGTCTGGATGTTGGCCAGCGGATGGTTCCAGGTGAGGATCGCGCCGACCACGCCGACCGGTTCCAGCAGGGTCAGGTCCAGCGCTCCGGGCATCCGCAGCGCATCGCCGGCGGCCTTGTCCAGCCAGCCGGCGTAGTAGTCGAAGAAGGTCTGGCCGGTGGTGTAGCGGCCGTACGACAGGGCCGCCGGGGTGCCGACCTCGAGCGCGTTGATCGCGGCGAGGTCGGCGGCGCTGGCCCGGATCAGGTCGCCGAGGCGGGACAGCGCCTGGCGGCGCCGGTCGGTGGGCCAACTGCGCCAGCCGGGGGCGGCTGCCCGGGCGGCGGCGACCGCCTCGTCCACCTCGGCGGCCCCGGCCAGGGCGAAGCTCTGCTGGACGCGGCCGGTGCCCGGGTCGATGTGGTCGCGTCGACCGCCGGTGCCGGTGTCGCGCCACTGTCCGTCGATCAGAATGCCGGGGCGTAGCAGGCTGGTCGGGTCCGCCGGTCGGTTGATCACCGTCATCGACGGCCACCGTGGGCCAGGATTGGTGTCGGGTCGGCTGACAGCATCACGATCACCTCACAAGCGCTTGCTTGGCGCCTGACACTACCGCATCCCACACCGCCGCGAAACCCGTGGTCAGTCCACAGGTAAACCCGTGGTCAGGCCACCGGCCGGTACGCTGTCACGCCGTCCATCCGGTGCGTCGCCACCCGGCCCTGCTCGGCCAGCAGGTCGAGATGCAACGCCGTCTCGTTGACCGCCAGCATCCGGTGGTACGGCGGCAGGTCGTCGAGCGCCCGGCGACGTCGGGTCCAGGGCAGGGTCCGCGCCACCTGGTACGCGGTCCACGCGCCGGCACCGACCGCGGCCGCCATCTCGGCCAACCGGTCCCGGTGATGGGCCAGCAATTCGTCCACCCGTCGGTGGACGCTGTCGCCCACCGGCCCGTGCGCCGGCAGCAGCAGCGCGTCCGGCAACGCACGTACCGCCCGCAGCGACTCCAGGTACCGGCCCAGCGGGCGGTGCGCCGCCACCGCCTCGAAGCCGACCGACGGGGTGATGCCTGGCAACACGTGGTCACCGGCGAAGAGCAGCCCGGCCTGCGGGTCACGGAAGACGTAGTGCCCGGCGGTGTGACCCGGGGTCGGCAACGCCCGCAACCGGCGGCCGGACAACGGCACCTCACGCTCACCGGACAGCCACTCGTCCGGCGGTTGCCAGTCGAGTTCCGGCTGCTCCGCGTCGGCGGTCAACCGCTTCACCTGGTCGGCGAGGTCGGCGGCACCGGCGGCACGCAACTGGGCCAGCGGTGCGGCGTACGGCTCGTCGGTGCCGGCCGCCATGAACTCCAGGCTGGGCCGCTCCCCCGCCCCGAGCGCGATCGGCACCCCGGTTTCCCGGCGGATCGCGACCGCCTGCGAATAGTGGTCCTGGTGGATGTGGGTGACGAGGAAGCGGCGGATCGCGGCGAGGTCGTGACCTCGGTCACCGAGCGCCGCCTCGAGAGCCTTGCGGGCGGCCGGCACCGCCCAACCGGCGTCGACCAGCACCAGCCCGGCGTCGTCCTCGATCGCGTAGACGTTGACCGCCCGCAGCGCGTCGTCGGGCATCGGCAGCGGAATCCGGTACACCCCGTCCGCGACCGGGTGTGCCCCCGGCGTCATCCAGTCCGACCCCGTCGCCATCGGGCGCCCCCTCGTGCTGACCAACCGGCCACCGACAATACCGGTCGCTTGCTTGGCTGCCGGTGGTACCGCTCACCCGTCGCCGGTGATCGTCCACACATCCAGCGGACACGGTGGATCAGTAGCCGCGCCACGCCGCCCGACTGTAGGTGAGCACCCGGGGGTCCAGCAGCGTCGACGGCTCGACCGGCACCGGACCCCGGTCCGGCGGAAAGACCTGCGCCGCCCGCAGCACCTCAGGGCCCAGGAAGCGCAGCGTGGGCGCCTCCGCAGGTACCTGCGGCGTCGGCACCGGGCCGTCCCCCTCGCCGTCGGCGACCGCGAGCAGGAAACCCCAGTCACCGAACGACGGGACATCGACGTGGTACGGCCGCGTCGTCCAGCCCGCATGCCGCACCGACGCCTCGATGCACCAGAAGGCACGCGGCGCGAAGTACGGGGACCCGGCCTGCACCACCATCCGGCCCTGCGGGCCGAGGGCCTGCCGGACCAGCGAGTAGAACTCCACCGAGTAGAGCTTCGCCGTCGCGGTCTGGTCCGGGTCCGGCAGATCGACGACGACCGCGTCGAACAGCCCCGGTGCGCCGCGCAGCCAGGCGAACGCGTCGGCGTGCACCAGGCGTACCCGTGGATCGTCGAAGGCCGCGCCGTTGAGCGCCCGGATGTCCGGCTCGGCCCGGGCCAACGCGACCACCGCCTGGTCCAGCTCGACGACCGTCACCGAGGCGACATCGGGGTAGCGCAGCACCTCGCGCAGGGCCAGCCCGTCCCCGCCGCCGAGCAGCAGCACCCGGTCCCGCCGACCGGCCAGCGCCGGATGGACCAACGCCTCGTGGTAGCGGTACTCGTCCACCGAGCTGAACTGCAGATCCCCGTCGAGGTACAGCCGCAGATCGGAGCCGTCGGCGACCGGCGACACCGCCCGGGTCAGGACGATCTCCTGGTAGCGGCTGCGTTCGGCGTGCACCACCGGATCCCGGTAGAGCTGCTGGCGCGCGGTCACCTCGAAGTCCGCCGCCACCAGATAGGCACCGGCCAGCGTCGCCATCACCACGGTGGCGGCCAGGACGACCCCGGCCCGGCCGCGCCGGCCGAGATCACCCCGGAAGACCGTGCCGACCAGCAGGATTCCGGCCAGCGCGTTCACCGCGCCGACCAGCAGCGCCCCACGCAACTGGCCGAAGAACGGGATCAGCAGGAACGGGAAGGCCAGACCGCCCAGCAGGGCACCGACGTAGTCGGCCGCGAACAGGTCGGCGACCGCGCTACCGGCCGACTGCGCCCGGATCCGCTGCAGCAGGACCATCAGCAGCGGAATCTCCGCCCCGATCAGCAGCCCCAGCACGAACGCGGTCGCCACCAGCGCGGGCGCGTAGAGGTCCAGCCAGGCAAAGGCGGCGTACAGGCCCAGCACCGACAACCCGCCGAGCAGCGCCAGGGTGAGCTCGACCGCGGCGAAGGCGACCACCGCGCGGTGCTGCAGCGGCTTGGCCGCCAACGCGCCGACGCCCATCGCGAAGACCATCACGCCCAGCACGATCGACGCCTGGCCGACAGTGTCACCGATCAGGTAGCTGCCGAGGGCGACCAGCGCCAACTCGTACACCAGGCCGCAGGCCGCGCAGACGAAGACCGCGGCCAGGACCGCCGGGCGGGCCAGCCGGGCGTACCGGGTGACGGGGCCGGCACCGTCACCCGGCGCCGGCACCACGACCGCCGACATCAACCGACCACCGACGACAGCTGCTCGCCGACATCAGCTGATCGCCGCCGCCACGATGGCACCGGTGGCAAGGTGGATGGTCGCGCTGACCCAGACCGCCGGGTGCGGCTCCCGGTCCACCAGAATGTCCCCGAGGCGGCCCGGGGTGACCGCGTCCAGCAGCACGAACGACACCGCCATCACGAGCAGGCCGAGCAGCCCGTACCCGGCGGTGCCGACCAGGCCGGTGACGAAGCTGTTCTCCCCGGCGGCGATCGCGGCCACGACGATGGTGCCCACCGCGAACAGGTTCGAGGCGAGCAGCACGGTCGCGTTGCGGTTGCGCTGCGCCCAGATGAGTTCGTGCAGCTTGCCCGGGGTGACCAGGTCGACCAGCAGGTAGCCGAGCGCCATCAGGACCAGACCCACCCCGGCGTACGCCAGGGTGAGCAGCAGATCGACGAACAGAGTGCGGAACATGTGCCAACTCCAGGTGGTGGGATGGGGGTGGTTACTTGCCGGTGCCGGGACCGCCGCCCCGGATCGTGCTGCCGCGCTGCCAGTTCCACGAGTTGCCGACGACGGAGCGGTACCGGGGGTACGCGGTCGTCATGCGTTCCAGCAGGATCAGCGAGCCGGCGGCGATCGGCAGGATGACCACCGAGTCGTCGCCGTAGCGCAGGTAGTGACGGTCACCGACGGTGTACTGGTCGGCCGGGCTGAACGCCCGGGTGAGCTGCTGCGCCACCTGGCGCGGTGGCAGGTCGGAGCGGTACCCCTCGGCGTCGGAGCCGATGTCGTCGACCACCGAGCGGGCGTAGCTGCGCTCGACGTAGCCGCGGGCGGAGAAGGTGCCGGCGGCCAGCCCGCAGCACGACACGATCACGCCCACCAGAGCGAGGACCACGCCACCGACGATCCACTTGCGGGAAGTCACCGTACTGTCACCACCGTCTCGGTCTCGACCAACTCGGCTGTCTGCGGGTACGCATGCCAGGTGCGCCAACTGATCCGTGCACCATCGATCCGGGCGTGCAGCGCGGTGAGTGCGTCGGGGCTGCCCGGGAAGACGCCGACCAGGGCATGCGGGTCGCCGGTCAGCTGCCGGCGGAGGTGGTCGGCCCGCCCGGCGAGCTCGCCGGCCGACAGCCGAAGCGCCCGCGCGGCGAACCGGTAGCCGTCATCGGCGTCCACCACCGCCGGCAGGTCGGGCGGGTGACCGGGCAGGCAGGCGAGCGTCTCGACCAGGTCATGGCCGGCGGTACGCAGCACGACCTGGTGCGAGGCCCCGAGTAACCGCAGGCGCAGCAGCCCTGCCGGCTGCGAACCGGGCGGCTGCGAACCGGAGCTGGAGCGGGCACCGCCGCCGGCGCCCGGCAGCGGCAGCTCGAGCACGTGCAGGGCGGGTCGCTCGGCCAGACCCAGCGCGAAGCTGAGCTCCGCCGCGCTGGTGTCGACGTACGGTGCGTCCAGGGCGACCAGCATGTCAGGCCTTCCCGACGGTAGGTGCCTGACCGGCGGAGGGGTAGATCATCACCTCGGCGCGGTGCAGCACCTCGCCGAAGCCGACCTCCCACCGGCCCGAGTCGCCAAAGCCTTCGAAGGACAGCCGGGCGTTGTCCGGGGCGGTGTAGTCGAAGTAGCGCACGAAGCCGCTGGGGGCCAGCCCGGTCGCCCCGACGCTGGTGAACCGGGCCTGGCCGGACTCGTCAAGCCGGTACCGGCGCCCGGCGACGTCCACCGCAGCCGGGCCGGGCTGCAGGTGTTGCAGGTCGGGCCCGGCCGCCCGCCACAACACCAGCTCCAGGTCGGGATCGGACTCGACGGAGAGCCACAGCTTGTCGCCCCGCGCGTCGTCGAGGAAGTGCTCGCTCCAGGTCCAGCTGCCCTCGGCGAAGTGCAGGCTGCCGCGGACCGCGTACGACTGTGCCCGGATCTCCACGATGTCGCCGGGGCCGAGGCGACGCGGATCGCCACGCAGCGCGTCGGTGTCCCCGGTGTGGAACGGGTCGACCGGTCCCCCACCGGACCTTCTTCGAGAGCTGCCGCCGCGGGTCCGGGTCTGCCACACGGCGATCGCCGCCACCACCACACCAGCCGTCGCGATCAGGCATCCCAGCCCGGTCACCAGGTAAGCAATGGTCCCGTTCATCATCGCCGCCGTCCTCCGCACGTCGCACCGGTCGACGACCGTAACAAGTGCGCGCACGTCACTCACCGGTAGCGCGACTAAGTGACGGGTCAGCTACAGAAAGCAGCGACTTCAGTGCAGGTGTGTGTCGAACCATCCGGCGGCGTCGGCGGCGACCCGGTCCAGCGCGCCCGGCTCGGCGAACAGGTGACCGGCGCCTGGCACCACCCGCAGGTCGTGCGGAGCCCGCAGGGCAGCCGCAGCCGCCGCGTTGAGCTCTGCGACCTGCGGATCAAGCTCCCCGACCAGCAGCAGGGTCGGTGCCCGCACCTCGGCCAGGACGTTCCCGGCCAGGTCCGGCCGACCGCCCCGCGACACCACGGCACCGACCCGTTCCGGCCGGGACGCGGCGGCACTCAGCGCCGCCGCCGCGCCGGTGCTGGCGCCGAACAGCCCTACCGGTAGGCCGTCGAGCTCCGGCTGTTCGACGGCCCAGTCCACCACCGCGGTCAGCCGCCGGCTGAGCAGGGCGATGTCGAAGCGCAGTTGGGCGGTGGTCGCGTCGATCTGCTCCTCTTCCTTGGTCAGCAGATCGGCCAGGACGGTCGCGAGGCCGGTCGCGTGCAGCCGGCCGGCCACCATCCGGTTGCGTGGACTGAGCCGGGAGCTGCCGCTGCCGTGGGCGAACAGCACCACCGCGCGGGTGCGGGCGGGCACCACCACGTCAGCGTCGAGCGCGACGTCGACGGCGGGGACGCGGGTCGCAGTGTCCTGGGCCACCTGGGCCGGATACCCGGCCGGCGACCGGTCATGCCTGCGACTTGACGATCAACCGTTGGCCGGCGGATCGCCCTGGCTGCCGGTGTCCAGCTCACCCCGTTATTGGACCGACCTGGTGGCCGACCGGTACGCGACGAGCAGTGCCCGTGCCTTGAGCATCGTCTCGTCGTACTCGTCGGCCGGGTCGGAGTCCAGCACGATGGCACCGCCGGTGCCGACGGTGAATCCGTCGCCGGTCAGCACCGCGGTACGGATCACGATGCTGAGATCGGCACCACCGCCAAGGCCGAAGTAGCCGAGGGCACCGGAGTAGATCCCCCGGGCCCGCTGCTCCAGCCGGTCGATGATCTCCATGGTGCGCAGCTTCGGCGCACCAGTCATTGACCCGCCGGGGAAACACGACCGTACGCAGTCGACCGCGCCTACCGACGGACGCAGCCGCCCTTCGACGGTGGACACCAGTTGGTGCAGGGTGGAATAGGTCTCGGTGGCCAGGAACCGGGGAACGCGCACCGAGCCGACCTCGCAGACCCGGCCGAGATCGTTGCGGAGCAGGTCGACGATCATCAGGTTCTCGGCCCGGGTCTTGGGCGAGCTGGCCAGCGTACGACGTAGACGGTCGTCCTCGTCGGCGTCGTCCGCGCGGGCCGAGGTGCCCTTCACCGGGCTACTGTCGACCCGGCCGTCCGGGCGGATGCGCAGGAACCGTTCCGGTGAGGAGCTGGCCACGGCGATGTCGTCCAGCCGCAGGTAGGCGGCGTAGGGCGCGGGGTTGGTCCGGCGCAGCGTCTGGTAGTAGGCCAGCGGATCCGCGACCGGTGGCAGCCGCAACTGGTTGGTCAGGCAGATCTCGTAGCTCTCGCCGCGGCGCAGCTGAGTGCGGGCCGCGTCGACGTCAGCGAGGTAGTGGCTGCGGTCGCGGGCGGACGTCACCCACCGCCGCAGGTCCGTCCCGGCGGGCGGTGCCGCCGACTTGCCGGACGGCCCGGGCCGCGCCGACGACGGCACCACCCGCAGCCGGGTCGCCGTCGCCGCCAGCCAGTCCCGGGCGGCGCGCTGCCCGGCGTCGTCGACGCTCAGCGCCACCAGGTAGGTGCGCCGGTGTAAATGGTCGACGGCCACCAGCCGGTCGGCGAAGATCCAGACCGCGTCGGGGGTGTCGGCCCGGCGGGCGGTGGTGGGCGCGCAGTCGGCCTTCATTTCGTAGCCGAGATAGCCGACGTAGCCGCCGGCGAAGTCGAACGGCAGCTCGGCTGGGGGCATCCGCCGCCGCGCCAACCGCTGGCGCAGCACGTCGAGTATGCCGCCGGGCTCCTGCTCGACCGGACGGGCCGGCCGGCGCACCTCGACCCGGCCGCTGCCGACCCGGTAGCTGAGCACCTCGGCCAGCGGTCCGTCGGCGTCACCGAGGAAGGAGAACCGGGAACGCCCGGCCGCGACGTCGGCGCCGTCGAGCCAGTACGCGTACTGTGCGTCGGCGTACAGCTCCAGGAAGGCCGCCTCGGTGTCGATCTCCGTGTCGACGACCGTCACGTCGCACCGCCAGCCGGGGTCGGCAGCCGCAGGGTCAGGGGCCGGCTGCCGGGTTGTCACCGACGCGGTGGCGGCGCGGCGCGGCCCGGCCGTCACCGGACGGACGGTGGCGGTATCAGTGGCGGTGGCTGGCCCGACGGCCCGCGCCAGGGCCAGGAAGTTGCCGACCAACCGGGCGCCGTGTTCGGTGCCGATCGACTCCGGATGGAACTGCACACCCCAGCGGGGCAACCGACGGTGCGTCACCGCCATCACCGTGCCGTCGGCGGCCCTCGCGCTCACCATGAGGTCCGCCGGCACCGGTTCGGTCACCTGCAGCGAGTGGTACCGGACCGCCGCGAAACCCTGGGGTATGCCGGCGAACAGTCCGGTGCCGGTGTGCCGCACCCGGTCGACCTGGCCGTGCCGGGCCCGTCGCTGGTCGACCCGCGCGCCGGCGTGCAACGCGATCGCCTGGTGACCGAGGCACACCCCGAGCACCGGCAGATCACGCCGACGGTCGAGCAATTCCCACCCCCAGCCGAGGTCGGTCACCCGGTGCGGCCGACCTGGGCCGGGCGAGATCACCACGCACTGCGCGGCGATCTGGTCGACGGCGGCGAGCCGGGGGTCGTCGTTGGCCAGCACGGTCGGCTCGCTGCCGGCGACCGCCGCGAGCAGCTGGAAGAGGTTGTACGTGTAGGAGTCGTAGTTGTCGACCAGCAGGATCCGCACCCGCCACCTCCCACCGCGTCACGGCACCGGCCGATTGTCCACCATCCGCCGGAGCGTGTTCTCGCGGTCGCCGACGGCGCCGGCGCCGGCAGGTACCGGAACGGCTCACCTGTCGGCCTCCGGGGCGGTCTCACCGACCAGTCGTTCGACGGTCGCCGGCGCGTACACCCGGGCACGGCCTACCAGCGCGACGATGAGCGGAGCGAGGACCGCGGCGAGGCCGAGGACCGCGGCCTGTTGTGCCTCGGTGAGCGGCAGGCCGAACGCGGTCACCACGCCCAGCAGCGCGGTGACTGCGGCGGTGATGCCGCCCACCGACCACAGCGGTTCGGAACTGCCCGGATTAGGGGTGACGGTCACGGGAAACCTCCTGGTCGAGCGGACACCGCCAAGACGCGGGACCGGGCCGGGAGGTTGACCGGTGCTGGTCAGATCGCGGTGACACTGAACTCTGCGGTCCGCACCACCTGACCGTGCTGGAATTCGAAGAACAGCTGGTAGGTGCCGGCCGACGGGACCTGGACGGCGAACGCCACCACCGAGCTCGGGTTGGTCGCCGGGGCCGGATGCACGTGCAGGTAGCCGAGGTCGCCGTGGCGCAGCGCGACGAGGTGGCCGAACGAGCTGAGATACGGCTCCAGGTCCGGCACCGGCTCGCCGTCGCGGCCGAGCCAGACCAGTACCTGGGAGGCCTCACCTGGACGCAGTCCGCCGTCCAGGGTGACTGTGTAGCCGTCGACCAGGACGGTCGCTTCGTCCACCGGGGCAGCCGGGCGGATCGTGTACCCGCCGGTGACCAGCAGGTCCGCGCCGAGCGTCAACGACGTGTCGGCACCGGCCGGGACGAAGTCGGCGATCATCCGGTAGGCGCCGCCGCCGGGCAGGGTGATGCCCACCCGCCAGGTGCCGGCCGGGTCCCGCTGCGGGTGCAGGTGCTGGTAGCCGGCGAAGTCCCGGCCGACCACGACCAGGTGCAGATCCCGCTCGTGGTTACGCCGGTAGCCGGTCAACGGTGCACCGTCCGGGCCGAGGATCCGAAAGGCCAGCTCGGCGGCGGCCTCGGCGGTGGTCGGAGCATCCAGCAGATCCAGCCGGTATCCGTCCTGGCTGACACCGAGACCGCCGACCACATGTCCGGCGTGGGCGGCGGTGGACCCGCCGACCGCCGACGTACCGGCAGCCGGGCCGGTCGCCCGGCCGGCGACGAACCCGGCGGCGGCGACCAGCAGGGTCAGCGTCGCGGCCGTGACGATCCGGCTGGTCGGTCGGCGGCCGGTCGGTGCCGGGGCAGCACCCGGCGACCCTGGCGGGGCGGCAGCCGGCGACCCCGCCGGCGCGGCAGCCGGCGACCCCGCCGGCGCGGCAGCCGGCGGGGTCGTGTGTCGGGTGGTGGAGGTCGTCATCAGACCGGAATCCGGCGGTCGACGGTCACCGGCCGGTCTGCGGCCGACGTGACAGCGGGCAGGTTCGGCCGGAGCACGAACAGCCCTTGCTCGATGCCGCTGACCACCACCGTTCCGCTGGCGAAGTACGGGTACACACTCCATGCCCCGTTCATCGAGGCGGAGTCGCTCGACGGGTAGACGTCGAAGTACCCAGCTTCGGTCAGCGTCCCGGCGGCGATGCCGCTCAGGTCGAGGATGCGCAGTCCGGCCCGGTAGTTGGCCTGGTAGCTGTAGTTGCCCTTGACGTACTGGTTGTGGTCGGTGGCCGCCGCCGAGGAGGTATGGGTACCGATGTGCCGGGGCGCGTCAAGGTCGTACAGGTCGAAGACGAAGGTCCTCGTCCCGCCACCGGCGCGGGTCTCGTCCAGCTCGTCGTCGAGGACGAAGTACCGGTGGTTGTCGGTGAGCCAGCCCTGATGGGTGTACTGCCGGCCGGAGTACGCGGCCCGGACGATCTGCCGAGGACTGGCCTTGCTGGTCACGTCGACGATGGTTACGGTGTCCTCGTTGGAGCTGACGCAGATCTCCCGGCCGGTGTAGGCGCTGTCCGGGCCCTGGTAGACGACGCACTGGGTGTCGTGGGTGTAGCCGTCCTGGTTGACGCATCCGGCGTAGGCCGGAGATGTGGGCGTCCTGATGTCGATCATGTGCAGGCCGCCCCGGCAGGTGTTCGATCCCACCGCGTACGCGTATCCGGTCTGCTCGTTGATCGCGATGTTGTGCGAGTTGCCGAACCGGTTGTAGTGCGCGTCCGCAGTGAAGGTCTGCGGGCTACCCACGCCGCGCAGCCGGGTCAGGTCGAACACCTGCATTCCGTGGCCACGGACGTCGGCGACGACGAAGGCGTGGTTGCGGTGGACCTTTATGTCGCGCCAGATCGCGGTCCGGTTCTGGTAGGCCGGCAGGTTGCCGAGGTACACCGGCGCGGTGGCATCGGTGACATCGACAAACGAGGTGCCGTTGCGGCGCCCGACGATCGCGTACTCGCGGCCGGTGCCCGGATCCGTCCAGCCCCAGATGTCGTTGGCCTGGCTGCCGCCGATCTGGCTCAGTGGCAGGAAGGCCATCAGGTCCACGTTGCGGCATGGGTAGCCGCCGGCCTGGCCGTTGCTGCAGTTCACCTGCGCCAGCGCGGTGAGCTGCTGGGTTGGCTCCCGCTGGGCCATGAAGGCCACGGCCGAGGACCGGCCGGCGGGTGTGTCGGGGTCGTGAGCCGACGACGCCCCGGGTAGTCCGGCGAGCAGCCCGCCGACCAGGGCCAGTGTGACAGCGGCTGTCGTCCATCGGGTTCGCATCCGGGCCTCCCCTGCCGTCGCTGCGATCGCCGCCGCCGGCTGCCCGTCAGGCGGCTCCCGACCGACCTTCGGACGCCGTCGCGTCGGCTCCTGCGCCAGGCGTGCGACGTCCGAAGTGTCCGGTCAAGAGCCGGGGAGGATACCGAACCGCTCATACCGGATCGGTTATCCGACGCGGGCCATCCCGCCGTAGCCGAGCTGCCGGGACGGAGTCTGTGCGTCCACGTCGAGACCCGGGTCGGGCCGCCAGTCCGCCATCAGGGTCACGCCGGGCTCGACCAACTCCATCCCGTCGAACCAGGAGGTGATGGTGGCCTTGTCCCGGACGTAGAGGTTCGCGCCGACGCCGGCCCGGTAGGCGGCGACCATCCGGTCCACCTGCCCACGGGTCTCCTCGTCCGCGGTGTCCGCGCTGAGGTGCGACATCGCGATGTAGCTGCCCGGTGCAAGCGCGTCCCGGTAGGCCGCGACGAGCCCGGCCGGATCCTCGTCGTCCTGCACGAAGACGAGCAGCCCGCCGAGGACGATGCCGACCGGCTGCGACAGGTCGATCAGCTCGCGGACCGCCGGATGCGACCACACCTGGTCGGGGTACTTGCCATCGACCTCAGCCATCGCCACCAGCGGTTCCGTGGCGAGGATGTCGTCACCATGGACGACAGCCGAATGGTCGTTGTCCACGTAGATCACCCGGGCCTGCGGATCCAGGGCGTGCGCCACCTCGTGCGTGTTGCCGACCGTCGGCAGTCCTGAGGCGATGTCGATGAGCTGCCGCACGCCCCGGCCGACCAGGTAGCGCACCGAACGGCGCAGCCAGTCGCGGTTGCTCCGGGCGAGCAGGTCGACGCTGGGCAGCATCAGCTTGATGCGTTCGGCCCGCTCACGGTCGATCGCGAAGTTGTACAGTCCACCAAGGTAATAGTCGTAGATTCGGGCGATGTTGGCGTTTTCCACATCGGCTCGTACATCGCCCGACTGTCCGATAGTTGCCGTCATTTGCACGACCCTTCAGCGAGATGACGGACACACCGGACAGGCGCGCCCGCGAACACGAATGCTGGCACGGCAACTATAAGTGGGATCATCGAGTCCAGACAGTGCCACGGGATGATCGCACTGGTGCACAGCGACGAGATCCATCGGGCCATTTCCGGGTTTTCCAGTCCGTATCAGCTGTCAGCCGGCCCGGGCCGACGGCGGCCCGACCACTGCCCGGCGTCGATTTTCGGTCCGCCACCCGTCAACGAACTACGATCACCGTAGGTGAACAAGCGCACACCGACGGGTCTGGGTCGGTACGTCCGGACGCAGGTACCGCGAGGCCGCTGCGGAGGCAGGCATGGACGAGACCCGGCCGGCGCGCGGCGGGCTGCGCTCGGTCCGTCCCGGCGCCCGGGTCGACCGGCTGGAGATCTTCTTCGACCTGGTCTTCGTCTTCGCGTTCTACAACAACGCCCGGGTGACCTCACCGGCCAGGGTCTCGTCGCCGGGATGCTGATCCTGGCGCTGCTGTGGTGGGCGTGGTGTTCACACCTGATGCTCGCCAACCGAATCCGGCTCGGGAGGGCATCGCCCCGCTGGTGATGTTCGCGGCGATGGCAGCGGTCTTCACCGCCGCGCTGACCATCCCGCAGGCGTTCACCGACAAGCCGAGCGGCCTGCCCGGTCCGCTGCTGATGGCCGGCTGCTACCTGGTCGTCCGGGGCCTGCACCTGCTGCCGTACCTGGGTCTGTCGTCGAACGTCGTGTTCGCGTTGCAGGTCGGCTGTTGGCTGGCCGCGCTGACGGTCGAGTACGCCGCCGGATACCTGCTGACCACCTGGGGATGGGCGGTGCGGGCGGCCAACCACTGGGTGGAGCGGTTCGAACTCATCCTGATGATCGCGCTGGCCGAACTGATCGTGTCGGTCGGCGTCGGCAGCGACCTGATCGCCCGGCCGGTCACCTGGCCGGCGGGTGGCGGCGCGACCTTCGCGGTGGCGGTCGCCGCCGCCCTGTGGTGGTCACACTTCGACCTGGTCGCGCCGGCCGCGCTGCAGGCGTTCCACGCCACGTTGTTCTTTGTCGCCCAGGTGGGGTTCCAGGCCCGGATGCTCGGCACGGTCACCGTCACCCGGGTCGCGGTCGTCGGTGTGCTGGTCGGGCTCGTTCCGGTCGCCGCCCGGGCGCCGGCGCTGGCTGGTACCGCGCTGCTGGCCGTGGTGTGCGTCGGCCTGGTCCTGGCCGAGCTGGTGCTGCTGCGGAAGTCCCGCCGGCGGCTGCGGGAGGCGTCGATGCACGAGCGGCTGACCCACGAGGCCCGCGAGTCGGCGTGGCGGCAGCGCCGCTACCACCGACCGGCCGGCGCAGGACCGGTCAGCGGGGGTCAGCGGCGGCGAGCACCACCAGCAGCTCGAACCGTCGGTCCGGGTCGTCCAGGTCGCCGCCGAGCAGCGTCCGCAGCCGCCTGAGCCGGTAGCTGACGGTCTGGGGATGGATGAACAGGTCGGCGGCGACCGCCGACCTGGACCCCCAGTGCCGCAGCCAGCTGTGCAGCGTACGCAGCAGTCCGTCGCGCTGGGCGGGCGGCAGCGCGGCGAAGGGCGCCAGCCGGCGGCCGGTCAGCACCGCCAGCGCGTCGGGCTGGCCGTGCAGCGCCAGCACGGTGAGGTGGTCCTCGGCGAAGACGGCGGTACGGTCGACGGGACCGCCCTGGTCGGCTCCGCCGGTCCGGACGACGGTCGCCGCGAGCTCGGCAAGTCGTACCGCCTGGGGCACCTGCGGCCAGGGCAACGCCGGGCCCACCGTGGCCCGCCAGCCGCGCAGTGCGTCGGCCAGCGCCGGTCGGGTGGTCCGGGGGCCGGCGCGCAGCAGCAGTACGGCGTCGCGGCCCCGGTCGACCACGATCCCGTCGGTACCGAACCGGAACCGTGCGTCGCGGGCCTGCCGGGCCGGCAGCACGACCGGCAGCACGGTGGCCAGGTCCCGCCAGCCGGCCCGGGCGGCGGCCGCCGCGACGGTGGCGGCGCCGGCTCCGCCGACCAGCAGCAGTTCGCCGAGCTGCCGGCGGGCCCGGTCGCCCTCACCGGACTGTTCGCGCAGCTGGCGGGCGAACCCGTCGGTGCCGGCCGCAGCCAAATCGTCGACGAAGCCGGTGACCGCGTCGGCGCAGTCGGCAAGGGCCTCGGCGTCGACCGGTCGCACCGTGGCGAGCGCCTGACCGACCTGACGCAGCAGCAGTCGGCCGGCCACCCGCAGGGCGGCGAGCAGTGCCTGGGGGCCACGGTCCTCCCGGGCCTCGGCCGCGCCGAGCGCGACGAAGACCTCCCGCACCCGGGGCGGCAACGCCGGCTCGGTGGTGCCGACCAGATCCAGGAAACGCTGGAGGGCCACGTCGACCGCGGTCCGGACGTCGGCCTGGAGTTTCGGGTCGTCGATCCCGACGAACTCAGGGGTCAGTTCGGTCACCGCGGCGGCCACCGTGTCGACCACCGCCGCCAGCCGGGGCCGCATTGCCGGGGCCAGCTCGACGGGTAGCCGCTGCCAGGGGGTGACGGTCACCGGACGGACGGGCACCCCGCCATCCTGTCACTTGGCGACAATCCGGTCGGGGAATCCGGCCCAGAGCAGCGGGTAGACGGCAGCGTACGCAGGCGAGGATTGTCACATGGTGACAATCCGGTCGCTGTTTTCCGCTGCCGGCGGGACGGTGTCCCAGCGCCGGCCGGCAGCGAGGATAGGTTCTTCGCCGCGTACCCCGGAGGACCGGAGGACCCGCCATGGACCACCACACTTCCCGCCGACACGTCGTCGAGATGTGTCGAACCATGCTGGACCGGGGCTATCTGAAGGCCACCGAGGGCAACGTGTCGGTCCGGGTTCCGGGGCACCGGCTGTACGCCGTCACGCCGAGCAACTACGACTACGACCGGATGCGGATCGAGGACGTCTGCCTGGTCGACTTCGACGGTACGCACGTACCCGACGGCACCGGTAGTGACCTCGCGCCATCGATCGAGGCCGGGATGCACGCCAACATCTACCGGCAGCGGCCCGACGTCAACGCGATCGTGCACACCCACCAGCCGTACGCCTCGGCCCTGGCGTTCCTGCGCCGTCCGATCCCTGCGCTCACCGACGAGCAGGTGCGCTTCCTCGGCCGCGAGGTGGCGATCGTCGACTACGCCCCGTCCGGCACCGGGATGCTGGCCCGCAACGTGCAGAAGAAGGTGGCTAGCGGCGACAACGCGTTCATCATCGCCAACCACGGGGTCGTCGCGCTGGGGACCGAACCGGACCGCGCGGTGTTCAACATGGCACTGCTGGAGAAAGTGTCGATCGCCTATCTCCTGGCGTTGACCAGCGAAGCCGGCAAGGTCTACACCATCCCGACCGCGGTCCGGGAGGTCGCGTTCACCAAGCTGCGCGCCGATGAGAAGCGGATCGCCGCGCAGATCACCGAGGCGGTTCCGCCGGTGCGGGTGCCCGCAGATGAGCAACTGCCCAGTGCGGACGCGGTGGCGGCGGCGATCGCCGCCGCCGGGCCGCCGGTCGCCGACACCACCACCGTGCAGACCCCGGGCAGCGAGTCCGCGCGACTCGGCTACGCGATCACCGAGTACCTCGACGTCGACGACACGATGCGCCGGCTCAAGGCCCTGGTCGCTCAGCCGGTACGCGGGTTGCGTCACGACGCGATGCTCGACGTGCTCGGCTACTTCAACGACCGGTGCCGGGCCAGCAAGGAGATCACCGAACGGGCAAAACGCCGCATCCCGGGCGGGGTGCAGCACAACCTGGCCTTCAACTACCCGTTCCCGTTGGCGATTGACGCGGCCGACGGCGCCTACCTGACCGACCGCGACGGCAACACCTACATCGACTTCCTGCAGGCCGGTGGCCCGACGATCCTGGGCAGCAACTACGGCCCGGTCAACGAGCAGGTTGCCGCGGTGGTGAAGGAGTCGGGGCCGGTGACCGGGCTGTTCCACGAGTACGAGCTGAAGCTCGCCGAGATCATCCACCGGTACCTGCCGCACATCGAGATGTACCGGTCGCTCGGCTCCGGCACCGAGGCGGTGATGGCGGCGGTCCGGGGTGCCCGCGCCTTCACCGGCAAGCACATGGTGATCAAGGTCGGCGGCGCCTACCACGGCTGGTCCGACACGATGGTGTACGGGCTGCGAGTGCCCGGCACGTACCGGATGAACGCCAAGGGCATCCCGTTCGGCGCCACCGCCAACACCCGGGAGGCGTTCCCGCACGATCTCGGCGCGTTGCGCCGCAAACTGATCGAGAACCGGGTCCGCGGCGGCACCGCCGCGGTGATCGTCGAGCCGCTCGGCCCCGAGTCCGGCACCCGACCGGTGCCACGTGACTTCAACGCCCGGGTCCGCGCGTTGTGCGACGAGTTCGGCGCGCTGCTGATCTTCGACGAGGTGGTCACCGGGTTCCGGGTCGGGCTCGGCGGGGCGGCCGGCTACTTCGGCGTCATCCCCGACCTGACCGTGTTCGGCAAGGCGGTCTCCGGCGGCTACCCGATGGCCGGCGGCGTCGGCGGGCGGGCCGAGGTGATGGCCGTCTTCGGCGCCGGGCTCGACGGGCGCGGCGGGACGCACATCCAGGTCGGCGGCACCCTGTCGGCGAACCCACTGTCCTGCGCGGCCGGCTACTTCGCCATCGCCGAGATGGCCCGGACGAACGCCCCGGTGATCGCCGGTCGGGCCGGGGACCGGCTCACCCGGGGGCTGCAGCGGCTGATCGACCGGTACGGTCTGCCGTACGTGGCCTACAACCAGGGGTCGATCGTGCATCTGGAGTGCAGTGGCGTCATGCTGCTCGACATGCGCAACCCGATCAAGCTGCTCAGGGAGAACAAGTCCCGCAAGCGGCTGATGGAGCAGATGGGTGCGGCGTACACGGCGCACGGTGTCGTCACCCTGGCCGGCTCCCGGATGTACACCTCGATGGCCGACACCGACGAGGTGATCGACTCCGCGCTGGACCGTTTCGACCGGGTGTTCGCGCAGGTGGAAGGGGTCTGACCCGGTGCCGGCCACGCCCCCGCAGGTTCTCGCGATCGACCTGGGCACCTCCGGGATGAAGGCGGCGCTGGTCGCAGTGGACGGCACGGTGACCGGCTGGGCTCAGCGGCCGGTGCCGCTGGTGGTGCTGCCCGGCGGCGGTGCCGAGCAGGACCCGCACGACTGGTGGCGGGCGCTCGCCGAGGTGGTCGCCGAACTCGGCCGGGCTCATCCGGAACACCTGCGGGCGGTCACCACCGTCTGCTCGTCCGCGCAGGGTGAGGGGACCATCGCGGTGGACGCCGCCGGTGAACCCCTCACCCGCTGTATCACCTGGTTGGACATGCGCGGTGCGGCGCACCTGCGTCGGCAGTTCGGCGGCTTTCCGGCGTACGGCGGAATGTCGGTCCGCCGGATCGTCCGCTGGCTGCGGCTGACCGGCGGGATGCCGTCCGCCACCGGTAAGGACCCGGCCGCACACATGCTGCTGGTCCGCGACACCATGCCGCAGGTGTACGCGCGGACCGCGACCTTCCTCAACGCGCTGGACTGGATCAACCTCAAGCTGACCGGCCGTACGGTGGCCACGGTCGACTCGATCCTCACCTCGTGGGTGACGGACAACCGCCGACCCGACCGGGTCCGCTACTCCCCCGCCCTGGTCGCCGACTGCGGCATCGACGCGGACAAACTGCCGCCGATCGTGGCCTGCACCGAGGTGATCGGCACGCTGTGCCCGGACGCCGCCGCCCACCTCGGTCTGCCGCCGACCGTCCAGGTGGTGGCCGGGGCGATCGACACCACGGCGGCGGCGATCGGCGCCGGCACCACCGCCGACGACGACCCGCACCTGTACCTGGGTACCTCGTCGTGGATCGCGGCGCACGTGCGGCGCAAGAAGACCGACCCGGTCGCGCAGATCGCCGCCGTGCCGTGCGCGATCGGCGACCGGTACCTGATGACCGCGCTGCAGGCCACCGCCGGGGCGAACCTGACCTGGCTCAAGGACAAGATCGTCGAGTACGACGATCCGCTGGTCGGTGCCGGCCGCCTCGCCACCGACGAGACGTCGATCTTCGACGCGTTCGACGCGATCCTGCCGACCGTGCCGGCCGGCGCGAACGGGGTGCTCTACCTGCCGTGGCTGTACGGCGAACGCGCCCCGGTCGACGATCCGGACCTGCGTGCCGCGTTCGTCAACATCTCGCTCGACACCAACCGGTCCGATCTGTTGCGGGCCGTCTTCGAAGGCGTCGCGTTGAACACCCGGTGGCTGTCGGCGGCGGTCGACCGGTTCCTCGGCACCCCGGTGACCTCGTTGACTGTCACCGGTGGCGGTGCCCGGTCGACGGCCTGGTGCCAGATCTTCGCCGACGTGCTCGGCGTCGAGGTGCGTCGGGACCCGGACCCGGTCGCGGTCAACGCCCGTGGCGCCGGCTGGATCGGCGCGGTCGGCACCGGGCAGCTGACGTTCGGGCAGATCCCGGCGTTGCTGCGGACCGACCAGGTGTTCGCCCCGACGGCGGCGCACCGCGTCCGCTACGACGAACTCTTCGACGTCTACCGGGAACTGCACCGCCGACTCGCCCCGGTGTACCGGCGGATGCCCGGTGGTGCACATCGGACCGATCGACGAAGATAGCGGCATGGTCCGATCCGTTCCCGCCACTCGGCACGCGGTCGTCATCGGCGGCAGTCTCGCCGGGCTGTGCGCGGCCCGCGCCCTCGCCGAACACGTCGACCGGGTGACCGTCGTCGACCGCGACCGGTTCCCCGACACGCCGCAGGTCCGCGCCGGCGTCCCGCAGGCGCACCATCTGCACGTGCTGATCACCGCCGGGCAGCGCGCGCTCGATCAGCTCTTCCCCGGTCTGATCGCCGAACTGCACGCCGCCGGCGCGGTCCGGGTCGACGCGCCGACCGACGTCCTGTACCTCACAGCGACCGGCTGGCGGGAACGGTTCCCGGCGACCCACCAGCTGGTCGGGACCAGCCGGGAACTGCTCGACTGGACGGTGCGTCAGCGGCTGGCCGTCGATCCACGCATCCGGTTCGAGCCGGCCCACGACGTGGTCGGGCTGCTCGGCGCCGACGGCCGCGACGCGGTCACCGGCGTACGGATGCGTCCCCGCGCGGCGGGTGCCGCCGAGCGGAACCTGCCGGCCGACCTGGTGGTGGACGCCAGCGGCCGCGGCTCACACGTGCCGGACTGGTTGGCCGAGCTCGGCTACGGCCGCCCCGACGAGACCCGGGTCGACTCCGGACTCGGCTACGCGAGCCGGCGCTACCTGCTGCCGCCGGGCGCCAGTAACGGGTGGAAGAACATCGTGGTGATGCCGCAGCCGCCACGCTCTGGTCGGGGCGGGTGATCTACCCGATCGAGAACGGACGGTGGATGGTGACCCTCGGCGGACTCGGCGGGGACCACCCGCCGACCGATGAGGCCGGTTTCCTGGAGTTCGCCCGCGGGCTGCGCAGCCCGCTGATTCACCAGGCGATCCGCGACGCCACGCCCGACTCACCGATTCACGGGTTCCGCAACACCGCCAACCATCGCCGCCGGTACGAGGCGATGCCACGCTGGCCGGACGGGTTCGCGGTGGTCGGCGACGCCTCGTGCACCTTCAACCCGGTCTACGGCCAGGGAATGGCCGTGGCTGCCCGGACGGCGGTGGTGCTGGCCGAGCAGCTGCGCGACAGCGGTGGCACGCTGGGCCGCGCGGCGCAGGCCCGGGTGGCCGACTGCAGCGAGACCGCCTGGCTGATCGCCACCGGCGCCGACCTGCGGTACCCGACGACCGTCGGGCCACGGCCACGGCGCGGCGGTGGACTGTCCCGCTGGTACCTGGACCGGGCAGCCGACGTGGCCAACCGCGATCCGTACGTGCAGCGCGCCCTGACCGACGTGTTCCACCTGGTCGCACCGTTGTCCGCAGTGGTCCGCCCGGCCGTCGCGCTGCGGGTGCTGCGCGGTCGGCCCGGCCCGCAGCTGGTCGCACCGCCGTCGAGCTGACGCTGCCGACGCGGATGAGACTCCTACGGAGCCGGTGGGCGGCGCCGGCCACGGTCCTGGTGTGGCTGATCACCCGGGCCGCGCTGATGGCGGTCTACGCACAGCTCGTTCCCGGGTTGGACGCCGGTGAGGTGTTCGCCGACGTCGACCTGTACCGACGGTGGAGCGGGCAGCTGCGCGACGGCCGGGTGCCGGGCGCCGACCCGATGTGGCAGTACCCGCCGGGCGCGGCGGCGTTGTTCGTCGCGGTCGGCTGGCTCGCCGAGTCGACGCGGACCGGCTACGCCACGGTCTCTGACCCGCCGGGACACCACACAACGGGCACCGGCCCTGCTGATCGTCGTGGCGACCGTACTGACCAGTGCCTACTTCCCGTGGTTCTATCCGGACGTGATCGGCACGCCGGGCTGGCCGGGGGCCGTGCTGCTGGCCGCCCGCAACGCGGTCCTGGTCGCCGCGACCGGGATCGGTCTGCACCGGCTGCTGGTCGGGCACCGGGTCGTGCCGGACGCGGCCCCGGCGATGGCCGGGCACCGGCCGCCGGTCGCCGGGACCGTCGGCCTTGGCAGAACCCGGGCATACAGTTAGGTTAGGCTCACCTCATCGCTGAAGGGAGTGGGATGGGCCTCGAACGCACGACGGAGACCGGCACCGGCCGCCACCGGGTGGTGCTCACCGACCAGGTACAGATCGATGCTCTCGCGAAGGTCTACCGCCAGGTGCACGCCAAGGACCTGCACCTGACCGACCACACCGAGCCGTCGGTGGAGCAACGGCTGGAGTGGACGGCGCAGGCACCCGGATTCGCCGCCACCGTCGGCTACGTCGGCGACCAGCTGGTCGGGACGGTGATGGGGTGTCCGCTGCCGCCGGAGACTCTCTGGTGGCGCGACCTGCGGTCGGCCGCCGACCCGGACCTCGCCCGGGAGTGGCCGGGGCGGACCTTCGCCGTCTGTGAGGCGTTCGTGCTACCCGAGTTCCAACGCCAGCAGGTCGGCGTGCCGCTGTTCTCCCAACTGCTGGCCAGCCGCACCGAGGAACGGGTGTCACTGGCGGTCGCCGATTCCAACACCCGGGTGCTGCGCAGCATGCGGGTGCTGGGCTGGCAGCACGTCGGCGACCTGGTGCCCTTCCCCGGCTGGCGCCAGCACGCCATGTTCGTCCGGCCGTTGCCCTGGTGACCCGGTCGGTCCCGGAAACGACTCCGGGCCGGTCGCCGGCCGGTACCGGCGCTGGTGGCGGACGCCGACGGCGACTCCGGCGAGGACCAGCACAATCGCGGCCACCGCGACCGCCGGGTAGCCCACCCGGGCCGCCACCGTCAGGCCGAACGCCGCGGCCAGGTAGGAGCAGACCAGCCCGAACGACGACAGCACCGTGAAGTCGGTCCCCCCGGTGCCCGGCCGCGAGTAGTCCATGTTCACCGTGTACAGCGCGACGTTCGCCACCGTGTACGCGGCCATGAAGCAGCACAACGCGACCGTGGTGAAGCCGCCGGCGGCCCGTCCGGTGAGCATCGGCAGCAGCAGCACCGTGGCGACGGCCAGCGACACGCCACCGGCCACCAGCACCCCGGACCGCCCGATCCGGTCGACCAGGCCACCGGCCACCAGCCCGGCGACGACGGCCGGGACACTGGTGACGATCCCGGTCACGAAGCCGATCCGCTGCAACGACCAGCCGGCGTCGACCAGGGCCGGCGACACCAGGCCGTAGGCCGCCCCGGCTCCCATGTAGAGCAGGGGCACCACGCCGAGCGCCCAGCGGCGGCAGCCGGGCTGGCCGAGGACGGACAGCAGCGCACCGTACGCCTGACGCGCCCCGGCCGGCCGGGCGATCCGCTCGGGCTCGCGGAACCGCCACACCACCAGCAGCCCGGTCGCGGTGAGCGCGGCGAGCAGGCCGACCGCCGCCTGCCAGCCGAGCCGGTCGTAGACCACCACGCAGACGCCGCCGCCCAGAATGCTGCCGAGGTAGCTCGCCGACACCTGGATCCCGTTGCCGGTACCCCGGACCGAGTCGGCCAGCATCCGCACCGCGACCGCGTCGGCGGCAATGTCCTGGGTGGCGGACAGAAAGACGAACAGCGCGCAGATCAGCACCACCGGGCCGATCCGCCCGGTGGCCGGGTCGGCCGCGAGCAGGGCCAGCAGGGCCAGCACCATGCCGCTCTGCAGCACCAGCAGCCAGGAGCGGTAGTGGCCGCCGCGCCGTGGGCCGTACCGGTCCAGGACCGGTGCCCAGAGGAACTTCACCGGCCAGATCAGGCCGATCAGGTTGAGCAACGCGAGCGTGTCCAGCGAGGTGCCGCCGGCGCGCAGGATGCTGGCCAGCCCGACGGTGATGAACCCGAATCCCAGGTACTGGGTGACGTACAGCGCGGTCAGGGTCGACATGGTCCGCCCGCGGGCGGCGACGGCAGCGGTCATCCGGCCGCCCTCCCGCCGACGCCGAGCGGCCGCCCCGGAATCCACTGGGTAATCCACCTGGTGGGATGCAGGTCACAAGCACTCGCTCGGCCTCCGCTGACGGCATGAATCCGCTGGTCACGACGTACGACAGCGGTCCCGCCGAGGGGTGTGGGACGCACCCGCCGGCCCCGTACCCCGTGGAGAAGGGGTCCTGCCCAGTTCCGTTTCACCGGCCCTCCCAGTAGCCTCGCCTAAGTTAGGTTAGGTTACCCTTATGGAGGCGGTGTTGGAGAGGCCAATGTACCCGCATCTGTTCGGCCGGCACACGCTGGACACCTATGTGTCCAGCATCGACCGGACCGCAGCGGTTCTCGCCGACCGCGTACGGGCGGTCCGCCAGCCGTACTCCGGCGGCGCCGTGGCACCACTGCAGGCCAAGGTCGACGGCGTCGACCTGGACGCACCGCTCGGCACCACCGACGCCGCGCTGGACGAGGTCGCCGGCCTGTACCTGGACCACGCGGTGTGGTTCCACGAACCCACCTACCTGGCCCACCTGAACTGCCCGGTGGCGATCCCCGCGCTCAACGCCGAACTGCTGCTCGCCGCCGTCAACACCTCGGTCGACACCTGGGACCAGAGCACCACCGGCACGCTCATCGAGCGACGGCTGATCGCCTGGACGGCCGAGCGGATCGGGTTCGGCCCGACCGCCGACGGCGTCTTCACCAGCGGTGGCACCCAGTCGAACCTGCACGGTCTGCTACTGGCCCGGGAGGACCGCCTGGTCCGCGCCGACGCCGACCGGGACACGATGCTGCCCCGGCTGCGGGTCCTGGCCACGGCGGAGAGCCACTTCAGCGTCGGCAAGTCCGCCGGTCTGCTCGGGCTCGCCGCCGACGCGGTCGTCCCGGTCGCCACCGACGGCGCCGGCCGGATGGACCCGGTGGCGCTCGACGCCGAGATCGACCGGCTGCTCGACCAGGACCTGGTGCCGATGGCGGTCGTCGCCACCGCCGGCACCACCGACCGCGGCTGTGTCGACCCGCTCGCCGCGATCGGCACCGTCTGCCGCGACCGGGCGGTGTGGCTGCACGTCGACGCGGCGTACGGCTGCGGCCTGCTGGTCTCCACCCGCCACCGGCACCTGCTCGACGGCATCGCCGCCGCCGACTCGGTCACCGTCGACTTCCACAAGAGCTTCTTCCAGCCGATCAGCTCCAGCGCCATAATCGTCCGGAACGCGCCGACCATGCGGCGGGTCGCGGTGCACGCCGACTACCTGAACCCACGAACCGCGACCGTGCCGAACCAGGTCGACAAGAGCCTGCAGACCACCCGCCGGCTGGACGCCCTGAAGTTGTGGATGACGTTGCGGGCGATCGGCGCCGACCAGCTCGGCGAGATGTTCGACCAGGTCGTCGACCTGGCTCAGCAGGCCTACGGTCTGCTCCGCGAGTGCGACGACTTCGAGCTGGTCATGCGACCGGTGCTGAGCACCGTGCTGTTCCGGTACCGACCGGACTGGCTACCGGTGCAGGACTGCGACCGGCTGCTGCCCCGGCTGCGGGCCCGGCTGTTCGCCGACGGCACCGCGATCATCGCCGGCACCGTCGTCGACGGGCACTACTGGCTCAAGTTCACGCTGCTCAACCCGAACACCACCGTCGAGGACCTGCGTACCGTGATCGAGCTGATCCGCCGCACCGGCCAGGAGCTGCTCGACGCCGAATGGGATCCGGCGCTGATCGCCCCGGAGCCGGTCACCCCGGAGGTGTGCGCCAATGCGAACGTATGACTTCGTCGCCGTCGGGCTCGGGCCGTTCAACCTCGGTCTGGCCTGCCTGACCGCGCCGCTCGACGACCTGGACGGGGTGTTCCTGGAGCAGCGCGACGAGTTCGCCTGGCACCCCGGGCTGATGATCGAGGGAGTCACCATCCAGGTGCCGTTCCTGGCCGACCTGGTGACGATGGCCGACCCGACGTCGCCGTACTCGTTCCTCAACTATCTGAAGCAGACCGGTCGGCTCTACCGCTTCTACATCCGGGAGAACTTCTACCCGCTGCGCGCCGAGTACGACGCGTACTGCCGCTGGGCGGCGGCCCAGTTGCCCAACGTCCGGTTCGGCAGCCGGGTCGACCGGGTCGAGCACGACGCCGCCACCGGCGACTACCTGGTACGGGTCACCCGGGCCGACACCGGGGCGACCACGACGCTACGGACCCGGCGGCTGGTGCTCGGCATCGGCACCGTGCCGTACCGCCCGGCGGTGGTCCGGGACCTGCCCGGCCCTGCCGTGCACAGCGCCGACTACCTGGCGAACAAGGCCCGGCTGCAGAGCCTCGGGTCGGTCACCGTGGTCGGCAGCGGGCAGAGCGCCGCAGAGATCTACCTCGACCTACTGGAGGAGATCGACGCCCACGACTACCAGCTCAACTGGGTCACCCGGTCGCCCCGGTTCTTCCCGATGGAGTACACCAAGCTCACCCTGGAGATGACCTCACCGGAGTACGTCCGCTACTTCCACGCCCTGCCTGCGGCCAGCCGGGACCGACTCAACCGGGACCAGCGCAGCCTCTACAAGGGCATCAGCGGCGACCTGGTGGACAGCATCTTCGACACGCTCTACCGCAAGGACGTCGCCGGCCCGGTACCGACCACCCTGCTCACCGGCACCGCGCTGACCGGCGCGCACTGGGACACCGACGCCGGACGGTACCGGCTCGGCCTGCACCACCAGGAACAGGACCGAGGCTTCACCCTGGACACCGAGGGTCTGGTGCTGGCCACCGGCTACCGGCCGGCTGTGCCGACGTTCCTGGACCCGGTCCGCGACCGGATCCGGTGGGACGAACGGGGCCGGTTCGACGTGGCGCTCGGCTACACCGTCGACCACGGCGACCGGGAGATCTTCGTACAGAACGCCGAGGAGCACACCCACAGCCTCACCGCACCCGACCTGGGCATGGGGCCCTACCGCAACTCGGTGATCATCGCCAACATGCTCGGCCACGAGGTCTACCCGATCGAGCGGAAGATCGCCTTCCAGCACTTCGGCGCACCGTCGGACAGCGCCACACCGTCGGACAAGGCCGCACCGTCGGACAAGGCCGCACCGCCGAACAGTTCGGCCCCGCAGCGGCAGGAGGCGCTCATCCGGTGACTGCCGCCACGACGACCAGGTTCACCCTCGACGACCCGCTCGGCCGGATGACCATCGAACCGCTCGACGTCGCCGGTCACGCCGGCCTGCTGCACGCCTGGATCACCCACCCCCGGTCGGTGTTCTGGGGAATGCCCGACGCCGACCTCGACACCGTACGGCGCGAGTACCAGCTCATCGACGCCAATCCGCATCATCACGCGTGGCTCGGCCGGCTCGACGGCGTACCGCTGTTCCTCACCGAGACCTACGAACCGGCGCACAGCGAACTCGCCGGCCACTACCCCGTACAGCCCGGCGACGTCGGGATGCACGTGCTGGTCGCACCGCCGGACGGCGAGCCCCGGCACGGGGTCACGTCGGCGGTGATGCGCACGGTGATGACCTTCGTCTTCGCCGACCCGGCGCACCACCGGGTCGTCGTCGAACCCGATGTGCGCAACGAGGCGATCGCCGCGAAGAACGCCGAAGCCGGCTTCGTCGTCGACCGGCTGATCCAACTGTCCGACAAGCAGGCCCGGCTCAGCTTCTGTTCCCGGTCCGCGTTCCGCGTCAGCCGGCTGGGCGGTGCCGACGGATCCGCTGCGGAGAGCCCGATGACACCCCCCGCCCACCTCGCGCCGGGCCCGATCGCGGCCGCCCACCGCCAGCTGGTCGCCAAGGCCATCGCCGAGTTCAGCCACGAGCGGCTGATCCAGCCCCTACCCGACGACACGCTCCCGGCCGGCCCCGGCGGCGACGGGTACCGGCTGACGACCGACGACCGGGTCGCGTACCTGTTCCGGGCCCGCCGGTACGCCCTCGACCACTGGCTGATCGACGCCGCGTCACTGACCCGCCAGGTCGACGGCACCCCGGCGGAGCTGAACGCCCTCGACCTGGTCGTCGAACTGCGGGAGACGTTGGGCATCCCACCCAAGCTGCTCGGCACCTACCTGGAGGAGATCAGCGCCACCCTGGCCGGTGCCGCCTGGAAGCACCATCACCGCCGGGAACGCGCCGCCGACCTGGTGCAGGCCGACTTCCAGACCATCGAATCGGCGATGACCGAAGGCCACCCGCTGTTCGTCGCCAACAACGGCCGGATCGGCTTCGGCCTGACCGACCACGAGGCGTACGCGCCGGAGGCCGGCGCCCCGGTGCGGCTGGTCTGGCTGGCGGTACGCCGTGACCTGAGCACCTTCACCGCCGGCCACGGCGTCGACGAGCAGAGCCACTACCTCGACGAACTGGGTGCCGAGACGCTGCACCGGTTCGCCGACCAGCTCCGCGGGCTCGGCCTCGACCCGGGCGGCTACCGGTACCTGCCGGTGCACCCGTGGCAGTGGGAACACAAGGTCGGCGTCACGTTCGCCGCCGACGTGGCGTCCCGGGCGATCGTCCCGGTCGGGACGAGTCCGGACCGGTACCGGGCGCAGCAGTCAATCCGCACCTTCTTCAACGTCGACCACCCGCACCGGCACTACGTCAAGACCGCGCTGTCCATCCAGAACATGGGCTTCATGCGCGGGCTGTCCCCGGCGTACATGCGGGCCACCCCGCCGATCAACGACTGGGTCGCAGACCTGGTCGCCGCCGACGACACACTGCGCGACTGCGGGTTCGAGGTGCTGCGGGAGCTGGCGTCGGTCGGTTACACCGGGGACGCGTACCACCGCAGCGGAGCGCCGGTCTCGGCGTACCAGCGGATGCTCGCCGCGTTGTGGCGGGAGAGCCCGGTGCCCCGGATCGCGCCCGGGCAGCGGCTGGCCACCATGGCCAGCCTGCTGCACCGCGACCGCGACGGCGCGCACCTGGCCACCGCGCTGATCGCGGCGTCCGGCCTGCCGGCCGCCGACTGGCTGGCCCGGTACCTGCGGGCCTACCTGCGCCCGCTGCTGCACTGCCTGCTCGGCCACGACCTGGCGTTCATGCCGCACGGGGAGAACCTGATCCTCGTGCTGGCGGACCACGTACCGGTCCGGGTGTTCATGAAGGACATCGGCGAGGAGGTCGTCGCCATGCACGACCGCGAACTGCCGGCCACGGTCGAACGGATCCGGATGCCGGTCGACGACGACTTCCGGGTCCTGGCCGTGTTCACCGACGTCTTCGACGGTTTCCTGCGTTTCCTGGCCGCGATCCTGGACGCCGACGGTGTGCTGCCGGCGGACCGGTTCTGGCAGCTGGTCGCCGAGTGCGTCCGCCGGCACGGCGACGACCACCCGCAGCTGCGGGACAGGTTGGACTTCTTCGCGCCCACCTTCCGGCACTCCTGCCTGAACCGGTTGCAGCTGCGGAACACGCTGCAGATGGTCGACCTGACCGACCAGGCCGGGTCGTTGATCTTCGTCGGGGCGCAGGACAATCCGATCGCCACCGTCGCGGCCCCGGCCCCGGCCCCGTGACGGCCCCATCCGGCACCGGCCCCGAAACGGCCCGCTACGCCGCCAGCCGGTCCGGGCGGGTGCACCGGGACGGGTACGGCGTACCGCACCTGTGGGCGGCCGACGTCGACGACCTCGCCTACCTGCAGGGGCACACCGCCGCCAACGACCGGGCCTGGCAGATCGAGGTCGAACGGTGGCGCGCGGAGGGCGCGCTGGCCAGCCGGCTCGGCCGGGCCGAGGTCGGCTGGGACCGGTTCGCCCGCCGGGCCCGCCTCGACGACACCGCCGAACGCTGCTTCCACCGGCTGGACCCGGCGACCCGCCGCTGGGTGGGCGCGTACGTCGACGGCGTCAACGACGGTCTCGCCCAGGGCGCCGTCGCGGCACCCGAGTTCGCCGCCACCGGCACCACCGCCGGCACCTGGCGGCCATGGACCCCACTCGGCGTGTTCCTGGTGCAGCACGTGCTGTTCGGCACCTTCGGCAACAAGCTGTGGCGGGCGCACGTCACCGCGACCCTCGGTCCGGCGGCGGTCGACCTGTTCGCCATGGAGCCGCCCGCGTCGTCGGGCAGCAACGCCTGGGCGGTGACCGGACGGAACAGCAACACCGGATTCCCGGTCATCGCCGGCGACCCGCACCGGATTCTGGAGCTGCCCAACGTCTACCAGCAGGTGCAGCTGACCTGCCCCGAGTTCGACGTCTTCGGGTTCGCCTTCCCCGGCGTGCCAGGGCTGCCGCACTTCGGCCACGCCGGCGACGTCGCCTGGGCGATCACCAACGCCATGGCCGACTACCAGGACCTGTACCGCGAACAGCTGCGCCGGGTCGACGGACGGGTGCTGGTCCGCCAGGTCGACGGCTGGGCCCCGGTGCCGGCGCACACCGAACTGATCGAGGTACGCGACGCCGACCCGGTGCCGGTCGAGGTGGTCGAAACCCCGCGCGGACCGGTGATCGACGTGGACCTACGCACCGGTGAGGCGATCAGCCTGCGTACGCCGAGCCGGGTCGGCGGGGCGCTGGGCTTCGACGCGCTGCTGCCGCTGCTGCGGGCCCGCCGGGTCGGCGACGTCGAACGGGCGCTGCGGCACTGGGTGGAGCCGGTCAACAGTGTGCTGGTCGCGGACCGCTCCGGCGCGGTGCGCCGGCTGGTCGCCGGCCGGGTGCCGATGCGCGACGACCGGTGCCGGCAGGTGCCGGTGCCCGGCTGGGAACCCCGGTACGCCTGGCGACCCGGGTGCGCCGCCCTGCCCGCCGCCGAGGTGTCCGATGTGGTGGTCAACGCCAACGACCGGCGCGGCGGCGACACCGCGGACCTCGGCGTCGACTTCGCCGCACCGCACCGGGCCCGACGGATCCGCCAGCTGGTCGACGGCGGGGCCGCACCCGAGTTGGTGCACATGGACTCCCAGGTGCCGCTGGCCGGGCTACGCCGGCTGCTGCGCGGCCTGGACCTGACCGACCAGCCCGTGCCGGTGCGCCGGCTGCGCGAGACGCTGCTCGACTGGGACGGCCGGATGGCGGCCGGCAGCGCCGACGCCGGACTGTTCGCCGCCTGGCGGGCCGCGCTGGTCCACCGGCTGTCCGCCGAGCCCTGCCTACGGCCGCTGCACAGCGAACCCGGCTTCGACGAACTGTTCGCCCCGTGGACCGACCCGGTGGGCCGGATCGGGCTGGCGCTGGACCGGCTGGTCGACGGGCTGCCCCGGCTGGGTGGCGACCCGGGCCGCTGTGCGGTAGCCGCGCTGGTCGAGGTGACCGACGGACCGCCGCCGGGTCCGTGGGGCGACCGGCACCTGCTGCACCCGGTACGGGTGCTGCCCGGCGCCGCCGATCCGGCCACCGGCGCGCTGGGCGATCCGGTCCCGCTCGACGGCGACACCGGCAGTGTCCTGGCCACCTCCAGCGTGCCCGGTGTCTCCGACGTGTGCTGGCGCGGACCGGTGGCCCGCTACGTCTGGGACCTCGCCGACCCGGCGGCGAGCCGCTGGGTGGTGCCGTTCGGTGCCTCGGGAAGGCCCGGTGACCGGCACTTCGCCGACCAGTTGCCCCGGTGGGCGGCGGGCGAGCTGGTCCCGGTCGCGCCGGTGCGCTGGACCGCCGGTCCCGGCGGGACGGCACGGCCGGCCGTCTACGTCGAGCAACTGCCCGGCATCGGCCGGTTCCGTCTGGTGGTGCTGGACCCCACCGAGGACCTCGACCTGCTGTACGGCTGGGTCACCGAGCCACGGGCCCGGTTCTGGGGGATGACCGGGCACACCCGGGATCAGGTGGGCGACGTCTACCGGTTCCTCGACGGTCTGGACTCGCACCACGCGTACCTGATGACCGTCGACGACGAACCGGTCGGCATCTTCCAGACCTACCTGCCGGCCGAGGACCCGCTCGGCGAGCACTACCCGGTACGCGACGGTGACATCGGGATCCATCTGTTCCTCGCCCCGGCCCGGCTGCCGGTCGCCGGGTTCACCGGCGCGGTGGCGGACGCGTTCACCCGCTACCTGTTCAGTGATCCTGGCCGGCGCCGGATCGTCATCGAGCCGGACGTCCGCAACGACCGGGCGCTGCGCCGCTGGAAGCGACTGGGCTTCGAGTTCGACGGGGAGCTGGCGTTGGCCGACAAGCGCGCCCGGCTGGCGTTCCTGACCCGGGAGGCGTTCACCGCCAGGCAGCCCACCGGCGGCGTACCATCGTCCCGGTGACCGCCGCTGACCAGCCACGCACCGCCGTGCCGTCCCGGGTGCTGGCCGCCGATCCGCAGCTCGCCGGTTTGCGCCGGTCGCTGGAGTTCTACTACGGCGATCCGGACCGGGACACCGCGATGGATCTGCTCTACCGGCGGTTCGTCGCACCGGGCGATCTGGTCTTCGACATCGGCGCGCACGTCGGCGACCGGGTGGGCAGCTTCCGGCGGTTAGGCGCACGGGTGGTGGCGGTGGAGCCGCAGCCGTTGTGCGCCCGCGCGGTGCGGCTCGTCTACGCGGACGATCCGGCGGTCACCGTACTGCCGGCGGCGTGCGGGGACACCGCCGGCCCGGTGCGGATGTACATCAACTCGGTTAATCCCACGGTCTCCACCGCGTCGGCCGACTTCGTCGGCGCTGCCGACGGTGCCGACGGCTGGTCGGACCAGGTCTGGGACGGCGAGATCGAGGTGCCGGCGACGACCCTCGACCAGTTGATCGCCGAGTACGGCCGGCCGACGTTCGTCAAGATCGACGTCGAGGGGTTCGAGGAGGCCGTGCTCGCCGGACTGTCCCGGCCGCTGCCGGCACTGTCCTTCGAGTTCACCACGATCCAGCGGGACACGGCGCTGCGCTGTCTGACTCGGCTGGCCAAGCTCGGCGACTACCGGTTCGACGTCGCGCTGGGTGAGAGCCAGCAGCTGACCTTCGACCGGTGGGTGCCGCAAGCGGAGATGGCCGCGCATCTGCGGGCACTGCCGCACGCGGCCAACTCGGGCGACGTCTACGCGGTGCTGCCGGGCGGGTCAGCCGGCTAGCTCCGCCCGCCACCGGTCGACCTGCGGCACGCGGCCGCGCCACAGCCAGTGCACGTCCCGCCCGAACGACCAGAGCAGCGCGGCCAGCACGCCGGCGACCAGCGCGGTGACCAGCGCCGGCGACGCGATCCCGGCAGCCGCCAGCACCAGCACGGCACCCTGGGTGGCGGCCACCGTCTTGCGGCTGAACCGGGGCGGCAGCGGCGCCCGCAGCCAGGGCAGCAACCGGGCGGCGGCACCGAACACGTAGCGGAACACCCCGATCGCCAGCACCCACCAGCCGACCGACGCGGCTACGAACACGCTGAGTACCAGGACCAGCGCCGAGTCGGTCTCCATGTCGAACCGGGCGCCCAGCCGCGAACAGGTGCCGGTCCGGCGGGCCACCTGACCGTCGACGCCGTCGAGCAACAGGGCCACCGCAGCCAGGGTCACCAGCAACGCGACCGGGACCGGCCCGACGAACGAGTCGGCCACCAGCGCGGTCACCGCGCCGACCAGGGTGCCCCGGGCCAGGGTGACGCTGTCCGCCGGACCCCAGCCGGCCACCTCGGGATGCTGCATCGCCCGGATGAGCAGCGCCCAGGTCACCAGGCCGTAGACCAGTCCGGCCGACCAGCCGGCCACGCCGAGGCCACTGGTCGCCGCCAGGATCAGCAGGACCGTGATCTGGGCGAGCAGCCCGATACTCGGCGCGTGTACCGACCCAACAGTTTCACTACGTGCACTTACCGTCACTTCTCCTCCGTCACCGAATGGCCACCGGCGTAGTACGCCCCGGTGCCCATATCCCCACCAACGGCGATTCGGTGCGAAGAGTTCACTGGCCGGGCCGGAATTTCAAGTCGGCACCCGGACACCGTGACGGCCGACGCAGCCAACCAGCACTTGGTGACGATCAGTAGCCGGTCCAGACGGCTTTTGCTCCCGAATCGCCGGCCCGCACCACGAAGTAGAGGCTTACCCCGGCCGCGACGACGACCAAACCCTTCACCACCAGAACCAGCAGCCCGTTGCCACGCGCCCCGGCGGCGGCAGCGCCGTGCGCGGCGGCTGCCCGGGGACCGACCAGGTACACCAGGGCCAGGGTGGCGAGCGCCAGCACGATCGAGGCGAGCAGCGTCAGGTTCCCCAACTGTTCGTGCTCCTCGATCACCGGCCGGAAGCTCTCGGTGATCCGACCGGCCGTGTCCATCCGGTTGAGGAACGCGTCGCCGGACAGCTTGGTGACCAGCGCGGCGATCGGCGTGACAACGGCCAGCACGGCCAGCACCCACCGGGTGTGCGCCCGGATGAACGGGACCAGGGCGTACCCGACCGCCAGCAGCGCCAGCAGCGGGACGAAGACCACCGCCGCATGCAGCAGCAGTGGATGGGCGGGGATTCCCGCGACTTCCTCGAACATGTCTACGCCTCCTCGGCGGTTCCACGGCAGTCATGGCGACCAGGGATCGGAGGCTAACCCACCAGGAACCGGTACGGCAGCAGCCACCCGGCGACCGCCGGGCGGCGCGCGTACCGCAGAGTCGGTCAGGAGTCTTCGTCCTCGTCCGCGGACGGAAGCCGCCACCGTCGTTCCTGCGGACCACGTTGGGCGCCGAGGGTGTTCTCCGGTTCGGTGGTGTGCTCGAAACTGGGCCGACGGACCTGTTCCGGCCGGGGCACCTGGACGGCCCGGGCACCGGACACCGGGTCCGGTACGAAGGTGGCGACGTCGGTGGGACCCTGCGCCGGACCGCGCGGGACGATCCGGTGGGCGGCCGGATCACGGTGCAGTTCGTCGACGAAGTGCTGCGGCGGCTCGGTGTCCCGCTGCGGCAGGTCGCGACCGAGATCCGCGACGAACAGACCGTACTTGGCCTCGAAGGCCGGACGTTCGGACCTGATCCGGGGCAACCGGTCGAAGTTGCGCAGCGGCGGCGGGCAGGTAGTCGCCCACTCGAGCGAGTTGCCGAACCCCCACGGGTCGTGCACGCTCACCTGCTCGCCGAACCGGTACGACTTCCACACGTTCCAGATGAAGAACAGCGTGGACGCCCCCAGGATGAACGATCCGATGGTGGCGATGGTGTTCAGGACGGTGAAGCCGTCGGTCGGCAGATAGTCGGCGTACCGGCGGGGAAAACCCTCGTTGCCGAGCCAGTGCTGGACCAGGAAGGTGGCGTGGAAGCCGATGAACATCGTCCAGAAGTGCGCCTTGCCGAGCGCTTCGTCGAGCAGTCGGCCGGTCATCTTCGGGAACCAGAAATAGATGCCGGCGAACGCCGCGAAGACGATTGTACCGAACAGCACGTAGTGAAAGTGGGCCACGACGAAGTAGCTGTCGGTGACGTGGAAGTCGACCGGTGGGCTGGCCAGCAGCACGCCGGTCAGCCCGCCGAGCAAGAAGGTCACCAGGAAGCCGACCGCGAACAGCATCGGCGTCTCGAAGGTCAACTGCCCCTTCCACATGGTGCCGATCCAGTTGAAGAACTTGATTCCAGTGGGCACCGCGATCAGGAAGCTGAGCATGGCGAAGAACGGCAGCAGCACCTGCCCGGTGCCGAACATGTGGTGGGCCCAGACACTCATCGACAGCGCGGCGATCGCAATCGTCGCGGCCACCAGGCCCTTGTAGCCGAAGATCGGCTTGCGGGCGAAGACCGGGATGACCTCGCTGATGATGCCGAAGAACGGCAGCGCGACGATGTAGACCTCGGGATGGCCGAAGAACCAGAACAGATGCTGCCAGAGCATCGGGCCGCCGGTCTGCGGCGCGTACACGTGCGCGCCGAGCAGCCGGTCCGCCAGCAGCGCCAGCAGCGCCGCCGCCAGCAGCGGGAAGACCAGGACCACCAGCAGCGCGGTGATCAGGATGTTCCAGGTGAAGATCGGCATCCGGAACATGGTCATGCCCGGCGCACGCAGGGTGATGATGGTGGCGATCAGGTTGACCGAGCCGAGGATGGTGCCCAGGCCGGAGACGACCAGGCCGACGATCCACATGTTGGCGCCGACGCCCGGGGTGTGCTCCATCCGGCTCAACGGGGTGTAGGCGAACCAGCCGAAGTCGGGAGCGCCGCCGGGCGTCAGGAATCCCCCCATGACCAGCAGCCCACCTAGCAGATAGAGCCAGTACGCCAGCGCGTTGAGCCGGGGAAACGACACGTCCGGGGCACCGATCTGCAACGGCACCAGATAGTTGGCGAACCCGAACACCAGCGGGGTGGCGAACAGCAGCATCATGATCGTGCCGTGCATGGTGAACAGTTGGTTGTACTGCTCGGGCGAGAGAATCTGCATTCCGGGCCGGGCCAACTCGGCCCGCATCAGCAGGGCCATGACGCCGCCCGCCACGAAGTAGCCGAAGGACGTGCCGAGGTACAACAGTCCAATCTGCTTGGCGTCGGTGGTCCGCAGCAGCCGGGTCAGCGAGTTGCCCGGTACCGCGGAGCGGACCGGGCCAGGGTTGGCACCGCCGGCTCCCAGCTCCACCGGCCGCGGCGGGGCCGTCTGTGCCGTACCCACCGCCGTGGTCTGCTCCGTCATGGCCGCCTCCCGCCCAGCACGTCAACCGACGGTAACTTGATAAATCATCGGTTGAGGCGGTAAATCCGGATCAGTCGGGTCAAAGCTTGGCCGACCTCGAGGCCGGCCGGGCCGACACGGACGCCGAGGTCGACTGGGTCGAACAGCTCGCCGCCGGATGGCCGATGCTCCGGGCGGTGGTGGCCCACGTGCCGCTGGAGCGGGCCGCCCGGCGGGTCTACCGGATCGGCTGACCGCAGACCGCCAGGCGGGAGGCCGCCGACGCGTGGCGTGACGTCACCGCACGGCGCGTCGGGCGAAGGCACGCAACGCGGCGGCGGTGGCCGCTGCCGCGACCCCTGACAGGACCAGCAGGCACAGACCCGCCGGCAGGTGGGTCACGTGCGGTGCCATCGCCGCGCGGAGCGCCTCCGCCGCGTACGTCATCGGGTTCGCCGCAGTCGCCACCTGGAACCATGGCATCTCGGCCAGCCGCTGCCACGGATAGTGCACACACCCGGTCCAGATGATCGGGGTGACGAACAGCGAGAAGGTGGCCTGGATGCGCTGCAACGGCAGCACCGTCGCCAGGGTCATGCCCAGGGCCGCGCCGACCCAGCCGGCCAGCAGCACCACCACCAGGGACAGTGGCAACGCCGACCAGCCGCCCGGTGCGGACCCGACGACCAGCGCGCCGAGCGGATAGACAACCGCCGCTGCAAACAGACCACGAAGCGTGGCGACCATCAGTTTGCCAACCGCCACCAGCGCCGTCGGTAGCGGCGACAGCAGCCGGTCCTCGATCTCCCGGGTGAAGCCGAACTCCTTGACCAGTGGCACCGCCACGCTCTGCAGCGCGGTGGTGAAGGTGGCGAGGGCGACCGTACCGGGCAGCAGGATGTCGGCGAACCCGGCGCCGACGATGCCCTGCATGGTCAGCACCTGGGTGAAGATGAACAGCATGAACAGCGGGGTCATCAGCACCTGCGCGAGGACGAACCAGATGTCCTTGCCGGCGACGAACAGGTCCCGCCACAGGATCGCGCCGAAGGCCCGCGCCACCGGTGGTCGCGGCGGCGCGGCCGGCACGGTGGTCTCCGACGACGGTACGGGGGTGACCTCGGCCAGGCTCAACGGATCTCCTTACCGGTCAGGCTCAGGAAGATGTCCTCCAGGCCGGGCTTGCCGATGTGCACGTCGGTCAGCTGGGCCGCGCGGCCGGTCAACACCGTCAACGCCGGACCGAGCACGGCGGCGGGGTCGGCGTCGAGGTGCAGCCGCAGCCGGATCTCGCCCGCCGATCCGCCGGCCGCAGCGGCCGGTGCGGCGGCGAACAACGCGGCGAACCGTGGATCGTTGCGGGCCGCGGCGAGCTTCGCGGCCTTGCGCGGATCGGCCTTGGCCGCGGCGATCCGGGCCGCGATCCGCGGATCGGCGGCCAGCCCGGCGAGCCCCGGACCGCCGCGACCCGCCGGGGCGGGGACAGCCGCGCCGCCGGTGGTGACCTCCCCGGTACGGACCCCGTCGAGCGCGGTGAGCGCGGCGACCAGATCAGTCGCACCGTCACCCGGCCCGGGGCGCAGGGCAAGGTCCAGCACCGCCCGACCGGCGACGCCGCGTACCAGGTTGGCCGGGGTGTCCAGGGTGAGCAACCGGCCGTGGTCGACGATCGCCACCCGGTCGGCCAGCTCCGCCACCTCGGTCATCTCGTGGCTGGTCAGCACGACGGTCACCCCACGCTCGCGCAGCTGCCGGATCCGGGTCCGGATCAGCAGCCGGGCCTGCGGCTCCAGCCCATTGGTCGGCTCGTCGAGGAAGACCACCCGGGGGTCGTGCATCAGCGCCCGGGCGATCATCAGGCGCTGGGCCATCCCGCCGGAGAAGAAGTCGACCCGCGAGTCGGCCTGCTTGTCCAGCCCGAACTCGGTCAGCAGCCGGTCGGCCCGGCGGCGCCGCTCGGCCCGGGGCACCCCGTGGTACGCGGCGTGGCTGAGCAGGTTCTGCCGGGGAGTCAACGCCCGGTCCAGGTTGTTGTACTGCGGTACCACGGCAAACCGGGTCCGGGCCGCCACCGGGTGCCGGACGACGTTGACGCCGTCCACCCGCGCCGTGCCCGAGCTGGCCCGGATCGTCGTGGTGAGCACGCCCACCGTGGTCGACTTGCCGGCACCGTTGGGCCCGAGCAGGCCGAAGACCTCGCCGGGTCGGACCGCGAACGACAGCGAGTCGATGGCGTTGCGGTCCTGGCCCGGATACCGCTTGACCAGATCGACGACCTCGACCGCCGGGCCGGAGCCGGGCTGGACGGCCGGTCCCGGGGCGGCTGATGCCGCATTGGCGGCCGGATCGTCGACCAACGGGTGGGTGCCGGTACTGGACATCTGCTCTCCTGCTCAGGCGGGTCTGGGATGCGAGGCGAAGAACTGCCAGCTGGTCGCGGTGGCGTCCAGTGCGGTGGAGGGCTGGTCCAGGCCGAGCAGCCGGCCCGCCGCGGTCATCTCGGAGCCGGGCCACTGATGCCCAGCGCCGTCGATGGTGATCAGGGTGACGCCCCGGCCGGCCGGACAGTCCGCCACCGAGGTGGTGACACTCCCCTCAGTGGCGGTCCGCGCGGCACCGCACTCGTCGACCTGGCGCCACCGGCCGACCAGGTCCGGCACGGCGGGGCCGTCGACCTTGTCCGGCACCCGGCCGTTGCCGGCACCGTCGCGGCGCCCCGGCCCGCCGGTGTACGGGATCGTCTCGTCGCCGGTGCCGTGGATGTGCAGCACGGAGATCGGCTCCGGGGCCGGGCAGTCGCCGAGCATGGTCGTCGCCACCCCGGTCACCGCAGCGAACGTCGAACTGTCGCAGGCGATCCGGTACGCCAGCATGCCGCCGTTGGACAGGCCGGCGAGGTAGTGACGGTCGGGGTCGAAGGCGAGCCGCTGACCCAGCGACTCCACCAGGGTGAGGACGAAACCCACGTCGTCGACACCGTCGCGGGCCGAGGCACCACAGCACTCCTCGGTCACCGCCCACGCCCGGTTACGGGAGTCCGGGTAGATCACGACGAAGCCGTGCTGGTCGGCGACGGCGTTCCAGCCGTACCAGGATTCGGCCTGCCGGCCGCTGCCGAGCAGGCCGTGCAGCATGACGACGACCGGCACCGGCGTCTTCTCGGCGACGTCGGCCGGGCGGTACACCCGGTAGGTCCGTTCCTGCCCGTCGACGGTGATCGACCCGGCCGACGAGCCGACCGGCGGGGTGTCGACCGGAGCGACCACCCCGCCGTCCGTGGCCGGCGGGGTGGTGCCCGATGTCGGCGGTGCCGGGTCCGGCGCCGACGTGCAGCCTGCGACGAGTGTCCCGAGGACCCCCGTGACGACCAGAACCGCCGACCGGCGCCGGAACCGCGACATCGCTCACCTGCTTCTCTTAGTGGTGGTGGTGTTTCGGAGTCAACTTGAGTAACTCCCAGCCGCCCTCGGGGACGTCATCTGTCGGATCTGTCCGCAGATTCATCGGGTTGGCCATACCGAGGTATACCGTGGACCCGGCCACCACCATGCTACGGACGCCGTAATTGAGGTAGTTCCCGAGCCCGGCGTTGTCCACCATCTTGGCCGGCCGGTGTGGCGACTCGAAGACCCAGAGATCGGCGCCGAAGGCCAGCTCCTCCTCCTCATCGTCGTCACCACCACGGGCGACGTCGGCCGGCGGCACCGGCTCCTCCTGCTGCAGCTCCTTCGCCAGGTAGCTCCAGTCCATCGTGCCGACGTAGAGCCGACCACCGGCGACGACCATCCTCCAGGTGTAGTTGAGCGTCGGGTTGTCGAACCCGGACGCCCCGTAGAGCGGGGTGTACCCGGTCGACGTGCTGGCCCAGACGCCGGCCACCGGGTCGTAGGCCGGTAGCTCACTGGCGCCGTAGAGCAGGTCGACCCGGTCGCCGTGGCCGCCACCGCCCTGGCCCTGGCCGTGGTGATGACGGTGGCCGAAGCTGCCCCGGAAGATGCCGATGGCACGCTGGGTGTTGCGCACCGAGTCCCGTACCCCCTGCTCGTCGGTCGGCGGGTACGCCGCCAGGTGCACCGTCGTCGCTTTGAAGGGCACGTGCATGGTCCCCCAGTAGAGGTAGCCACCGTAGGACGCGAGCCCACCCAGCCCGTAGGTACGGGCGATGATCGGATCCGGCTCGTACTCCAGCACGCTCCACACCCGGGTCCACCCGTCGGCGTCGCGGCCGTCCAGGCCCGGCCCGTTGTCAGACAGTTTCGGGCTCATCCAGACCCCGGCGACATTCGGCGGGCTCGGATCGTCAGCCGTCGGCATGTCGGCGATGTCCGCGGTGGGTGACGCCGGACCGGGCATCGTGGCAACGTCGGCCTCCACACCGACCCAGGTGGTGACAAAGATTCGGCCCTGGTGGACGGTCAGGTCCACCGCCTGTGCCGGCAGGTTCGCCACCTCGGTGAAACTGAACGGGTCCGATTTGCTGCCTGTCCAGCGCAGCACGAGGCCGCGTTCACCGCCGTTGGGCCCCACCCCGACGCCGGTGTAGAGCTCGCCGTCGGCGACAAGGAAATGCCGGATGTTGCCGTACTCGGTGAAGTTGCGCGAGCCGAGGAATGTGCCCGTGTCGGCGTCGAACGCAAACAGGTTGAGCGTGGCACCGAGCGCGGGACCGCCGAGCAGCACCACGCCGCGGTGGTTTCCGGCCGCCCGGATACCGGCGGTCGTGGTCAACCGGTTCGCGTCGTCCGCTGAGGCGGCGCGGACCGCATCGGTGCGTTCGGTCATCTGTCGGCTCTTCGTGTCATACGTGTAGAGCCGGGGGGTGCGGTGGTCGCCGAGGGTCGGTGGCAGCTGCGGGTTGCGGCGGGCAATCTCGCTCTGACCGTACTCGCAAACCCAGTCGTCGTTGCGTGTCGGCTCCGTGTTGCGCAAGTTGTTGCCGCTGGTCATACAGTTGATGTTGGCCCCAGTGCCGAACCACAGCCGGTGCTTGTAGCGGGTGAGCCCCCAGACGTACGACTGGTTGACCTTGGGCTGGCCGGCCTCACACGGCGGGCCGGCCGGGTAGTCGACACCGATGTCGACGAAACACTCGTCGGCCGGTGCCTTGGCCAACAGGGTGCTCTGGTAGCGGGTCCCGCCGTGGTGTCCACCGTGCCTGCCGTCGGTGGTGGCTGCCGACTCGGTACCGGCCACCGGTGCGGCGGCGGCCGGACCGGCGGCCAGAAGCAGCCCGGCGAGCACGGCGGCGGCGACCGACCGGCTCGCGGATGGGCGCAACCTACGCATCAAACACTCTCTCCCTCTACTGTGATTGGCTGGTGCGGGATGTCTCCGGGTCACACGGTGGCGGTCTGCCGTACCGCGCCACCCTTGCCCACCCGGCCGGCGACCTGTCGGGCCCAGCCGGACGGGTCGTCGAACTCCAGAAACTCACCGAGCCGGGCCAGCTGCGGCTCCGGGTCGGCGACCAGGTCCTCGTAGGTCATGGTGAGCAGGTGCGCCGGCGGATTGTCGGCGAGCGCCTGCTCGGCCTGCGCCGCCATGAACGCACAGAGCCCGAGGTAGCGGGTGCTGTCCTCGCCCCGCTCGCGAAGCAGGTCGGCGGTGATCCGGCCGGGCAGCAGGTGCTCGAGCTCCGCCGGCACCTGCTGGTCCGGACCCATCCGAAACGGGTCCACGCCGCACCGGGAGACGAACTCCAGCCGCAGCTGGATCAGCTGGAACGACGAGTGCCGGCTCATCGACCGCGCGGTGTCCGCCCAGTTGCGGGTCAGATAGACGATCCGGGTGTCCGGGAACGACCGCAGCAGATGCGGGGCGATCTGGCTGGACCCGCCGGACCGCTCCACCCAGCGTTGCTTGCCGGTCAACCGGGTGAGCAGGTCCAGGAACATCCGGTGGTGGTCGACGAACGGCTGCTCCGGGAAATCCGGCACCTGGCCGGCGAGCTGGTCGAACAGGCCGTCCGGATCGTCGGTGAGCTTCGGCAGGGTGATCGCCAGCAACTGCGGCAGCTCGGTCAGGTTGCCGGCCCACCTGCCGTCCGCCGGATAGCGCACCTCCTTCGGCGGCAGGCCGATGGCGAACAGCGTGGCAAGCTCCGGCTTCGGGCTGCTCAGCACCTGCCAGTACGCCGCCCCGGTGATCGGCTCGCCGGCCTTCGCCCACGACGGGGTGGCCATGAAGAACTCCTGGACGGACAGGGTCGCCGGCTCCTCGACGATCAGGTCGGACAGCAGGGTGGAACCACACCGCCCGCTGCTGATGATGATCGCCCGTCCGGGCGCCTCGAACTGCATCGAAACCTCCTGGTGAAAACGACGACGTCAGCCGTGCAGGGCGGGCTGACCGGTGTCGGCGATTTGCCGGGCAAGCCAGGGCAACACCTGGCGCCGGACCTGGTCGCGGGCGGTGACCAGCACCGCGTGCCGGTGCCCGGGGACCACCACCAGCTCGGTCTGCGGCAGCAGTTCGACCAGTGCCGGCGCCAGATCGGCGGCGGACGAGTCGCCACCGAAGACGCCGAGCACCGGGCAGGTGATCGCCCGTACCGCGGCCGGGTCGGCGGGTGTGCTGGCCGGCAGGTCCCGGCCGGCGGTGGTGGTGGCGACGAGCCGGCGGACCGCCGCCGTGTAGCGGGCGCCCCGCTCACCCCCACGGGTGGCCAACAGCGAATCACCGTCGCCGTCGGGCTGCGCGGCCCGGACCAGTTGCCGGCCCACCCGGGCGAGCCACTGGGCGGTGGCCGGGGCCGACTCCACCGCGACCAGCGAGGCGACCCGGTCCGGATGCCGGGCCGCGTACCCGAAGGCGATGGATCCGCCCAGCGAGTTGCCCAGCAGATGCACCGGTGTGTCGACACCGAGCCGGTCCAGCAGCGCGGCCAGGTCCTCGACCAGGTCGTCCATCCGGTAGCCGGTCGGCGGCCGCTCGGTCCGTCCATGGCCCCGCAGGTCGTACATGATCACCCGGAAGCCGGCGTCGGCCAGTGGATGCGCCAGGCTGAGATACCAGCTGGCCAGGCTGTCCGGCCCGATACCGTGAACCAGGACCGCGACCGGCCGGCCGGCCGTAGCTTCGGCTGCCGGACCGGCCGCCGGACCGCCACCCGGACCGGCCGCCGCTGCTGCGGCCACTCCCCCGGCGGCAGCGTCGGCAGCCACCGGTGGGAGTTCCTGGACATGCGTCACCAGGCCGTTGACCTGGATCATCGTCACTGGCCGGCCACCTGCGCCACGCTGGCCGGCGGGCCGTCCAGCGCGGCGGAGATGTGCTCGACCAGCTCGCCGACCCGCAACGCGCGCAGCGAGTCCACGTCGAGCCCCGCGACGAACTGGGCGAAGTTGACCGAGTCGCCGTACCGGGCCTGCAGCCGCCCGGCGAGCGAGATGACGTCGATGCTCTCCATCTCCAGGTCGTCACGGAAGCTGGTGTCCATCGTGATCTCCTCGTCCGGATCGATGCCGGGCAGCACCGCGCGCAGCATCTGCGAGATCTCCGTCAGGATGGTGTCGTGGTCGGCTGGCATGATGCGGGTCTCCTTGTCAGGACGTCGATCGGCTTTTCTCGGCAGGTCAATCGGGGCTGGGTTCGCCGCTTACCGGGCGGGTTCCGGGCCCCAGGTCCACCCCACGACGTAGCGCCGCTGCGGCAGGTCGGGCGGGTTCTCCAGGCTCCGGCAGGTGACCCGGTAGGACCTGCCGGAGGGGACCTCGACCAGCAGGGTGCCGGCGTCGACGGCGACCACCCGTAGCCGGCGGGGCGCTCCATCCAGCCCGGTCCCCTCTGCCTTACCGGCAGCCTCCTTGGCCGCCCAGAAACAGGCGAACCAGAACCGCCGGTCACCGCCGGCGCTGACCTGGTCGAGCAACGCGGCCTCCGCACCGGACAGGGCGTAGTCGACCGTGCTGTCCGGCCGGTCGGTCACCTCGACGATGTCGATACCGACGCCGGGGCCGTCCGGCGTCGACCGGGCCGGGCCGGCGATCGCCACGGCGGCTTCGGCGCAGTGTGCCAGGGACAGGTCGCATTCCCGCAGATCCCGGTCGGGACGCAGATCGGCACGTGGCCGACCGTTCGGGTCGTTGGCGATGGTCAACTCGATCGGGTACACGTCGGTGTGCCCGGCGTCCCACTGCCGGAACCGCACCGCGTCCTTCGCCGCGATCCGACCGAGCAGCCACTGCTTGCGGGTCTTCCCCGGCTGCCGCTCGTAGTCGACTGACGCGGCGGTGCCGAGGATGCCCCGGGCGGCCATCGACTGGGTGACCAGATCGGTCCAGCAGTCGAACACCGCGGTCCACCCTTCCGGCTGACGCACCGACATCGGGTGACGTTCCGGGAACCGTTCCGCCGGCCGTGCCTGCGGATGGCTGTCGAATCGACGGTCGACCGCGCCGTCGATCTGCGCCCAGACCCGGCCGTCGACGGACAGCTGGGTGTCCGCGACCAGTTGAGCGTCGTCGATCGAACGAACCCGGGCGACGCACTCGAACGCCGTGCCGGGCGCGGGCGGCGGGCCGAAGAACCGGACGTGGCCGAGACCCACCGGCAGCGCCACGGTACGCATCGGCTGGGTGGTGATGAGCCAGTTCCCGATCAGCTGCAGGGCATTGTCCAGCAGGGCGCCCGGCGGGACGGGCGCGGTGACCACGCCGCGTACGTGCATCTCGCCGAGGGCGTGCACCGTGGTCACCCCGTGGAACTGGGGGCCGTGGAACATCAGCCGCTCCGCGTACATCTCCTCGGCGCTGATCCGGGGAGCGGTCTCGGTGGCCGGGTCGTGGGTCCACGGTGCGCTCACCGGGGCCGGATAGTCGGCGGCGACGTCGACCGTCGCCCGGGCGAAGCTGCCGAAGTTCACCGCGTACGAGTCCGGGCCGGCAGACCGGACGACGATCTCGACGTCCTGCGCCGGTGCCGCGATGGTCCACCGGTTGAACCGGGCGTCGCGCACGCCGACCACCCGCAGACCGGGGACGGCCTGCGCGACGGCGTCCATCATGTGCTGTACGACGGTCGTCGCCGGCACCACCGGCCACCGGTCCTCCGGGTTCGGCCAGTCGTCCGGCTGCACGAAGAAGCAGTGGTCGAGCAGGTACGGCATGGTCTGCACGGAGACCCGCAACGTGGTCCGGGCGATCTCGGTGCGGGGCGGCGGGACGGCCTTCGGCGTCGGCGCCGCCGTGGTCGGCCCGACTACGGC
The DNA here is from genome assembly GCF_027497395.1 of Solwaraspora sp. WMMA2080. Classification (GTDB taxonomy): domain Bacteria; phylum Actinomycetota; class Actinomycetes; order Mycobacteriales; family Micromonosporaceae; genus Micromonospora_E. Next base: position 651,095 of record NZ_CP114910.1, on the reverse strand, counting down.
CGGTACGGTGACCGGCCGGACGTCAGCTGGCGGTGCGGCGACCGGCCGGGCCGGCGCGGCCGGGGACACCGGAGCCGGGCTGGCGGGTCGAGTGGCGGCGTCCAGCACGGTCACCGCGCCGTCCGCGGTGTCCCGCAGCAGCGCGGCGAGCTCGGCGGCCGCCTTGGACCGGCCGGCGAGCCGGTGCAACGCGGTGAGCGAATTGGCCGGCGGCTCGGTGACGGCCGACTGCTGGGCGGCGGCCGACTGCTCGGATTCTGCCGACGATTCGGCGTGAGCCGGCGGCCGGGGCCCAGCCGGTGGCCGGGGTGCAGCAGGCGGTCGGGGCTCAGCCGGCGGTGCGGATGTGTCCTGCGCCGCCGCGGCAGCCGACGGTTGGGCCTCGGCGACCGGCGTACCGGACGGCCGGTGTGACGACAGGTCGGCCAGGCCGAGCAGGGTGTCGGCACCCGGCCCGAGGCGCACCAACGGGCCACCCAGGTCCAGTTGGATCTTCGGCCCCCGGCGCGGTGGTGCCGCCGGGGCGGCCGGTGCCGGCGCGGCCGCAGCGGGTGATCGCAGCGCCCGCAGGTCCGGTGCCGCGCCCTCCACCCACAGCGCGGTGGCCACCCGGCGCAACTGGTCGAGACCGGTACGGTGACCCACGTTGACCGGCATGGCGAGATGATCCCGCCCGCGCAGGTTGTCGCTGACCAACGACGCCAACTGTCCCGCGCCGACCTGTAGGAAGACCCGGAACCCGGCGTCGTACATCGCGGCGGTCAACTGCCGGAACCAGACCGGCTCCATCATGTGCCGGACGAAGATCTGGTTGACCTGCTGCTCGTCGGTGGGGAACGGCGCCGCCAGGGTCGCCGACCAGACCGGCACCGTGGTCGGATGCACCCGCCAGGACTGCAGGGCGACCCCGATCGACCTCAGTCCGTCGGCGAACGCCGGAGTGTGGAAGGCCGACCGGAACGGCAGCTTCTGGCACAGCACGTTGCGCCGACGTAGCTCGTCGACCAGGCGGTCGACCTGCTCCTCCGGGCCGTTGACCACCGACTGCGCGGGCGCGTTGTCGTGGGACAGGACCACTCCCGGATAGCCGCCGAGCGCCGGCGTCACCTGGTCGGCACCGGCACCGACGGCGGCGAAGACATAGCCGGACACCGCCACCGAGTCGGCGTCGAACAACTTGAGGAAACCGTCCATGTCGGTGGTGCTGACCTGCCCGCTCACCGCCGCAGCGGACCACTCACCGATGCTGTGCCCGGCGACCGCGTCCGGCCGGATGCCGATCCGGCCGAGCACCTCGTCGAGGAACTTGCCCACTTCGATCAGACCGGCACCGTGCCGGCCCAGATCGGCGGCGGACCACTCCCGGTCCACCAGCCCGAAGTGCGCGGCCAGGTCCCTGGTACGGGGCGTGAACTCGGCCTCCAGCCCGGGGAACACGAACGCCAGCTTCCCGCCGGCGGTCAGCAGCGGGGCCGTGGTGAACCAGATGTCCCGGGCACCCCGCCAGGGCTCCCCCCGACTCACCGCGCGGCGGGCGGTGGCCAGCCGCTTGTCGGTCGGATCCACCACCCCGATCCGGCACGGCGGCGCGGCGTGCGCATGCGGGCCGTCGGCGAACGCGGTGCCCTCGCGCCGTACCAGCGAATCGTCGCGGTCCAGCAGCGCGGCGAGACCGGCCGGGTCGTCGGCAGCCAGCCACAGCACCTGGTCCGGTTCCTCGACCTCGACGCTGGCCGAGCGGGCCGACTGCCCGGCCGCGCCGTTCGGCACGGCAGCCCAGGCGGACGGAGCGGAGGGCGGCTGTTCGATGATCACGTGGGCGTTGATCCCACCGAAGCCGAACGCGTTGACCCCGGCCCGGCGTGGTCCGTCGCTCTCCCACGGCTGGGCGGCGGCGATCGGCGCGAACCGGGTCGCGGCCATCTCCTCGCGGGGCTGCCCGCAGTGCAGGGTGGGTGGCAGAACGCCCCGGTGCACGGCGAGGGTCGCCTTGATCAGGCCGGCGATCCCGGCCGCCGGCATGGTGTGCCCGATCATCGACTTGACCGAGCCGATCACCGGCCGTGGGCCGCCCTGGTAACCGCCGAACACCTCGGCGACAGTGACCAGTTCGGCGGCGTCCCCGGTCGGCGTGCCGGTGCCGTGCGCCTCCAGCAGGCCGAGCGCGTCCGGCGCCGTCGGATCCAGCCCGGCGGACTGCCAGGCCCGCCGGATGGCCAGCGACTGTCCGCTGCTCGCCGGGTTGAACATGCTCGCCGAGCGGCCGTCGCTGGACACGCCGCTGCCGCTGATCACCGCGTACACCCGGTCACCGGCGTCCAGCGCGTCGGCCAGGCGCTTCAACACCACGATCCCGGTGCCCTCGCCGATCAGCAGACCGTCCGCCGACGAGTCGAACGGACGGATCTCACCCTGCCGGGACAGCGCCCGGAGCTGGCTGAACACCGACCAGAAGCTGATGTCGTGTACGTGGTGCACACCGCCGGCGAGCACCGCGTCCAACCGGCCGGCCCGCAGTTCGGTCATGCCCTGGTCGACCGCGATCAGCGACGAGGCACACGCGGCGTCGATGGTGTACGACGGACCCCGCAGGTTCAACCGGTTCGCCACCCGGGAAGCGGCGAGGTTGGGCACCAATCCGATCGTGCCCTCGGGCTGCTGCGGCCCGAGCCGTTCATCGAACTTGCGCCGGACCCGGTCGAGGCTCTCCGGCGGCAACTCCGGGATGAGCTCCTTGAGGATGCCGATGACCTGGCTGGACATCCGGACCCGCTGGGCGTAGCGGGCCTGGGCCGGACTCAGGATTCCGCCCCGGCCGAGCAGGACGCCGATCCGGTCCCGGTCCGGCAGCCGGTCCTGGCCACCGGCGTCGTCGATGGCGGCGGCCGCCACCTGCAGCGTGATCAACTGGTCGGGTTCGATGTCACCGATCGAGGTCGGCATGATGCCGAAACGCAGCGGCTCGAAGCTCGCGTGGTCGTCGACGAACCCACCACGCCGGCAGTACATCCGATCGGGGCGGTGCGCCTCGTCGGGGTCGTAGAACTCCTCGTCCCAGCGGTGCGCCGGCACGTCGGTGATGGCGTCGACGCCGTCGACCAGGTTGCGCCAGTAGGCGTCCAGGTCGGGAGCTCCGGGCATCAACGCCGCCATGCCGACGATGGCGATCGTCTGGTGCGGGTCAGTCAGGTCCGACATCTGGTTCACCATCCCGAGGCGGTGTAGACCACCGAGGTGACCGCCGGGTCGCCCCAGGCCAGCTCGCGTAGCAGGCTCAGCGCGCCCTCCTCGGGATCGATCAGGTCGATGCCCCGGCGGGCGTACTCCCGGCTCAGTTCCGCGCTGACCATCCCGCCGTGCACCGAGCCTGGCGCCCACGGCCCCCAGTGCACGGTCACGCAGCGCACCCCGGTGCCGGCCGCCCAGCGGCCACCGATCCGGTCGAGCGCGTCGTTGGCGGCGGCGTAGTCGCTCTGACCCCGGTTGCCGTACGCGGCCGCGATGCTGCCGAACAGCACCACGAAGCGTGGATCGGCGCCGTCGCGCAGCGCGTCGAGCACCGTCACCGCACCCTGCATCTTTGTCTGGAACACCCGGTCGAAAGACGCCGGATCCTTCTCCGCGATCAGCTTGTCCTCGATCCGGCCGGCCGCGTAGACCAGACCGTCGATCCGGCCGTGCTCGCCGTGGATCTCCTTGAGCAGTTGCCGGGTGGCGTCGGCGTCGGTGACGTCGAGGCTGTGGTAGCGCACCTGGCTGCCGAGTTCCCGCAGCTCCTCCAGGGTCGCGCGAACCTCGCGTGCGGCCAGGATCGCGGTGGCCGTACGGTCGATCTCCGCCGGTGCGCGCATCCCCTGGGCGACCAGGGCGGCCCGCAACGCCGGCTTGTCCACCGCGGCGGCCAGCGCCGGGGACTCCGCCTCCTGCGACAGTGGGGTACGGCCGACCAGCTCGATGCGGCATCGGCTGGCGGCGGCCAAGGTACGGGCGAACCATGGGGTGATGCCCCGGGCACCACCGACGAGCACCACGACCGAGTCCTGGTCCAGACCGATCGCCTGGGTCTCCGCGACGCCGTCACCGGCCGGTCCGGCACCGCCCGCAGCGAGCGGGCCGAGATCGACCGCGGCCAAGTCGACGGTCTGCCGGCCGGTCGCCGACCAGGTGACGATCGGGGTCTGTCCGCCACTGAGCAGTTCGGTGACCAGGCCGGTGGCAAGCTGATTGTGGTCGGCGCCTGCCGGTACCTCCAGATAGGTCACCGAGACCTGCGGGTACTCGCGTTGGATGGTCCGGAACAGGCCGGCGAATCCGTCGGTACGCGCACCGGCGGTGCCGGCGGCGATCAGCCACCGCACACCCGCCGCAAGGGCCTGCTTGATGAACGGGAAGATGCCGGGCAGCAGCGGTCCGCCGCTGTCACTCAGCCCGTCCAGGATGATCACGCCGTCGTAGCCGGCCGTCTGGTCCGACTCACCGGAGTGGATCGAGCCGGTGGCGCCTGCCGCGCCGTGCTGGGCGAGCTGCTCGGCCAGCGGTGCCAGGGCGGGCGACCCGCCGGTGATCAGGAACCGGGCACCGGCGAGCGCCTCCGGCGCGACGACCGCGCCGGTGGCGGGAACCGGCCGGGCGACGAGTCGACGTGGGGCCGTACCGTTGTCCGGGCCGGACCCAGCCCGCTGCGCCGCAGGAGCCGCGGGCGCCGCCTCGGGTGTCTGATCAGCCGCCATCTTCTCGGCCAACCACGCCACCATCGTGCGCACCGTCCGCGCCCGAACCAGCTCCTCCAACTCCGACTCGTCACCATCCACCGACAACCGCAACCGGGTCGCCACCTCACCAGCAACCTCAGCCCGCTTGATCGAATCGATACTCAGATCCGCCTCAAGATCCAGATCCAACTCGATCAGATCCACCGGATACCCGGTCCGCTCACTCAACACCTCCAGGATCGCCTCCTGGAACTGCGCCACCCCCACCGATCCGGCAGCCGGAGACGACACCGACGCCGCAGACACCGACGCGGACGCCGCAGACGCCGTGACGGCAGGCACCGGGCTCGGTGCGGTCACCGACGCGGCCGGTTCGGCAGTCGCGGGTACGGCCGCCATCTTCTCGGCCAACCACGCCACCATCGTGCGCACCGTCCGCGCCCGAACCAGCTCCTCCAACTCCGACTCGTCACCATCCACCGACAACCGCAACCGGGTCGCCACCTCACCAGCAACCTCAGCCCGCTTGATCGAATCGATACTCAGATCCGCCTCAAGATCCAGATCCAACTCGATCAGATCCACCGGATACCCGGTCCGCTCACTCAACACCTCCAGGATCGCCTCCTGGAACTGCGCCACCCCCACCGACGCCGCCGGCCGCACCGCGACCGTCGCGGTCACCTTCGCCTTCGGCGCAGGCTCCGTCGGGGCCGTCACCGGCGCGGTGACGGCTTCGCGGACCGCCGGCTCCGCTGGCACGTACTCGCGCACCACCGGGGTGGGCTGGACAGCGGGTGCCGCCGGAGCAGCCTGTACGGCGGGTGCCGCCGAAGCCGTCGTCTCGGCAGGCGACGCCGGGATGGCCGCAACGTCGGTCGCCGGGGGCGTGCTGGTCGGCACGACCACCTCTGGGTAGCTACTCGGCGCGGCGATCGCCGGCTGGGCCATCATCGACGGGTACACTCCGGCCTCGGCCCACCCGTTGCCGGCTGGTGGCCGCTCCCCGAAGTACGCCAGCATCACGTCCCGCTGAGAGGCGATCAGTTCCCGGCTCGTCCGTAGGAATTCGCTGATCAGTTCGTCGCGCCCGTCCCGGTAGCCTGCTGTGGGCACGTGCCGGGCACCGGCAGACGTAAGAGGGCTGATCCCGTTGCCGTTGCCATGTCCGTTGCCGTTGCCGGACACATGCGCGACCCCGTTGCCGTTACCGGACACATGCGCCACGTCGTTGCCGGGATCGTTTCCGGACACGTTGCCGAGACCACGACCGTTTCCGGCCTCGGTGGATGCACTCATCGACAGCTCCTTGATTTGTCGGGGAGGCGTCATGCCGCCGGGCAGCGGCCGGCCATGCTGGTCGCGAACCAGCTGACCGTCGACCGTCCAGACCGGACGGGGAGACGGCGGAGCGGGTGCGATCTCGGCGACTCGCCGGCCGCGGTAGAGCCAGTCGGTCTGCACCGGAACCCCGGCGCAGGCCAGTTCGGCGACGGCGCAGAGAAAACCACGCAGTCCGTCCGCCCGCCGACCGTCGCAGGCGACCGCCACGTGCGGGCGCTCACCCAGGACGGCGTCGACCAGGCGGGTGAGTACCTGGCCAGGGCCGGCTTCGACGAAGACGCGGGCCCCGGCGGCGTACATCGCTTCGATCTGGTCGACGAACCGCACCGGGGCACCGATCTGCGCGGCGAGTTCGTCGCGGATCTGGTCCGCACCACCCGGGTAGGGCTGGGCGGTCCTGTTCGACCAGACGGGAACGGTGGGTGCGGCCACCGGATGCCCGTCGAGGGTGGATCTGAAGGCGGTGACCCCGTCGGCGACCACCGGGCTGTGGAAGGCACAGGCCACCGCGATCGGCCGGGCGGACAGACCCTTCTCCTTGAGTACGGACACCGCGCGTCGCACCGCCGGGGTCGGGCCGGAGATCACCACCTGCTGCGGGCCGTTGTGGTTGGCGAGCACCACCTCACCGGCCAGCCCGGCGCCGGACAGCACCTCACCGATCTGCTCGGCGGTGGCCGCCACCGCGGCCATCGTGCCGGGATCGGCGCCGGCGGCCGCCAGGATGGCGTCGGCGCGCTCGCGGCTCAGCTCGAGCAGTGTCCGGTCCTCGAAGGCACCGGCGACGCACAGCGCCACCAGTTCGCCGTAGCTGTGCCCGCCGGCCAGGTCCGGCCGAACGTTCAGCCGACCGAGCAGGTGATGCACGGCGAGCCCACCGATGCCGAGCACCGGCTGGGCGATCCGGGTGTCCCGGACCCGGTCCTGTTGACCCCGGTCGTACTCGGGGTCGAACGCGGCCGGGGGGAAGAGCGGTTCGACGTAGTCGCGGCCGATGTCCAGGAACCGCCGCAGCTCGGGAAAGCTGACGAACAGGTCGGCCAGTGCGCCCGGGCGCTGGCTGCCCTGGCCCGGGAAGAGGAAGGCGACCTTGCCGCCCGCGCCCGGTGGCTCAGCCGGCTGGAACAGCCCGCGCGCCGGATCGTGCTCACCGGCGATCGCCCGGTGCAGCAGTCCGGCCAGGTCGTCGAGGTCGCTGGCGACGATGGCGACCTGCACCGGGCCGGACCGGTTCTCAGCCTGGCGGGACTGGGCGGCGGCGAGGTCACGCAACCGCCAACGTCGGCCCAGCGCGTCGCGGGTGTCGATGGTGCCCAGCAGCGCCCGCATCGCCTGGTGCGTGCCGGCCCGGTCGCCGGCCCGGAAGCAGAACAGCTCGGCCGGCCATTCGTCGCGTGCGTGTCGCGGTTCGGGTGCGTCGGCGTAGGCGCTGAGCACCGCGTGGAAGTTGGTGCCACCGAACCCGAAGGCGCTGACCCCGGCGACGCGTTCGCTGGCCGGTGCCGCCCACGGCCGCGCCGAGGTCTCGAAGGCGAACGGGCTCCGGTCGGGGTGCCAGGCCGGGTTGGGTCGGGTCACGTGCAGGGTCGGTGGCCGGACCCCGGTGTACAGCGCGAGGGTCGCCTTGATCAGACCGGCCAGACCGGCGACGCACTTGGTGTGCCCGATCTGCGACTTGACCGACCCGAGAGTGCAGCTGCCGGGCGTGGCACCCGCCTCGCTGAACACCGTGGTCAGCGTCTCCAGCTCGGTACGGTCGCCGACCACCGTGCCGGTGCCGTGTGCTTCGATCAGGCCGACCTGCGCCGGCGACACCCCGGCCTGCCGGTACGCGCGGTCCAGGGCCCGCCGCTGGCCGGCTGCCCGGGGCGCGGTCAGGCCCAGGGCCCGTCCGTCGCTGGACCCGCCGAGCCCTTTGATCACCGCGTAGACGCGGTCACCGTCGCGCTGCGCGTCGGACAGTCGCTTGAGCACGACGGCGGCGACGCCCTCGCCGAGCGCGATGCCGTCACCGGCGCTGTCGAACGAACGGCACCGCCCGGTCGGAGACAGCGCGTGCGCCGAGGTGAACATGAGGTAGTCGTTGATGCCGTTGTGCAGGTCGGCGCCACCGCAGATCATCAGGTCGCTGCCGCCGCTGGCGAGTTCCTTGCAGGCGGCGTCCATGGCCGCCAGCGACGAGGCGCAGGCCGCGTCGACGGTGTAGTTGGGGCCGCCCAGGTCGAGCCGGTTGGCGACCCGACCGGCGATGACGTTGGCCAGGATGCCGGGGAACGAGTCCTCGGTGACGGTCGGCAGTTGCTCGTCCAGCTCTCCGGGAACCTCCGGCAGGTAGGCCGGCAGCATGGTCCGCAGCGTCTGCGCGTGCCCCATGTCGCTGCCGGCCTCGGCTCCGAAGATCACCCCGGTGCGGGAGTGGTCCACCCCGTCGCGGCCCGGGGTGTAGCCGGCGTCGACGAGGGCCCGCTGGGAGACCTCCAGGGCCAGCAGCTGGGTGGGGTCGATGCTGGCCAGGGCGGACGGTGGAATCCCGTACCCGATGGCGTCGAACGGCACCTCGGCGAGGAACCCGCCCCACTTCGAGACGCTGTACCGGCCGGTCTGACCGGGACCGACCTCGGGCGCGTAGTAGATGTCCGGGTTCCACCGGTGCGGTGGCACCTCGGTGACGGCATCGGCGCCGTCCAGCACGGTACGCCAGAACGCGGCGAGGTCCGGCGATTTCGGCAGCATGCAGGCCATGCCGACGATGGCGATGTCCAGCGGCTCCGCCGACTCCGCCGGCTCGGCCGGGGTCCAGTCGGCCCGCAGCCGCTCGGACCGGGCGGTGTGGAAGGCGACCGCCTGGTCGGTGACCGTACCGTGCAGCGCCGCGACGGTGGTCTCCTGTTCCCGCAGCACCGCGACCTGACCGGCCATGAACATGCCCTCGCTGAGCTGGGCCGCCTCGTCGACGTCCACCAGCGCGTCGCCGTCGCGTCGCTTGCCCTTGCTGGCGATCCGCAGCCGGCCCACGTTGAGCAGCTCGAGGTGCTCCCACACCTGGCGGTTCTCCAGGCCGGCGGACTCGAGCTCGACCCGCAGCGCATGGAAGTCGTCCACGAAGTCGCTCTGCAGGCACCGGGTCACGTGCCCGGGTGCGGTCTCCAGCAACGCGGTCCGGGTCGCTTCCCGGGCCATCCGGGCGAAGGTGGGTTGGATCGCGCCGTGCGCGACGGCCTCGGCGGTGAACAGGTAGGCGGTGCCCATCAGCACCCCTACCCGCACGCCTCGCCGGGTCAGCGGGGCGACCATCGCGGCGATCATGGCCGCCGACCGGTCGTCGTGGATGCCGCCGGCGAAGAAGACCTGGATCTCGGCCGCCTCTTCCGGCGTCGCGCCGGCCAGGTGCTCGGCCAGTACGGCGAGCTGCGCCTCCCACAGCGGAAAACTGGCCCGGGGGCCGATGTGGCCGCCGCACTCGGCGCCTTCGAAGATGAACCGGCGGGCACCGGAGCGCAGGAACTGGCGCAGCAGCCCCGGTGACGGCACGTGCAGGAAGGTCCGGATCCCTTCCCGTTCCAGTTCCTTGGCCTGTGGTGGGCGGCCGCCGGCGATGATGGCGAAGTCCGGGCGGATCCGCCGGATCACGTCGAGCTGGGCGGCACGGATCTCCTCGGGCGCGAAGCCGAGCACACCGACGCCCCAGGGCCGTCCGTCGATACGGGCGGCGGTGTCGGTGAGCATCTCCTCGGTGCGTTCGGCGGTGGCCAGTGCCAGCGCGATGAACGGCAGCGCCCCGTCGGCGGCGACCGCGGCGGCGAAGCCGGCCTCGTCGCTGACCCGGGTCATCGGGCCCTGCGCGACCGGCACCCGCAGTCCGAGGTCCCGGGCCAACGGACCGCCGGGGCGCAGTACCTCGGCCGCCGCGCCGTCGGTCGCCGCGTCGACGATCGCCTCGCGGATGCCACGGACCGCGGCCGCGGTGTCGGACCAGCGGCCGGCGAACTCGGCGGCCAGCCAGCCGTCCTGGCCGACCGGCAGCAGGTCGGCGCGGGCGGGGACACCGGCCGCGCCCGGCCGGCGCGGAGCCCGTGGGATCCCCCGGTAGCCGTCGACCAGGACGCTCTCCGAGCCGTCCATCCGCCGGATCGCGGCCAGTACGTCGGCCGGCAGGTCCGACTCGGGCATCAGGGCGAGCTGGTTGTCCAGCACCACGCCAGCGGCACCGCCCAGCACGCAGGCGGCCGCCGTGTAGGGCCCGATCCCACCCAGCGCCCAGACCGGTACGCCCAGGTCGGCGGCGGTGAGTTGCTGGACGAGGACGAAGGTGCTCAGCTCGCCGACCTCACCACCGGACTCCATGCCGCAGGCGATCAGCCCGTGCACACCCGCCGCCGCCGCGGTCCGGGCCGCGGCGAGGCTGGTCACCTCGGCGAGTACGCGGTAACGGGTCACCAGTCCGGACAGGTCCCACGGCAGCTCGCCAGTGACGACCACCAGCTCCATCTGGCCGGGGGCGAGCCGTTCGACGTCGTCCACCGAGGCCGGACAGCTCGCCGGGACGCGGACCGCGATGGGTCCGTCCGACCAGGCGGCCAGCTGCTCCACTGCGCGCAGGACCTGTGGCCGGGTTCCGGCCAGGTCGAGCACGCCGGTGCCGCCGCCCCGGCGGACCGCGCTGGCGATGCGTGGGCTCGACTCGACCTCGCCGCAGGGGGTGTAGGCGATCACCAGGTCACGCATGTCGACTGCAGTACTCATCAGACTCCCGCTTCGTGAGCAGTGGTCCCGGATTCGATGCTGACCGCCGGAGGATCCACCGTTGCGGCAGCTCAGAGCGAATATTCCGCATCAATCAATGTCACTCTTCGGAGAAACTTAGCGGCGATCAGTTACGACCGTGTGAACTCTGTCGACCAATAACGCCAACCCGGTGCGGGCAGAACCAGGGCAACTGCCCGGCTTCCGACGGCAACCGGCAACATGGCCAGATCCGCCGAAACAATCCGGTGACTCAGGTCACATCGGACGGACAGACAGTAGATCCGTGGACTTGGATCCAGACTCCCGATGTTGCCGTTGGGTACCCCGGGGCAGGGTGGACCGACGGCACCCGGCAGCATGGCGAGGTGGCCCAGCCTTCCCTCCTCGTCGGTGTCCGCGACAACGCGGCCGCCATGCGTGCCGGCGACGACCTCGCCGGCGCGTGCGGATACCTGCTGCGGGCGCTGGACTCGGCCCGTGACGCCTTCGGTGCGGACGAACCGGAGGTTCTGTGGACTGCGCACCTACTGGCCCGTCTCCGACGTGAGGCCGGCGACCCGGCAGCCGCCCGGCGGCTGTTGGAGGAGTCGCTGGCAGCAGGCGAACTACGGTTGGGTGACCGGGAGCCGGTCATGCTGGCCATCGCGTACGAGCTCGCGACGCTCGCCGAAGAACTGGGCAACCGGCATGAGGCCCGCCGCAACTTCTCCCGAGTCGCCGCCGCCGGCCCGGCGCAGCTCGGCGACGACCACTGGCAGGTCCGGGCCGCCCGGGAGTACCTGGCCGGCTCACCGGTCGCCCCGGCCGATCCGGCTTCCATCGCTGCTCAGCGCGAGCCAGACCGGCCGGCACCAGCGGCCCAGCCAGCACCACCGGCCCAGCCGGCACCACCGGCACCACCGGCACCGACGCCTCCGGCTTCCGACCGGGAGGCGACAACCGCCGTCGATCGACCGCTACCGCTACCCGCCGCCGGGACCGGACCGGCCGCCAGCGTTGCGGCACCGTCGCGGTCCCTACCGGTCGTCGTCGCGGTCGGCGCCGCAGCCGCCGCGGTCATCGCCGCCGTGGTCGTGGTCATCGTGGGCGTCACCGTCCTGCTCGACGGGCGGACCACCACACCGACCGGGCCGGGGCGTCCGGGGTCGGACCGCACCGCGGCCGGTGACCCGCCGACCGCCCTGCGGCTGACCGACGACACCACGGCCGTGACGCTGGCCTGGTCCGACCCGACCGCGGGAACGGTGCCGTTCATCGTCGCAAGTGGCCGCAGCGGACAACAACTCGGCGCACTTGCCACGGTCAATCCCGGCCAGACCGTATTCACCGTCAACGGGTTGAATCCCGAACTCGACTACTGTTTCGCGGTGCTCGCCGTCTACTCCGCCGACGAGTACGTCCCCTCGGACCAGGTCTGCACCGACCGTCGGACAGCCGACCCGGACTAGTCGAAAAACTCCATGTTGATCAGCGGAAACATGAATTTCCGAGCAGTTCTTCGGTAATCCCGTCCGACGTTGTCCACAGGGGCTGCCAGAGCGGTTTCCGGTCAGCGTGACGGCCCCTTAGGATGGCCTCCGGCCCAGCGTCGGGAGCGGCCCCGGGCCGGCGACGACCGACTATACGGGCGACGGACACCATACGACCGACGGGCGGAAGGCGACCTACTGTGGTCACCACGGGCGACGGCACCACGGGCGACGGCAACACAGCCGGCGGCACAGCCGGCGGCGGCACACGGCGGGGCCCCAGCCCTGACGGCCGACGACGCCGCGGCCGCGGCACGCTGGTGACCGTCGGCACGGTCACCGCGCTCGTCGTCGGCATGGGGCTCACCGTGCTCGGGCTCGGCGCGGCCGACCACGCGGCGGCCGGCTACGACGCGAGCTCCTGGTTGTGGAGCTCCGCCCGCAGCGAGCTGGCCAGGGTCAACGGGCTCACCGGGCGGGTCGACACCCGGGTCGAGGTCGCCGACGCACAGGGCCGCCAAACTCAGGTGCTGCAGACGGACCAGTTCCTGATCCTGCGCGAACTGGCCACCGGCAAGGTCAGCTCGCTCGATCTCGCCACGTTGCAGGTCGGCGCGACCGTCCAGAGCACGACCGGGTTCGGGGTGAGCGTGGCGATGCAGGGCGACGCGGCCTTCGTCATCGACGCCGTCCAGGGCGTGGTTCGCCAGATCGACCCCAGGTCACTGCGGCCCGTCGGCGACCCGGTGCGCTACCCGCCGGGGATCGCCGGTGGACATTTCGACGGCGCCGGTCGGCTGTGGATCGCAGTGCCGAGCGAGGGCACCGTCTCGGCGATCACCGCAGCGCCGCTGCCGAGCGACCCGACGCAGGGCTCGGCGGAGGGCTCGGCGGAGGGCTCGGCGGAGGCCGTCTTCGACTCGTCGATCCCCCAGCCGGCCGCCGCCGGGCAGGATGCGGACGCCACCGACGAAACCGCCGGGCCGACCCGGATCCGGACCGTGGCGGTCGCCCCGCCCAGCAACGAGTTGGCCATCTCCGCGCTCGACGACGGCGTCGCGGTGCTCAACCGGACGGCCGGCGCGCTGACCCTGTTGCGCGGCGGGGACCGCCACGAGGTGCCGCTCGACCTGGACGGTCCGGGCGTCCTGCCGGCCCGCACGACCGGCAGCCTGGTCGCGGTCACCGTGCCCGAACGGCGACGCATCGTCCTGGTCGACGACGACGGGGTCCGGCAGCTGTCGGTGCCGGGCAGCGGATCCGCGCTCCGTCCCGCCGTCAGCTGGGCGGGCCGGGTCTACTGCGCCGACGAACGCAGCCGGGAGATCCTCGCGTTCGACGGGGCGGGGGCGCTGCTTGCGTCGATCGACGTCACCGAGACCGCCGGCCCGCTCGACCTGGAGGTCCGGGAGAACCACCTGTTCATCAACGCGCCCGACGCGGCCACCGCCCGGGTCGTCACCGACGCCCACGAGGTCCGGCAGGTCGACAAGTACGCCAACGACATCCTCGGCGGTGACCCACCGCCGGAGCCACCGCCACCGCCACCACCGCCGAAGCCGACGGTCGGCCGGCCGGGTGCGCCCCGCGCGGTCAGCGCGGCAGCCGGCGACACCACCGTGCGGGTGAGCTGGCAGCCGGCGGCCGACAACGGCGCGAGCATCCAGCGGTACGTGGTCACCGGCGACGGCCGCAGCTTCGAGGTCGGGGCCAACCAACGGTCGTTCGAGGTCACCGGGCTGGTCAACGGCGAGACGTACCGGTTCTCGGTCCACGCGGTCAACGCCGAGGGCGCGGGGCCCGAGCGGGAGTCCAACCCGGTCGTTCCCACCGCTGAGGTGCCCGACGCCCCGGTGAACGTCACCGCGCAGGCCCGCGCGGACGGCTCGGTCGCGGTGAGCTGGCCGGCCGCCGACGGCCAGGGCAACGTCATCGCCGGCTACACGGTCACCGCCGTATCGGCCGAGGCCACCGCCCCGGTCGGCGACGTCTCCGGCACCGAGCTGGTCCTCCCGCCCGGCTCGCTCGACTACGGCACGCAGTACGCGTTCACCGTCGTCGCGGTCAGCGACCAGGGAGCCAACTCGACAGCGTCGCCGTTGAGCAACTCGGTGGTGCCCTACACGGCCCCCGGCGAGCCGGCGGCGGTCGAGGCGACCACCGTGGCCGACCAGCGGGGTGCCCTGCGGGTCGGCTGGTCGCCGGCACCGGACAACGGGCGTCCGGTCACCGGGTACGTGGTGACCGCCGGCGACCAGCGCACCGAGGTTGCCGACGGCACCGTCGTCACCCTGACCGGGCTGGGCGACGGGGCCGATGTGACGGTCTCGGTGCATGCGGTCAACGAGGCCGGTGACGGCCCGTCGGTGAGTACGACGGCCCGTACCGTCGCCGCGCCGAAGGTCACCGTCACCGGTGCCACCGCCGGCACCAACGCGGTCACCCTGAGCTTCTCGGTGGACGCCGGTGGCGGGAACGTCAGCTGCAGCGCGGCGGCCGACGGCGCGGCGGCCGTCACCGGCAGCTGCAACAGCATCCGGGTCGGCGGACTCTACCCGGGACGGTCCTACCGGTTCACCGTCCGGGCCAGCAACGCGGCCGGCACCGGCACCGCCACCCACAGCCGGGCGACCGCGGACCTGTACGGCATCGCGACCTGCGTCAACGGTCCGGACGGCGGGCAACGCACCTACTGCGACGACGACGTTCCCGGTCGCAACGGCAACGAGATCTTCGCCGTGCCGGAGCAGGACAACAGCCGCCAGGTCGGCTGGGTGCCCGACGGCACCCGACTGACCGCGCTGTGCCGCCGCCAGGGCGGGCACGTCGACGCCTGGATCTACAACGGCGGTAAGGCCAGCACCTGGTGGATCCGGGTGGAGTACAGCGGGAAGAACTACATCCCGTGGGCCTGGCTGAACCTGGCCGGCGGCGACGACCTGAACCAGCTGCCCACCTGCTGACCCCGCCCACCTGGGCAGCCACCGATCCACCCCGGCGAGGAGACCAGCCGCAGTGACCACGACCACCCAGCTGACGCCCCACGAGGTGACCGGCTTCGCCTCGACCGCCGCTCGACTGGCCGGTGAGATCTCCACCGTGGTGCTGGGCAAACCGCAGGTGGTGCGACTGACCCTGACGGCCCTGTTCGCGCAGGGCCACGTCCTGCTGGAGGACGTGCCGGGGGTGGGTAAGACCACCCTGGCACGGGCCGTCGCCGCCACGGTGCACGGCCACTGGCGTCGGATCCAGTTCACCCCCGACCTGTTGCCCGCCGACGTGTCCGGGGTGACCATCTTCAACCAGTCCACCCAGGGGTTCGAGTTCCATCCCGGCCCGGTGTTCGCCAACATCGTCATCGCCGACGAGATCAACCGCGCCTCACCCAAGACCCAGTCGGCGCTGCTGGAGGTGATGGAGGAACGCACGGTCACAGTGGACGGGGTCCGGCATCCGGTGCCCCGGCCGTTTCTGGTGGTGGCCACCCAGAACCCGGTCGAGATGGACGGCACCTACCGGCTTCCGGAGGCCCAGCTGGATCGGTTCCTGGTCCGGTTGTCGGTCGGCTACCCCGATGAGCAGACCGAGATCGAGGTGCTGCGCGGGGCGACCCTGCGGTCCCCTGAGGCACTCGAGCCGGTGACCGACACGGCCACCGTCGGCCGGCTCATCCAACTGGCGCAGCGGGTGCACATCGCCGACCCGTTGTACGGGTATGCGGTGCGGCTGGCGGCCGCGACCAGGACACACCCGCAGATCCGGGTCGGGGTCAGTCCACGCGGGGTGATCGCCCTGACCCGGGCGGCCTGCGCGTACGCGCTGATCGGCGGCCGGGGGTTCGTGCTGCCCGAGGATCTGAAGGCCCTGCTGGAGCCGGTCTTCGCGCACCGGCTGCTACTCACCGCGGACGCCCAACTGCGCGGCGTCACGGCAGCCGAGGTGCTCGCCGACGTGGTCCGGTCGGTCCCGGTGCCGCTGCCGGCCGGCCAGCCGGCAGCGGCCGGGGTCTGAGCCGACCGGCCCATGAACGTCACCGCCCGTTGTCTCGGCCTCGGCGTCACCGCCGCGCTGCTCACCGCCGTCGGGTCCGTGCTCGGCTATCCGGAGCTCGCGCTGCTCGGCACCGCCGGTCTGACGGTGGTCGGCTATGCGGCCGGCTACGCGCTGTGGCAGCCCCGGCTGTCGGTACGCCGTACCGTCGAACCCGACCGGGTGAACCGCGGCGACGTGTGCACCGTGACGCTGCAGGTCGGCAACCTTCGGCGCTGGGGCGCGGCGAGCGTCCTCGCCGAGGAACGGTGCGGCCGGCGGTGGATTCCGGTGCCGCTGGCCCGATTGCGCTCCGGCGCCACGACCACGGTGCGCTATCCGGTACCCACCGATCGCCGGGGCGTGCTCCCGGTCGGCCCGTTGCGGGTGCTCCGGCGCGACCCGTTCGGCCTGGTCGCCGTCGCACGCGCGGACGGCGAACCGGTCCGGGTATGGGTCCGGCCGCAGATGCATCCACTGCGCGCGGTGCCGGCCGGGATCGCCCGCAGCCTGGACGGCCGGATCGACCGGGTACCGCACGGCAGCATCACCTTCGACTCCTTACGGGAGTACGTCGTCGGCGACGAACTACGCCGGGTGCACTGGCGGACCAGCGCCCGGATCGGCCAGCTAATGGTGCGGGAACACGTCGACACCAGTATGCCCCGGCTGGTGGTGCTGCTGGACAACCGGACGGTCGCGTACCACGACCACGCCGACGGGGCGTCGGCGACGTTCGAGTCGGCCTGTGAGGCGGCGGCGTCGGTGGTCGACGCGGCGACCCGGGCCGACCTTCCGGTGCTGCTGCGGATGGTCGTCGACCAGCCGCCGCCGGACGGCACGCCGAGTCGGCACCCGCTGGACCGGCTGGCCGAGGTCACGCTGGCCGGGACCGACCGGCTGACCGGCGAGGACCCGGTCCGACAGGTCTGCGACCAGCTGCGCCAGCAACGGCCCGGCGACACGCTGGTCTATCTGGCCGGCACCGGTGATCCGGATGCCGTCGCCCGCATCGGTGCGCTGCGCGCAGTCTTCGCGATCATTCTGGTCGGCCGGATCACCGGCGCCGTCGACCCGTCGGCAGGCGGGGCACCGGCGCTGGGTGCCCCGACCGGGCTGGCCGGAGTGCTGTTCGTCGAGGCGGCCGACGGTGTCAGCTTCGCCGCCGGCTGGGATGCGGCAGGTGACCGGTGACCGGTGACCGGACGACCGGGCTGGCGCGTCTCGGTGCGGTGGCGGCGGCGCTGATCGCGATGACCGGGTCAGCCGCGGTCCTGCTCGGCCGAATCTACGACGGGGCGGCGGCCAGCTGGCTGATCGCCGGTGCCGGCGCGGCGGCGGTGCTGGTCGGCACGTGCGCCCGGCGGCTGCCGAACTGGCAGGTGGCTCCACTGTCCGTCCTGCTGATGGGTGGCTACCTGCTGGCCGCCGGATGGTGGGCGGCGGACCGGGCGGAGCTGGCCGGCCCGGTGACCCGGCTGCTCGCCGACGCCGCCGCGAACGGGGTTCCCCGGCTGCTGACCGCGATGATCCCGATGGAGGCGGTGCCGGACACGGTGGTGGTTCCGGTCGTGGCCAGCTGGCTCGCCGGCTTCACCGCGACCGAGCTCGCGGTGCGGGCCCGGCGCATGCTGCTCGGCTGCCTGCCGCCGTTGCTGCTGTTCGGCGCGGCGGCGTTCGTGGTCGGGCCGAACGCCGAGCCGGCCCGGTGGCCGGCGCTGCTGTTCGTCGCGGCGGCGGCGGTCGGGCTGCTGGTCACCGCGGCGCCGGCACCCGCTGCCCGGCGGAGCGGGTCGGCGGCAACGGTCAACCAGCCGTCCGGGCCGCGCAGCGGTGGCGGTGGTGGCGCGCTGACGACGGTACGGCTGCGGACGGCGGCGGTGTCGTTCGCCGGCGCGGCCACCGTACTGCTGCTGGTGGCGGTGAGCGCCCCGTGGGTGGTGGCCCGGATCGCGACGACCGACGTCGACCCACGCCGCTACGTCGCACCACCGCAGGTGGAAATCCTCGACGAGAATCCCCTGATCAGGATCTCCGGTTGGGCACTCAATCCCGATCAGCCGCTGTTCGACCTGCGGGTCGGCGCGTCACCGCCTCCGGCCGTGGACGGGCCGCAAGCCTCCGGGGCCGGCCCGCGTCCGACCGCAGACGGTGCGCTACGGCTGACTCTGGCCGTGCTGCACGACTACGACGGCGTCACCTGGCGGGTCGGCGGGACCTATCGCAACGCCGGCCGGGTGCTGCCGCCGGTCGAGGACGCTGCGGCGTCGCGAACCGACGCCTCGTCGACAGACGCAGTACGCCAGGAGATCACCGTGGCCGAGCTGTCCGGCCGGCTGCTGCCCGCGATCACCGCCCCGGTACGGGTCGACGGCGTCCGGGTGGCCTACGACCGGGCCAGCAGCACCTTGCTGCACCCCGAGGGTCTCACTCCCGGCGTCACGTACGCCGTCGACTCGGTGCCGCGTCGACCACCGCTGAACGCGCTGACCACCGCAGACGTGCCGGCCGGGGAGTCGGTGGCCCGGACCCTGCGGGTGGCTGACGGGGTGCCGGCGGAGATCCGTCGGCTCGCCCAGCAGCTCGCCCGGGACAACGGTGCGCCGTACCAGCGGGCGCTGGCCGTCGAGCAGTTCCTCGCCGACCACTACCAGCTTGTCGCCGACGCGCCGAGCGGGCATGCGTACCCGAATCTGGGTTTCTTCCTCTTCGGGCCGCGCGACGCCGGCGGCCAGCAGGGCACCTCCGAGCAGTTCGCCGCTGCCTACGCGCTGCTCAGCCGGCTGATGGGGCTACCCACCCGGGTGGTCGTCGGGTTCGTGGTGCCGTCCGGTGACGCGACGGTGCACGGCAGGCACGCGGTGGCCTGGCCGGAGGTGCTCTTCTCCGGTGTCGGTTGGGTGCCGTTCGATCCGCTGCCCCGACCGGACAGTACGCCGCGCCCGATCGAGGAGGAGTTCCGGCCGGCACCGGACGAGCCGACGCCGTCTGTGGCGCCGTCCGTGCTACCGACGGTCGACCCGACGCCGTCGACACCGCCCTCGGCGGCCTCCGCACCGCCGGGCGGTCGGCCGTCCGGCTGGCTGCTCGGCGTCGTCGCGGCGACGGTGGCCGGGGCCGGCGCGGCCGGATGGGCCGGCGTCGTCCTGCTGCTGCGTCGCCGGCTACGCGACCGGCGACTCGACAGCGGCCTGCCCGCGCACCGGGTCTGCGGGGCCTGGCTCGAGGTGGTCGACGCGCTCCGGCTGGCTGGTCACCCGGCCGGGGGGCACATGTCCGCCAGCGAGGTGGCCGGACACGGTCGGGCGTTGCCGGACGGTGCGGCACTGCCCCGGCTCGACCCGCTGGCCGAGCTGGTCAACCTCGCCAGCTTCGCACCGGGGCAGACCGACGACGAGCAGGCCCGGCGCGCCGGTGGCTACGCCACCGTCTGGGTGGCGGCGCTGCGTGCCCGGCGGCCGTGGTGGCAGCGGGTGATCTGGTCGCTGGACCCCGGTCCACTGCGCTGGGAGCGTCGCCGACGTACAGCCGCCACCGCGAACACCGCAGTAAACGGTTAGCCTTACCTAAGGACGGCGGCGGAAGGCGGACGGTGACCGGTACATCGGACGACACCCAGGCGGAGTCACTGGCGCAACTGCTCGGTGGGCGACGAGGCGCCATCGACGCCACGCTGCCAGCAGTGGCGTTCGGCGTCGGATGGGTGGCCGGCGGAGAGTCGATCTGGGTCGGCGTGTGCTGCGCGGTCACGGTCGGCGTGGTGATCGCCGGGGTACGCCTACGGCGTGGTGATCGACCCCGGTCGGTGCTGATCGGGCTGCTCGCCGTCTGCGTCGCCGCGGTGATCGCGCTACGCACCGGGCGGGCGTCCGACTTCTTCCTGGTGCAGCTGCTGTCGAACGCGGCGAGCGCACTGGCCTGGGCGTTCAGCATCGTCGTCCGGCGGCCGCTGCTCGGCGTGGTAGTGGGAGCGGTGCTGGGTCAACGGACCGGGTGGCGCCGGGATCCGGCGCTGCTGCGGGCGTACGGCCGGGCCAGCTGGGTCTGGGTCGGGCAGTACGTGACCCGGGTGGCCGTCTTCGTCCCGCTCTATCTCGCCGACCAGGCGATGGCGCTGGCCGCCTTACGGGTCGCGCTAGCCTGGCCGCTGGTCGCCGCCTGCCTGGCGGTGAGCTGGTGGGTGCTCCGCCGGTCGCTTCCGGCCGGGCACCCGGGGATACGCCGTCCGGTACCGGCCGACCTACGGTGACGAATCGGCCTCCCGTACGACCCGGGCCGGTGCTGATGTGACTAGAGTGACACGCTGTCCCGACCGCATCCGCACAAGGAGGCAGGCGTTCCCGTGGCCGAGAAACCTGCTGACTCCGCTCGCGGCGCCAGACGCAGCGACTCCGCTGCGGACGGTGCCCTCACGCAGCCGACCGTCGAGCTGAAGGCCCTGCCTGGCGGTCGGCCGCCGGGCCCGGCGGTTCCGGACGCACCGACGGTCGAGCAGCCAACGGTCGAGCAGCCAGTCGTCCAGCTATCGGCCGACGCGAACCGCTCGGCCGACGCGTTCGACGAACCGACGGTCGAGCAGCCGGTGGTACGCCCCGCAGCCGTCCGACCCGCGGCCGCCGCTGTCGCGGGCCTGACCGCCGCCCCGGCACAACTACCGACGGGACCGGCCGGCACCGCATCTGGACCGGCAGCGACCGCGCCGGCACCGTCCCGGAGCGCGCCACCGGACGAGCCGGACCGGTTCATCGCGCTGGCCCGCCGGTACGGCTGGGTGGTGGCCGCCGGTTCGGTCGCCGCAGTGGCGCTGCTGTGCTCGGCGCCGTTCGTCTCCGGAAACGGACTGTTGTGGAACCCGGCGAGTTCGACAGGCTCGCCGACCACCCCCACCGCGACCCCGGAAAGCGCCCCTACCGCGACGGTCACGGCCGAGGTCACCGACACCTCGCCGGCCGCCGGCGACAACGGGGAGTCACCCGAGGTGCGCCAGGCCGACCCGCCGGCCGTGCCCCCCGAGCAGCCCGCGTCGGACCCGGCTCCTCCCCCGCCCCCATCGGACGACCCGCCGGCGTCCAGCGCCGCACCGCCGGGCGGCGGCGAGCCGGTGCTGCTCGGCCCGGACAACAGCGACGATCTCCGTGGCATGCTGGACAGTTACTGCAAGCAGGAGCACGGCGGCGGGTGGATGGCGTGGCCGCGCGAGTGGCCGGGCAACGGCACCGAATGGGAGTGCGTCCGGCCGTGGACCCCTCATGACCGAGACCTCGACGTCCGACGCGCCTGCGCCAGTCGATACGGCGAGCCGGTCGTCGCCGAGGCCGGCAGTCGTCGGGACGCGTACAGCTGGCGGTGCTACCGGGGCTGACGTCAGCCGACGAACACAAGGATGTGGTGGGCCGACCGGGATCGCTGCGTTGGCCAATCCCGGCCGACCCACCACGGGCGGGCCTGACCGTGGGTATCAGGCCGTCTGCGGAGGTTCGGCGCCGTCAGGCGGTGCCGGACCGTTTGGTGGGGCGGCGGTACGTAGGTGTTGGTTCAGGTGATGGATCGCGGTGGAGGTGTCCGGGTGGGCGGGGCCGGCCGCCCACCCGGACACCGGTCTCAGTTGTTCGGGAACAGGTGACCGAAGTCGGCGTAGGCCATCGCCAGGTCAGCCTGTGCCCAGAACCGGTGGTAGCGGAACTCCGGCTCCGGCCCACCGTTGAGGTACGCCTCAACCTTCGGCCAGTCCGGGTCGTCCAGGTAGAACGACCTGATGTCCAGGAAGCTCGCGCCCGGCTCGATCGTGTCGCCGTTGGGCATGGTGCCCGACCAGCCGTTCGGGATGTACAGACCCTGCCCGGTGGAGGCGTTGTAGACGTCGTCGAAGCGACGGTAGTCACCTCTCGTCTCCACGGTGGAGGAGCCCTGCGCGTCGGCGTTGGCGTACAACGCGTCCAGCAGGCCCTTGGCGGTGTCGCGGGCCTCGGTGTCGCCGGAGGCGGCCGCGTACCACATCAGGGTCCGGGCGTAGGCCGAGGCCACGCCGACATCCTGACCGGTACCGACGACCTCGACGTGCAGGTTGTTGTTGGCACCGGGGTTGCTCGGGTTCCAGGTGTCCGGCGCGCCGGTCCACTCCATGGTCGACGGGATCGCAAAGTCCCCGCCGGTGCCGATCTCGGTGTGCGAGATGGCCCACGGCACCCACTTGTCGAGGATCTGCTTGGCCCGGGCGTCGCCGGTCACGTAGTAGACCTCGGCCACCCGCTGCAGCGACCAGACCTGCATGCCGAACCACTCGTTGCTGCCCGGGTCGTGGTAGACCGGGTGCTCCGTGTAGTACATGCCGTAGAAGGTCGGGGTGCCCGACGGAGGCTGGGCGTAGGAGCCGTTCCAGCTGTTGGTGGCACCGCCGGCGATGGCACCTTCAGCGGACTGCAGCCACTGGTAGAACTCCATCTGCCGGTCGAAGCTCTCGGTCCAGTCCTGCACCGCGGTGGCGCCGCGCGGCCGCAGCTCCGGCACGTTGGTCAGCGCCCAGGCGGCGAACGGGTTCTGGTAGCCGAAGTGGTTGTGGCTGGAGCCGATCCGCCACGACCAGGCCGCCGAGGTGTCGGTGGCGCCACCCCAGGCGTAGTACCAGGACATCAGGTAGTGCGCGGAGTCCTTACCGGTACCGGCCGGGCAGCTGGATGGGCCGACACAGTTGCCGATCCGCTTGAAGTACTTGTCGAACATCGCGTAGCGCAGGTAGTCGCCCATCCGGGCGGCTTTCGCGACGGTGGCCGCGACCGCGCTCTCGTTGCCCTGCTCCTCGGCCCAGACCAGCGCCCAGTAGGCCGCCTGAATGGCGCGGGCGTCGGCATCCGGGGCGTTGGTGTACTTCCACTGCGACGCCGGGGCGTTGTCCTCGGCGATGAACAGGTCCAGGTAGCCGTTCGGGCCGCCGTGCGCTTTGGTGTCGCAGGATGGCTGCGGGACGGTCTCCCAGACCGACTCCTGCGGGCCGCGCTGGAAGGTGTTGATGTACGCGGGTCGGGTGGTGCCGTCACCGCAGCGGCCGTAGCCGTAGACGTTGTCCACGTCGAGCAGCCAGTGCATGCCGTAGATCTCGCCGGTGCCGTACGCCGACTGCAGCTCGTTGCGCAGCGGATCGGTGCCGACCGGAACGTTCTGGTTCAGCCGCGACGGGTACTGGTCGGGGCGCAGGTACTCCGCAGCGTACTGCGGGGTGCCGGGGACACCCGCGGTCGGCTGGTCGGCGGTGCCCGGGATGATGTACCGCTCCATCACGGTCCACGCGTTGTTGAACGGCGCCCAGTTCTCGGTGACCCGGCCGTAGTTGGCCTCCAGCCAGATCCAGAAGCTGAAAGCTTCGGAGGTGGTTTCGTGGCCGTGGTCCGGGGCCTCGACGATCAGTGTCTCAATGGAGTGGTAGGGCACGCCCTCGGGGCTGAAGTAACCCGAGTTCTTGATCTTTCCGTACTGCTCCAGGAAGCGCTCGATGTACTCGTTGTCGCCGCCGGGCGAGTCGTTGTCGATCTCGGTGACCACGATGGCCAGTGGCGCCAGGCCACTCGCCGTGGCGGTGATCGTGGCCGTGCCGCTGACCGTGTCGCTGTCCTCGGCGGCCGACACGGTGACCGTCGCCCCGGTGTTCCAGTTGCTCGGGGTGAGGGTGACCGACGACGGCGACCGGGTGATGCTGTTGTCGCCGGAGATCGCAAGGCTGACCGGCAGATTACCGCTCGGCGCCGAGCTCAACCGCAGGTTGAAGCTGCTGCTGCCGCCCTCGTTGACACTCACCGACGACGGGGTGGCGATCAGACTCGGTCCAGAGGCCGGACTGACGGTGAACGCCCGCTCGGCGGTGGCGCTGGCGCCGGCGTTGTCGTACGCCCGGGCCTGCACGGTGTAGCTGCCTGCGGGCAGGTCCTCCATGACGTACTGGTACGGGCTGGTCGTGTCGGTGTTGACCAGCAGCCCGTTGCGGTAGAACTCGACCCGGTCGACGGTGCCGTCGGCGTCGCTGGCGGTCGCGGTCAGCGGGACGTCGGCCGGCGCGATGAACGGCCCCGACGGCACCGTCAAACCGACCGTGGGCGGTTGGTTCTCCGACGCGCCGTTACAGGTCACACCGTTGATGGAGAACGAGGTCGGCCGGGGGTTGGAGCCGGTGTGCGAGCCGTTGAAGCCGATGTTGGTTGACTGACCGGTGGCCAGATTGCCGTTCCAGGCGGCGTTGGTCGCGGTCACCACGTTGCCGGACTGGGTCCAGTTGGCCGACCAGCCCTGGGTGACCCGCTGGCCGCCCGGGAACGTGAAGCGCAGGGTCCACCCGGTGAGCGGATCACCGAGGTTCTCGATGGTCACGTTGGCGGTGAAGCCGTTGTTCCAGTCGTTGGTCGAATAGACGACGTCGCAGGCGGTGGCCGCGTTGGCGACGCCGGGGACGGCGGCGACACCTCCGACGACCATCACGCCAGCGGCGAGCATTGCCAGCCGCTGTCTCGTCGCGGTCAATCTCATGTGCGGGGTTCTCCTCGCGAACCAGGCCGAGGCAGTGAGGTACACCTCGGCTTGGCGCCTTGGGCGCGGTGGGCGATGTCGTGGAGCAGCGCGTCGGACGCCAGGCGCCGGATGGGTGTGACCCGTCCCGGACCGGGGTCTGCATACGACGGAGAGCGCCGGACCGGCGGCTCCGGTTCACTGCGTGGCGCCGTACCGACACGGGGTCGGATGCCCTCGGCTGCCGCTGTCGCGTGGTCTGTTGGCTCCCACCTGCGATGGTCGACAGTGTTACATGGGAGCGCTCCCGCAGCAAGTGGCAACCTTTGACAACCCACCGGAGAACCCAGACGAACCCGCATTGAGCAGGGAATTCATCAGCGATGGTCGGGCGCGGCCGGACTCACTCACGCCACCAACATGTTTCGATCTCGTTTTGGGTCTTTCACAAACCCGTGACGGAGACTACAGTCCAGAACCAACGTCGATGGGAGCGCTTCCATCGATGGATGTTGCAACACGTGAGAGTACACCGTACCTGCCGTGCCCCGCCGCCCCGGTGGAGCACACCACTACCGGTCGTACAGCTGGTGGCGGGCCAGCCCGGACTCCGCCGGCAGCTGCAGACACCACCCGGGAGAGGAGGTGGATCCAGAGCCACTCGCGTGGCCCGGCTCCCGCGCGTCACGCACGACCTGGACGCCAAACCGCTCGTGCGTGAAAGCAACTGATGGTGGGGACGGGGGTTGCCCTCCCCGTCCCCACACTACTTCCCCACACCCGGCAGGAAATCGGTCGACCCGGCACCCCGTCCGGCCGTCCGGCCGACGTGACCCGGTTCCACCACCGCCGATCCCCCCATCCGCGCCACCTGACCGGCGCATCCGCGCACCCGTGCCGCACCGCAGTGGATCGGACACCACTGTCAGGAGAGCCCGATGGCCGTACTGTCCCGCCGGCACCTGCACCGCCGGGCCGAGCGTTCCGCCGTCCGCGCCGCGAGCGGCGATCCGAGCGGCGATCCAGGCCGCGCCGCCGGCACCGGCCGCATCACCGGCACCGACCCCGGCCGAGCCATCGCCGACGCGACCGAAGCCGGCCCCGTCGACGCGACCGGGCCCGACCCGGCAGGCGATGGTTCCGCGACCCCGGCCATCCGCCACCGCGGCGATCCCGAACGTCCGATCGGTCTGCACTT